>NZ_CAKLBR010000003.1:0-387820 GCF_920984685.1 Pseudomonas sp. Leaf59 | reverse complement strand
CACCCTTGCCTCTGGCTAACACTTCCCCTTGCCGGGTGTGTAGAGGACTTTCACCTCCAAGTCACCAGCGTGGCCACCACAGCCAAACTGGTTGCGCTTCGCGCAACGCGCCATGCCTGGCGCACCAAAAAAAAGCCACTCGATCGAGTGGCTCATGCAGCGGTACAGCTCGCCTTAGCGATAGCGCTCCAGCCAATGCGCGTAAGGCGCGGGCAAGGTCCACGAGGCTTTTTCCACACCCAGTTCCTTGGCGGCAAAATACGCCCAGTGCGGGTCGGCCAGGTGCGCGCGGCCTACCGAGACGAGGTCCAGCTGGCCATTTTGCAACGCAGCTTCAGCCAGGTCCGGCGTGCCGAAGCCCCAGGCCGAGGTCACTGGAATACCGGCTTCGCGGCGTACGCGCTCGGCCACCGGCCCAAGGAACGCCGGGCCCCATGGGATGTTGGTGTCAGGAATGGTGAAACTCACGCTGACGCTGAGCAAATCCAGGCCACCGGCCTTGAAGCGGCGGGCCAGCTCGATGGATTCGGTGAGGGTCTGCTCGTCGCGGCCGTCGTATTCGATCACGCCGAAACGCGCGGTCAGCGGCAGGTTTTCCGGCCAGACTTCACGCACGGCGGCCAGGGTTTCAAGGAGGAAACGGCTGCGGTTGTCGAAGCTGCCGCCGTAGGCGTCGGTACGCTGGTTGGAATGCTCGGAGAAGAAGCTCTGGCCCAGATAGCCATGGGCGAAGTGCAGCTCGATCCACTCAAAGCCGGCGTCACGGGCGCGGCGCGCGGCGTCGACGAAGTCCTGCTTGACGCGGGCAATGTCGTCCAGGGTCATGGCGCGCGGAACGTTGGGCAGGTTGGCACCGAAGGCAATCGCCGAAGGCGCGATGGTTTCCCAGCTACGCGGGTCGGAGGGTGGCATGTGGTCATCGCCTTCCCACGGGCGGTTGGCACTGGCCTTGCGGCCGGCGTGGGCGATCTGGATGCCCGGCACGGCACCGGCGGCCTTAATCGCCTTGACCATCGGCACGAAAGCCTGGGCGTGGGCATCGCTCCAGATACCGGCGCAGCCTGGCGTGATGCGCCCTTCCGGTGACACTGCGGTGGCCTCGACCACCAGCAACCCGGCGCCGCCACGGGCCATGCTGGCCAGGTGCACGAGGTGCCAATCATTAACCATGCCGTCATCGGCGCTGTATTGGCACATTGGAGGGATCGCAATGCGGTTGCGCAGTGTCACATCCTTGAGCGTGAACGGTTCGAACAGTGCAGTCATCGGGAAACTCCAGAAGTGAAGTGGGTAATTCGATAGTTCGATGGTAATCGAACTATGGTATTCGGCGCTACCCCCCTGTTATCATCCGCCGCCATGCGAGCCTTCAAACACCCAGCCCTGCAAGACCTCACACTCGAGCGCCTGCTGTATGCCCTGAGTGATCCCGTGCGCCTGGATATCGTGCGCTGCCTGGCCGGCGTGCCGGAGGCCTCCTGCGGCGAACTGGACGGTGGGCGCCCCAAGTCGAGCATGTCCCACCATTTCCGCGTGCTGCGTGACGCCGGGCTGGTGCACACCCGCAGCGTCGGCACCACTCACATGAACTCGCTGCGCCGCGAGGAACTGGAGACGCGCTTTCCCGGGCTGCTGGCGAGCATCCTGGCCCAGGGCTGATTCAGACCCTGGTGGTGACGCGAGTGTCCGCGTCACCGCACTGCTCCCGCACCGGCGCGCCGTCCAGATAGACACAGTCCTTGCCGTTGCGCTTGGCCATATACAGGTTGCGGTCGGCATTCTTGAGCACCGTCGACATGTCCGCTCCCGCCGCGAAGCCGGTCATGCCCGCGCTGCAGGTGTAATGATGGGGCGGCGCAACACTGCAGCGAATGTTGTGCAGCAGGCGCAACGCAAACGCACTGGCCACTGAAGGGTCGTCCCCCACCAGCAATACGCCGAATTCCTCACCGCCGATGCGGCCGAAACTGTGGCTGCCGGGCGTGGCCTTGAGGCAATCGGCCATGGCGCACAAAATCCGGTCGCCGACATCGTGGCCGAACTGGTCGTTCTTGAGCTTGAAACTGTCAATGTCCAGCATCAGGAAATAGCCGCTCTGCCCCGCAGCGATCAACTTGGCGAAACTCTCCATGAGTGCGCGCCGGTTGAGAATGGAGGTGAGGTAGTCCGTCTGCGCCAACACACGAAACTCGCTTTCCACCAGCAGCACGGAACGCAGGTTCTTCAGGTAGGAAAAACTCAGGATGAACCCGATCGACACCGACGCCGCGCAGAAGATGAACAGATAAACCTGCGCGCCCTCGTAGAACGACTCGGAGAGGATCGGCCACATCACCGCCCACACCAGCGCCGCGCAGAGCAAAAAGTCCTGTACCGAGATAAACAGCAGCGCGCTGCTGACCACCAGGGTCACCGCCAGCGGCAAGGCAAACACGCGCAGCTCCAGGTTGGCGCCGATCACATGGAAGAAACCGACGCACAGCAACACCATGTACACCACACCCAGCACACGCCAGACGAAAAAGTTGGTGGCCACACGGTGGTAGCCGCACACCAGCAGCAGCCCCAGCGTGACCAGCCCTTCCGCCATGCCGGCTGTCTTCAGCGGCCCGGCCAGCAACACGCCCAGCCAGGCGATGATGCCGATCAGTTCGGCTTGAGTCACCGCCGGAGACAACAGACGTTGCATGCGCGGCCTGAGTTTCACGTTATTCGGCATCCCTTGACTCTCCGTGCGCTGGCGGTCTATGTGCGGCTGACATGACTCAGTTTAAGACTGTGCAAGCAAGTGGCAAATGAATACGCCATGAATCTTCGGACCAGGTTTATAAAGGACGGCAGTACTTCCAATTGGGTTTTCGAATGCACCTTGAAATACCCCCGATCAGCGCCTTCCTGCACGAGGCGAATAACATGGGTCTTGGACACGGACAGTTGTTCGGCGATAGACAAATAGGAGGACACGCGGAAACTTGCCCCCGAATTATCCGGTGCACAGGCATCGTTATAAATCGCCAGCATCAACATATGCCCGGCATCGCGCTTGACCAGCCAATAACAGTCAGGCAACAACAGATCAATCGACAGGTCATTGCCGAGCAGGGTCGCATAACCCTTGAAATAACGGGACAGGTAAGCGTGATCATCCAACTGCTCCACACCCGCAAAAATGTCCTGTCCGGCGCACATCAGCTGCGTCGGTTCCACCACCGACCTGAGCAGTAACCTGACCTCCTGACAGGCCTGGGGCGACGGGCCGAATACCCGCAGGCGGCTGTCATCCGGGTGCCCCGCCACCTTCATGAACCCCAATGCGCGAAACAGCAGGAATATCGACTCAAGACTGTTCCGGGAAGAAAAACCGCGCGCCACACAAAACTCTTTGACCTCGGACAGTAACGGCACCGGTTTGGAAAAATAGGTGCCGAGCAACGTAAACGACACCATCAAACGGTTGAACTTCAAAGCCGTCTTATAAAAAAATGCTCTTTTTGCATAGGTCTCCAGTAACATCTTGTAATGAATACGCATGCAAGCGTCAAACTCAACATGCTGCTCAAACGCTTGCACCGATTCTTCCATCGCCAACTTCAACGAACTGCCACACATGAGAAAAAGCCCTGATCAAACAACTTGGATGCACTGATCTCAATTGCAGTACCGATAATGGCGTTTTGCCTTGAGCGCAATCTATAGTGATTAAACAAGCGGACCGCGTCGTTACCAAAATTGTTCCGAAACTGCCTAAGTGGCTTAACCGATTCAGTCCCGCGCCGAACCTTCCCCGCACGCTGGCGTCCGAGCTAGAGCATAGTCGCTCACCGCCCCGCCGCGAGGTCCTCATTTGAAAGCCGCCATCCTCAAAAAATACCGCCTGATCATCAAGACCATGGGCTACGTGGGCTGGTCCCTGTTCTGGCTGCTGTTGTGGGATATCGCCGTGACGGTGGACTTCATGCTGTTCCTCAACGCCAAGGTCAACCTGCCGCTGATGCCGCTCACGCTGCTGGGTTCGGCGTTGATCGTGCTGATCAGCTTTCGCAACAGCAGCGCCTACAACCGCTGGTGGGAAGCGCGCACGCTGTGGGGGGCGATGGTCAACAATTCGCGCAGTTTCGCGCGCCAGGTGCTGACCCTGCTTGACGACCCCGGCAGTGACGTGAACCCGATCAAGTCCACCTTGCTGCGCCGGCATGTGGCCTATGTGAACTGCCTGGCCGCTCACCTGCGGGGCAAGCCATGCCCGGATGAGGTCCGTGCGTTTATTCCCGCCGAAGAATTCGCGCGCAATGGCGCCACCAACAACTTTGCCAATGACATTCTCACCGGCTCCGCAGCGATACTGTCGCGCGAATACAAGGCCGGGCACCTGGACAGCATTCGCCTGGCGCGGATCGAATCGACGATGGTCGATCTGTCCAACGCCCAGGGCGGCATGGAGCGCATCGCCAATACGCCACTGCCCTACCCCTATGTGTACTTTCCACGGTTGTTCATCTCGCTGTTCTGCCTGATCGTGCCGGTGGGCCTGGTGGAATCCCTGGGTTGGTTCACACCGCTGGCGTCCACCGTGGTGGGCTTCATGCTGCTGGCCATCGAGCGCATCGGCACCGACCTGCAAAGCCCGTTCCGCTCCAGCGAACACCAGATCCAGATGGAAGCCATCTGCGAAACCATCGAGAAAAACCTGCAATCGATGCGCCGTGACACCCTCGCCGACTCCACCCCCGGCTGATCCACCACTCCTCTCAAGTGAATGCTCCCTCGGTCGATAAACCGGGGGTACGCATGGCAATCTCCCCTCAAAACAAACCATGCGACATTCAGCGCTAGCGTTTCCCCTTGCCAAAACTATAAATATCCGCGGGTGAAGTCATGAATATCAAGCAGAAGCTGACCTGGGCGTTCGCGGCTATCGCGTGCGTGCCGGTGATCCTCGTCGCGGTGTTGGTCGTGCTCAATGTGCGCGAGGGGGCCAAGGCCAATTTCCTCGACAGCAGTGGCCGCGAAATCCGTCAGATCGACAATGGCATGAAGCAGTTTTTCGACGGCATCAGTCAGAACGTCGACTACCTGGCCAAGGACCCACGCATGGTCGCGGCCAAGGATCTCAAGAGCTACGTGGGCGCCGACGCGGCGAAAATCCCGCTGACCCCGACCAATCAGGAACTGCTGGCGATTTTCGACCAGTTCGCCAAAAGCCATGCCAGCACCGCCTACCTGTCTCTGGGCTTGAGCGACGGCGGCTACGCCAGTTGGCCGGATGACCCCAAGATCAGCAACTACGACCCGCGCCTGCGCCCCTGGTACCAGGCCGCCGTCGCCGCGCCAGGCACCACCGTGCGCACGGGCGCCTATTACTGGGCGGCCGACGATGTGACGCTGATCGGCACCGTGCACACCGTCGCCGATGCCGCCGGCAAGATCGTCGGCGTGGTTGGCCTGGATGTGTCGCTCAAGCAGCTCACCGAACTGGTGCGCAACATCAAGCTGGGCGACAGCGGCTACCTGATGCTGGTGGAAGCCAATGGCAACGTGCTGGTCGACCCCAGCGATGCCAAGCACAACTTCAAGCCCCTGGCCGAACTGGGCCCCAACTACGCGCAGCTGTCCAAGCGCGGCGACGGCGTGACTCAGGTCGAGATCGACGGCGTGCCCTACATGGCCAACGTGGTCAGCTCCAAAGACCTGGGCTGGCGCTTTATCGGCCTGATCAAACGTGACGAGGTGATGGCCGACGCCACCCGTCTCACCTGGTTGATCGCCGCCATTGCTGCCGCCCTCGCGATTGTCTTCGCCATCGTCGGCGCCAGTTTCGCCCGGGTGATCGTGCGCCCGATTCGCGGCGTGGCCGATGGCCTGCAGGAAATTGCCGAAGGTGAAGGCGACCTCACGCGCCAGCTCAAGGTGCAGGGCAAGGACGAAACCGCCATTCTCGCCGGCTGGTTCAACCAGTTCCTGGGCATGATCGCGCAGTTGGTGCAGCGCATCGGCAATGCGTCCGCCGACCTGCAAACCGCCGCCGCCGACACCAGCGATGTGGCCAACAACCTGAACCAGGCCGCCGGTCGCCAGCGTGAAGCGGTGGAACTGGTGAGCACCGCGTTCAACGAAATGGTGGCCACCGCCAACGAAGTCGCACGCTCCTGCAGCGCCGCCGCCGCGAGCGCCGACCAGGGCTACCGCGACGTGCACACCGGCGAGCAGCATATCGGCGAAGCCACCGGCAGCGTGCTCAAGCTCAGCGAAGACCTGCAGAAGTCGACCCATACCATGCAGTTGCTGGAGCAGGACAGCCACAACATCAACACCATCCTCGACACCATCCGCTCGATTGCCGAACAGACCAACCTGCTGGCGCTCAACGCCGCCATCGAAGCCGCGCGCGCCGGTGACCAGGGCCGTGGCTTTGCGGTGGTCGCCGACGAAGTCCGCGCCCTCGCGCGCCGCACGGCCGACTCCACCGGCGAAATCGACAGCCTGCTCGGCAACCTCGCCCGCCGCACCCAGGAAGTGACCCAGCAGATGCAGGGCAGCCTGCAGGTGTCACACACCAGCGTGGAGCGCATCCAGCAGGCCCGCGACAGCTTCGACAAGATCCGTGGCTCGGTGGATTCGATCCGCGACCAGAACACCCAGATCGCCACCGCCGCCGAGGAACAGCACCAGGTGGCCGAGGAGATCAACCGCCATATCGCGCAGATCCATGCCGATGCGCAGTTGGTCGAAGGCTTCGCGCATTCGGCGCAGACCGGTTCGGGGCGCTTGACGGATATTTCCGCGCAGCTCAAGGGGCTGGTGGGGCGCTTCAAGTTCTAGCCAGCCAGGGCGGCGGCAAGCGTTTTAGCGCCGCCCTTTCTCGGCCCTTTTGTGCAGCAACCCACTGCATATCTGGTAGGCCCCGAGCAACACCCCCGCCACCAACAGGGTCCATTGCACGTTCAGGGCTGCCGCCAGCAGGCCGGCCAGCAAACCGCCAATCGCTTCAAAGCCGAAACGCATGGCGATATAAAACGCAATGACCCTGCCCCGCAGCGCTTCCGGCGCGGCGCCTTGCAGGGTCATATTGCTGCTGACATTGCTCACCGTGATGCCGAACCCCAGCCCGGCGAGTGCCGCCAGGGTGAACCCCAGCGGCGGGTTGGCCGCCATCGCGCACAGCGACACCGCACACACCACGGTGCCCAGCACAATGATGCGGCTCAGCCGCGAGGCGCTGCCGGCAAAGGCCAGGAAAATCGTCGCACCGCCGCTCCCACAGGGGAGCTGCGCTTAACTGACTGGCATTGGGGCTTGCCACAGTGATGGCCTCACCCCCCCCTCTCAATTGACTGTGGCAGTCTCGGTAACAGTCTATTGCGAGACTGTAATGTACTAACCGGTTACTTATGTTGCTAAAATCCGGTCTTTGCCCTCTCTCAATCGAGTCCTTTCGACATGAAACGAGCACCGCGCGCCGCTGGCGTCTCTAGATTCTTCCTGCTGGGCCTGGGCGTGATCATCGCCCTGCTCGGCCTTGCGCTTGCCGTCGGCGGCGCCAAACTGGTCAGCCTGGGTGGCTCCTGGTACTTCCTGATCGGCGGCGTGGCCATGGCGATTGCCGGGCTGTTGATCGCCAAACGCAAAGCGGCGGGCGCGTGGCTGTTCGGCGCGTTCCTCGTCGGCACGGCGATCTGGGCGGTGGCGGACGTGGGCCTGGTGTTCTGGCCACTGTTCTCGCGGCTGTTCATGTTCGCAGCCATTGGCCTGGTGGTGGCGCTGGTATACCCGCTGCTGGTCGGCCGGCCTGCGCGTGGCGCGTATGGCGTGGCGGCTGTGCTGGCGGTGGGCGTGGCTGTGGCGGCGGGCAATATGTTTGTCGCCCATCCGAGCGTTGCCCCTACCGGCGCCGGTCCTGGCGTCACGCCGGTGACTGCAGCCGATGCGCAGAAAGACTGGGCCCACTACGGCAACACCGAAGGCGGCAGCCGCTTCGCCGCGCTGGACCAGATCAACCGTGACAGCGTCGACAAGCTCAAAGTGGCCTGGACCTACCGCACCGGTGACGTGGCCATCAGCGACGGTAACGGCGCCGAAGACCAGCTCACGCCGCTGCAGATCGGCAACAAGGTGTTCATCTGCACGCCGCACAACAACCTGATCGCACTGGATGCCGACACCGGCAAGGAATTGTGGAAGAACGAGGTCAACGCCCAGTCGGCGGTGTGGCAGCGTTGCCGTGGCATGGCGTATTTCGACGCCACCGCGCCGCTCAAGCAGCCCACCCAACCGGGCAGCTCGCCGGTCATCGCCGCCAGCGTACCCGCCGGTGCGCAGTGCCAGCGCCGTCTGCTGACCAACACCATCGACGCACGCCTGATTGCCGTGGACGCCGACACCGGCCAGTTCTGCGAAGACTTCGGCACCCATGGCCAGGTCGACCTCAAGGCGGGCCTGGGCAATGTGCCGGACAGCTACTACCAACTGTCCTCGGCGCCGTTGATCGCTGGCACCACCGTGGTGGTGGGCGGCCGCGTGGCGGACAACGTGCAGACCGACATGCCGGGCGGCGTGATCCGTGGTTTTGATGTGATCAGCGGCCAGATGCGCTGGGCCTTCGACCCGGGCAACCCCGAAGACAAGCAGGCGCCGGCTGCTGGCAGCACCTACGTGCGCAGCACGCCCAACAGCTGGGCGCCGATGTCCTACGACCCGCTGATGAACACGGTCTTCCTGCCCATGGGCAGCTCGTCCACCGACATCTACGGCGTGGAGCGCACTGCGCTCAATCACAAGTACGGCGCCTCGGTGCTGGCGCTGGACGCCTCCACCGGCGCGGAAAAATGGGTGTACCAGACCGTCCATAACGACCTGTGGGACTTCGACCTGCCAATGCAGCCGAGCCTGATCGACTTCACCCCACCGGGCAGCGACAAAGCCGTGCCGGCAGTCGTGATCGGCACCAAGGCCGGGCAGATCTACGTGCTTGACCGCGCCACCGGCAAACCGCTCACCGATGTGCAGGAAGTGCCGGTCAAGGCCGCCAACATTCCCAACGAGCCCTACGCGAAAACCCAGCCTAAATCCGTCGGCATGCCGCAGATCGGCGCGCAAACCCTCAGCGAATCGGACATGTGGGGCGCCACGCCGTACGACCAGTTGCTGTGCCGCATCGACTTCAAGGGCATGCGCTACGACGGCCTCTACACCGCACCGGGCACCGACAAATCCCTGAGCTTCCCGGGTTCGCTCGGCGGCATGAACTGGGGCAGTCTCTCCACCGACCCGGTGCACGGCTTTATCTTCGTCAACGACATGCGCCTGGGCCTGTGGATCCAGATGGTGCCGTCGCAGAACAAGGCGCTGGCCGCCTCCGGTGGTGAAGCACTGAACACCGGCATGGGCGCCGTGCCGCTCAAGGGCACGCCGTATGCGGTGAACAAGAACCGCTTCCTGTCGGTGGCCGGCATTCCGTGCCAGGCGCCGCCGTTCGGCACCCTCACCGCGATTGACATGAAGACGCAAAAAATCGCCTGGCAAGTGCCGGTCGGCACGGTGGAAGACACCGGCCCTCTGGGCATCCGCATGCACCTGCCGATCAAGATCGGCCTGCCCACCCTGGGCGGCACCCTGTCGACCCAGGGCGGCCTGATCTTCATCGCCGGCACCCAGGACTTCTACCTGCGCGCCTTCAACAGCGGCAACGGTGACGAAGTGTGGAAAGCCCGCCTGCCCGTGGGCAGCCAGGGCGGCCCGATGACCTACGTCTCGCCCAAAACCGGCAAGCAGTACATCGTGGTCACCGCTGGCGGCGCTCGCCAGTCCACCGACCGTGGCGACTACGTGATCGCCTACGCCCTGCCATAACCCTGCGCGCGCGGTGTCCCTCGCGGCACCGCGCCTTCTGTCTGGAAGTCCCCCCATGACTGCATTTTTTTCCGACCCCCGACTCGGCGGCCTGCTGCTGGGCCTGACATTTGCCACCGCACTGCCCGCATACGCCGACAACACCACCCTCACCGGCGACTGGGGCGGCCTGCGCCGTGAACTGGAAGCGCAAGGTATCCGCTTCACCGGCGACTACAGCGGCGAGACCGCCTACAACGCCAAGGGCGGCACGCACCGTTCGGCGCGCTACTCGCAAAACCTCAAGCTCGGCGTGCAGTTCGATCTCGGCAAGCTCTACGGTCTGAGCAACAACGACCGTATTCAACTGACCGTCAATGACCGCCGTGGCAACAGCGCCTCCGAGGACCTGGTGGGCAACCGCCTGCCGATCCAGGAAAACTACGGCGGCCTCTACACCCGGCTCACCGAATTGAGTTACGAACGCACGCTGTTCACCCAGGCGCTGAACGTCAAGCTCGGCTACATGGCCATGGGCAACGACCTCGGCGGCCTGGACAGCGGCATCCTGTGCAACTTCATGAACGCCGGACTCTGCGGCCACCCGCTGAACATGTCCGGCGGCAGTGGCTGGACCAACTACCCGAATGCGCGTCTGGGCGTGCGGCTCAAATACGACTTTTCCCCGGCCTGGCAACTGCGGGTGGCGGCGTTCAACGTCGACCCGGACAGCAACGGCAACGCCAGCCGCGCCTGGCACCTGGGGCCCAAACGCACCACCGGCACCGTCGTGCCGGTCGAGCTGGTGTACAAACACGCAGGCGCCCTGCCCGGCGAATACAAGCTCGGTTACTACCACGACAGCTCCGAGGTGAAACGCATCGGCAGCGACCGGCAGGTCAGCGGCCGCAGCGGTCACTACCTGTTGATGGATCAGGCGGTGTGGGCCAGCGACGTGAGCAAGGGCCGCAGCCTGCATGTGTTCGGTCAGTACTCGGCGGCCAGCGAAGCGGCCTCGCCGTTCAGCAAGTGGTACGGCACCGGTGTGGTGCTGTACCAGCCGTTCACCGGCAGGCCGCGCGATACCCTCGCCCTCGGTTACGGGCGCGCCGTGCCAAACCCGCGCAGTCGGGTCGGCGCCGGCTTTGACGGACTGGACAGCGCCGAACAACTGATCGAACTCAGCTACGGCTACCAGGCCACGCCGTGGCTGAGCCTGCGCCCGGATGTGCAATACATCATCGAGCCAGGCGCGTTTACCGGCGAACACATCGACAACGCCCTGCTGCTGGGGCTGCAGGTCAAGGCGGTGTTCTAGCCAGCAACAGCTCGGCGTTTTTTCAGGTAAAAAAATTCAAACTATCGCGCCCTGTGTCGTTCACAACCCTACGTTCAATGTGAAACAGGAGGCGACATGCAGTATCGACAACTGGGCCATTCGGGCTTGTTGGTATCCGAAATCGTCCTGGGCACCGTGCCCTTCGGCGGGCGCGCCGAGTTCGAAAAATGCGGCGCGGTGGATGTGCCCCAGGCCAGGCGCATGTTTGATATCGCGTTCGAAGCGGGCGTGAACATGGTCGACACCGCCGACCTGTATTCCCACGGTCTGGCCGAGGAAGTGGTCGGCAAGGCCCTGGGCGACAAGCGCCACGACATCCTGCTGGCCACCAAGGGCCGCAGCCCCGTGGACGACAACCCGAACAACTCCGGCTCCTCGCGCTACCACCTGATTCGCGCCTGCGAAGCCAGCCTCAAGCGCCTGGGCACCGACCACATCGACCTGTATCAACTGCACAACTGGGACGGCCTGACGCCGATCGAGGAAACCCTCGAAGCCCTGCGCCTGCTGGTGGGTTCGGGCAAGATCCGCTACTTCGGCACCAGCAACTTCACCGCCTGGCAAATGATGAAAGCCCTGGGCAAGGCCGAGTTGCATGGCATGCTCAAGCCCATCACCCAGCAGATCTACTACACCCCGGAATCCCGCGAGGCCGAGTACGAACTGCTGCCGCTCGCGCTGGACCAGAACATCGGCACCCTGGTGTGGGGCCCGATGGGCGAAGGCCTGCTGACCGGTTCCACCCGACGCGGGCAAAAGCCGCCGGCCAACACGCGCCAGGGCAGCGACTGGCCGGAACCCTACGTGCATGACCAGGAACGCGCGCTGGACATCATCGAGACCCTCGCCGCCGTCGGTGACGAGCACGGCGTATCGGTGGCACGCACCTGCCTGGCCTGGCTCAAGGACCGTCCGGGGATCACCTCGCTGATCATCGGCGCCCGCACCGAGGAGCACCTGCGCGACAACCTGGCCGCCACCGAGCTGAAACTCACCGAGGAACAGTCATCGCGCATCGAGGCCGTCACGCGGCGCCAGCCGTTGTATCCGTACTGGCACCGCTTCACCGCCGGGATCGATCGCTTTGACCCGGCCGAGCAGCCGTTCCTGGCGGAGCATCGCAAGACCATGGACGCGCGCAAGGACAAGTAGCGCTTTCGAAGCCTATCAATCCCGCCAGGCGCCGCCACACCTGTCGTGGCGAGCGGGCTTGCCACAACCGTGTGACGGTCTGGATAGCGGCCCCCAACAGTGCGGTTACCTGAAATAGCTGCCCTCAGCCTTTGGGCGATAACCCCACCGCGCACGCCACCACCGCCGCATCGCCCTTGAACGGTGTGCGCGGCAAGGCAGCAGGTGGGCTCGGCCGTGTGTCAACCGCGCGCAAGGTTGGCCGCTCGACAAGCGGCAGGCTGTGCGTCGGGTCGACAATCTCCATGCAACAGCGCAGCGAGTTGAAGTCCGGCGATTGCGACAGGGCGAGGTGAAGGGTCTGGCTCACCGACACCGACATCATCGAGGGCTGTGCGCATTGCCCGTCGTAGATCAGCGTGTGGCGGATCAAGGGGTTGTCGTGGCAGTACTTCAACAGGTTGATCTGCCGCGAATGCACCAGCGCCGTATTGATGATCAACAGGTCGAACGCCACACCGCCCGCGCGCGTCAACGCCTGCAGCTCATCGAACGAACTCAGCGGGGCGATACGGTGATAGCCCAGCTGGTTGAGCATTTTCTCGATCTTGATCCGAGGCAGCAGCTCGGCATCGGCAATCACAAGGCGTAAGGCTTTATTGGGCATAGGGTAAACCTGACAGTTGGGCATCAACGTCGATCATTCAACGTCGACCACGTTAACCGTCACGGGTCAGACCTGACTTTAAGGCGATTCTGAAACGGCACAGCGCGGGCGCGCCCAAGGCAAGTGCTTTTAAGAATCGCCTCAAAGCCATCGCGCCGCCCTCTCCTTACCATGGCCTGCGTTCCCCTACGCTTCCATGGATGTTCCCGTGCTCATGTTCCTACTCAGAATGCTGCTTCTGGCCGGTGCGCTGCTGGCCCTCGCGCCACCGCCCGCGCATGCGGCGCTGAAAATCGAAGGCACGCGCCTGATCTATTTCGGCCAGGACAGGGACGCCAGCATCAGTGTGGTCAACCAGGCCAACCGTGAAATGGTGGTGCAAACCTGGATCACCGGCGACGCTCCCGACGACCGCACGGTGCTGTTCGCCGCGACCGAACCTTTGGTAAAGCTGGGCGCCGGCGAGCATCACAAGCTGCGCATTCTGTACGCCGGCGAAGGTCTGCCCAGCGACCGTGAATCGCTGCTGTGGCTCAACATCATGGAAATCCCTCGGAAACCGGAAAGCCCCAACGCCGTGCAGTTCGCGATTCGCCAGCGGCTCAAGCTGCTCTATCGGCCGCCCACGCTCAAGGGCGGTTCAGCCGAGGCGCTGCCACAGTTGATATGGCGCAGTGACGGCGGGCAAAGCGTTACGGTGAGCAACCCCAGCGCGTTTCACCTGTCGCTGGTGGACGTGCACACCGACACCCAGGTGCTCAGCGACTACCTGCTGCTCAAACCCCGCGAGAGCAAAACCCTGGCCGCACCGCGCCCCTTGTCCGCAGGCGCCACCCTGCACTTCACCAACATCAACGATATCGGCTTGCAGACCCGCCACAGCGCGGCGCTCAAGTAACCAACACGAGGCCCCCATGTCACTTATCAAACGCTGCCTGCCGCTGCTGCTGTGGGCCTGCGCCGTATTGCCTGCCACCAGCCATGCGCTGGCGTGCCGCGAGGACGGCACCGACTCGATCATCACCCAGGAAGCGCTGGGCACCGCGCTGGCGGTGGCCGCCGACGCGCCCAACGGCACCATTATCTGGGAGTCCGGGCCACGTTCCACCAACGTGATCTGCAAGGACGATTACCGCGTTGGCCGCGAGCTGGTGTATTTCTACGTCAACCCGGCAAACGTCAGCATCGGCAAGGGGATTCGCGTGGGCATCCGTTATAACAACCAGCCGATCACCCAAAGCAGCGGCAAGGTCAGCACCGGGTTCTATTCCGACCGTGGCTGCACGTCCAATTGCATCGGCTGGGACAAGGCGCGCTTCACCCTCAACTTCAGCGTGTTCATCGAAAAATACGACCCCACGCCCCCCAGCGGCCAGGCGAGCACCCTCACGTCCTATCGCGTGTTTCAACTGGACGGCGTGCAGGGGCTCAACTCTCGGCCCAACAGCAACTTCAACTACGTGGTCACCGGCATGAACGACATCCGCTTCGTGCCCTGCACCCCCGACCTGACCATCACCCCCAGCGTGGTCACCTTCCCCACGCCCTCGCGCCAGGCGGCCATCGGCGAAGTCGCCAGCAGCGCCAACTTCAGCCTGAACCTGCGCAAGGGTTGCGACACCCCCTACACCGTCAGCGCGCGCTTCGCCAGCACGGCGGGCGGCGGCAGCGTGATCAACGGCCTGCTGGTGCCGGACAACAACCGTTCGTTGGGCATCTCGCTGTCACGCGCCGAGAGCCAGCAGCCGCTGGCGTTCAATACCTGGTTCACCCTGCAGCAGTTGATGGGCCTGGGCCAGAGCCACGATGAATTTCGCGCCGATCTGAAATGGCGCTCCCTGCCGATTCCCGGCCCGTTCGAGGGCGCCGTGGTGGTGGATATGTACTACAAGTAGCCGGCTTTTAAGGATCGTCTTATGCCCCCGGCGCACACGCCTGCTTACAGTGCGCCGATGCGATTGAAAAGTTACCTGCTGCAGATCAACCCCGTCCTTTCCCGACCCGAAGCCGCCAGGCGGCTGTTGCGAATCTTCGCGGCCGTGCTGCTGATCGGCATCCTCAGCGGGGTCTACACCTTCCTGCTGTCCACCTTCAACAACGATATTTCGCAACGGCGCGGCTACATGAGCAGCGCCATCGCCCAAGCCCACACCTTTTTCACCAACCGCCAGGCCCTGCTCGAAAGCCTCAGCCTGTCGGCGGTACGCAAGCGCTCGCCGATCTACCCCGCCTCCGCAGAAGAACAACACCTGCAACTGGGTGACACGCCGGGCAGCCAGTGGAGCCTCTGGCTGACCACGCGCATGCGCGATTACCTCAAGGCCAGACAGGTCAACCTGCTCTACGTGAGCGCCAGCCCCGTGCCGCAGGTCACACGGCTGTATGACGCCACCGCACAGGTGCTGCCGATTTCCAGGTGCATGCACAATCGCCTCAAAGCGCTGCAACACAGCGACCCGGCCACGCTCAAGGAACTGTGGCTCAGCGACAAGACCGAGCAACACTCGCACCTCTACATCTTCATTCGCCTCGACGACCGCGACCCCGCCTCCGGCTGGCTGGGCCTGGAAATGGAAAGCCGCGGAGTGTCCCAGGCCCTGGGCGATCACAGCGCCGGTGAGTTCATGATGCTCAACTCCCAAGGCATGCTGGTGTTCAGCAACCGCGCCGATGCGCAGCTGCGCCAGCAACCTCTCAAACCGCGGGAAGACAGCTTCTTCGGTTTCGTCGGCAACGGCTGGCTGCCCGATCACCTGGTGATTCGCAAACACCTGAAGTCCTCGGACTGGCAACTGATGTACTCCATCGACCTGCGCGCAGTAGTCACCGGGCTGTGGAAACAATTGCTCGGCTCGCTGGTGTTCTGCCTGTGCAGCCTGGCGCTGATCTGGCTGGTGATGCGCCGCGTCGACCAGCGCTTCATCATTCCCTCGATCCATCGCATCCAGGCGTTGATCGAAAGCGAAGCGTTCGGCCGCGACGTGATCCAGACCGCCCCCGTCGCCCTCTGTGTGCTGCGCCGCACCGATGGCCAGGTGGTGCTGGAAAACACCCTGGCCCAGCAATGGCTGGGCGACGGCCCCGAGCGCGAGGCCCTGCGCGCCGGCTGGATCGAGCAGGCATTCGACGCGCAGGCAAGCGAGCACTGCGATTACTTTGAAACCGTCGACGGTCGCCACCTGTACCTGAGCAGTGCCCCCACCCGCTATCGCGGCGAAGATGTGCTGTTTTGCGCCTTCAGCGACATCAGCACGCGCAAGCAGGTCGAGGCGGCGCTCGAAGACGCGCGGCAGTCGGCAGATGCGGCGAATGCAGCCAAGACCCTGTTCCTGGCAACCATGAGCCATGAAATCCGCACGCCGCTGTACGGCGTGCTCGGCACCCTCGAACTGCTGGCGCGCACGCACCTGGACGCACAGCAGAGAGACTACCTGCAAGCCATCGAAGGCTCGTCCTCGACCCTGTTGCAGCTGATCTGCGACGTGCTGGATGTTTCGAAAATCGAAGCCGGGCAACTGGCCCTGGAGTTGAGCGAGTTCTCGCCGCTGGAGGTGGTCCACGACATCATCCAGGGCTATGCCGCAGCGGCTCAGGGCAAAGGCCTGCAACTGTATGCGTGCCTGGACCCCCAACTGCCCGAGCGGCTGATCGGCGACGTGACGCGCCTGCGCCAGATTCTCAACAACCTGCTCAGCAACGCGGTGAAGTTCACCGACTACGGCCGCGTGGTGCTGCGGGTCAAGGTGCTGGGCCGCGACGGCGAACGCTCCAGCCTGTTGTGGCAGGTGTCGGACACCGGCAAAGGCATCGCCCAGGAAGACCAGGCGCGGATCTTCGAGCCGTTCTACCAGAGTGAAGGCAACACCAACGTGGTTGCCGGCACCGGCCTGGGCCTGCCGATCTGCCAGCGCCTCACCGAGTTGATGAACGGCAACCTCCGCATGGTCAGCGAGCTGGGCCTGGGCAGCAGTTTCAGCCTGATCCTGCCGCTGGAAGAAGCGCCCACCGACCCCATGCCCCCCCTGCTGGCCGAAACCGTCTACGTGGTCTCGCCGATCCCGGAACTGGCGCACGCCATCAGCGGCTGGTTGCGCCGCTGGGGCGCACGGGCCCAGGCCGGCCTGCCGACACTGGCGGACAATCACCTGCTGCTGCAAGTGCACCCCGGCAGTGTCGATCCCTCGCTGGTGCCCGACTGGCCGGGCCCGGTGATCCACGTGAGCGCCAGCGCGTGCACGGCGCTGGAGGTCGACGCCGGCGGCTGGCACGTCAACCTCAATCACCTCAGCGCAATTCACCAGGCCGTCAGCCAGGCACAGGGCCTGTGGGTGGCCCGCACCGATGCACAGACGCGCCCGCGCGACCTGAGCCAACTCAACCTGCACCTGCTGGTGGCCGAAGACAACGTCATCAATCAACTGATCTTGCGCGACCAACTCGAGGAGCTCGGCTGTACCGTGGAGCTGGCCGCCGACGGCCGCGAAGCCTTGCAGTTGTACGCCGCCGGCCACTTCGATGTGGTGCTGACCGACGTGAACATGCCCCACCTCAACGGCTACGCACTGGCACGCGAACTGCGCCGCCAGGGCTGCCCGCTGCCGATCATCGGGGCCACCGCCAACGCCATGCGCGGCGAGGCCGACCTGTGCCTGGCCGCAGGCATGAACCATTGCCTGGTCAAACCCTTTGCGTTGCGGGCTCTCTTCAACTCCCTGGCGCCTTATGCACGGATCACCCATGAAGCCCATTAGTATTCTGATTGTCGAGGATCACCCCCTGCAGCACATCTACCTGCAGCACCTGCTCGGTGAGTTGGGGGATTTCAGGCTCGAAGCGGCCCTGGACGGCAAGCAAGCGCTGGAGCGCCTGCGCCAGAGGGATTTCGACCTGGTGCTGACCGACCTGCTGATGCCCGGCATGGACGGCGTGCAATTTATCCAGTGCCTGGCCGGCCTGCGCTGCAAACCGGCGCTGGCGATCATGAGCGCGGCGTCGCGGCGCATGCTGATGGCCGCAAGCCTGGTGGCGAAGAACCTCGATGTGGAGGTGATCGGACTGATCTCCAAACCGGTCGCCATCGACGCCCTGCGCAGCCTGGTGGACCAATTGCACAACCAGGTGCGCAAGCCCTGCCCGGCGCTGGCCGAGCACCTGGACATCGACCGTCACGCGCTGCTGCAGGCCATGAGCAGCGGCCAGTTGCAGGCGTGGTTCCAGCCGAAAAAATCCCTGGCCAACGGGCGCATCGTCGCCGCCGAAGCGCTGGTGCGCTGGATGCACCCCGAGCAAGGCGTGATGCTGCCGGCCGCGTTTCTGCCGGCGATCAAAGCGTTCGAACTGGAAGAACGCCTGCTGTGGCTGATGCTCAAGCAGGCGATCCAGGCCCAGGAGCGCTGGCGCCAGCGCGGCTACGAAATTCCGGTGTCGATCAACCTGCCCACGCACCTGCTCAACAGCCACGACCTGGCCGACCGCCTGCTGGAATTCGTGCTGCACCACGACGGCATCCCAGGGCTGATCTGCTTCGAATTGATGGAATGCTCGGTGCCCCAGGACATCAGTAATTTCTACGCCGGTGCCTGTCGCCTGCGCATCAAGGGCTTTGGCCTGTCGCAGGATGATTTCGGCAAGGGTTACAGCTCGTACCTCAACTTGGTGTCCACGCCCTTTACAGAATTGAAGATCGACCAGGCGCTGGTCCAGGGCAGCCACGACAACGAAGGCATCGCCCAGGCCCTGGCAAGCATCATTGCCCTGGGCCGCAAGCTCGGCCTGACGGTGGTCGCCGAAGGCGTGGAAACGCCCCAGCAACTGGCCTTGCTGCGCAAGATCGACTGCAACCAGGTGCAGGGTTTCCTGATCTCCCACGCCGTGTCTTCAGAGCAATTTCAGCAACTACTGAACAATGATGGCCCTGCGACATCTCACTAGCAGACGGCCCCGGATTATTTGCCCTTTTATAAGGAGTAAGCTCCATCCAGTGCCGATTTCTCCTGCGCCTGCGGAAACCCTTGATGAAGCACAACAACGCGGTCCTCGAAGCCTTCACCCGTAGCTCCCTGCGCCTGAACAAGGGCCTGATGGTACTGATCGGCATTGCGTTGCTGCTGGTGCTCACCAATTACTGGTCGCTGCAACGGGCCATCGAAACCCGCTACGGCGCCACGCGCTTTCACTTTGCGCGGCTGATGGAAAACCTGCAGGAGCAGGAGTCCTACCTGCGCAGCCTCACCCATCCCGGCATCCAGGCCGAGCTGCTGCGCGCCACCCATGTGCAGGTCAGCCTCAAAAGCCGCATGGTCGACACCCGGCGCACCTTGTACGAAGGGCAGAAGTATTCGTTTTCAGTGCCGTTCGGCGTCAAGTTCGACGAACAGGAAGTCGGCGCCGCCGCCAGACCGCAGATCTTCGCCCTCGGCGCGCACCTGACCAGCTACTACAGCGCCTTCTGGTCGTCGTCGCCGTACGAGGCGCCGCAAACCTTCCTCCTCGATCGGCATACCCGCTACACCATCACGGTTCCATCGGTGGGCTACCAGCGTCGCGAAAACAACGAAGACACCGGCAATCTGGTCGCACAGGTCAACGCAGTCCAGCAAGCCCTGGAGCAGACGCCGCAGCCGCTGGAACCCAACCGCGTGTACTGGCAAGCGGGCCCGGCGCCCGATGATCTGCTGGCCTACATCGGCCTGCCGCTCGACAGCCCGGAGCAGTCGGTGGTCGGCACCTTGCTCGACCTGTCCCGGGTCGACGACGTACAACGGGTGCTCGAACACTCCGCGTTTGACCGTCTTACCCTGTTTGCGCCGGACGGCAGCCGGCTGGTCGGGCCAGCGACCCAGGCGCCGCTCGGCGATGGCGTGCATTTCACCGCCGACGGTTTTGAATTCAAGATCACCCAGCCCGGCGAGCAACCCTGGAGCGCGGTGTATGGCCTGAACTACTCGCACTTCTTCCACTCGGCGCTGTGGCCGTTGAGCACCCTGGCGCTGTTCCTCGTCGGCCTGGTCACACTGGGCTGGGGCGGCAGCCGCTGGTATCGGCGCCAGGTGATCAACCCGGCGCGCCTGGCACATGAGCGCATTGCCGAGAGCGTGGCGTTCAGCCGCGTGATCATCGACACCGCGCCCACCGGTCTGTGCGTGGTACGGCGCAGCGATGGAAAGGTACTCATCGAAAACCAGCGCGCCCAACAATGGCCAGGCACTGCACGCCTGGTGGCCGCCATGGCCGGCACCCATGACGGTGCCGACAGCGGCGAAATCCACCTGGAGATCGAAGGCCGGCACCTGCAGATCGGCTTCGTGTCGACCCGCTATCAGGCCGAGGACGTGCGCCTGTATGCGTTCAACGACATCACCCGGCACATCGACGATGCCCAGGCGCTGGAAGATGCACGCCGCGCCGCCGATGCCGCCAACGAGGCGAAGACGCTGTTCCTGGCGACCATGAGCCATGAGATCCGCACGCCGCTGTACGGCGTGCTCGGCACCCTGGAGCTGCTCGGCCTGACCGATCTTGACGCGCACCAGCAAACCTACCTGCAGACCATCCAGCGCTCATCGGCCACCCTGTTCCAGTTGATCAGCGACGTGCTTGACGTGTCGAAGATCGAGTCCGGGCAAATGGCGATCGAAGCCGTGGAGTTCTGCCCGCTGGACATGCTCGAAGACACCTTGCACACCTACGCGGCCTTCGCCCGCCGCAAGGGTTTGCAGCTCTACAGCTGCATTGACGCACAGTTGCCGGACGCCGTACTGGGCGACCCCATGCGCATCCGCCAGATTCTGAATAACCTGGTGAGCAA
Organism: Pseudomonas sp. Leaf59; assembly: GCF_920984685.1. Lineage (NCBI taxonomy): Bacteria > Pseudomonadati > Pseudomonadota > Gammaproteobacteria > Pseudomonadales > Pseudomonadaceae > Pseudomonas > Pseudomonas sp. Leaf59. Next base: position 367,051 of record NZ_CAKLBR010000003.1, on the reverse strand, counting down.
CGCGATCAAGTTCACCGACATCGGGCGCGTGGTGATTCGCGCCAGGGTCACGGCGCGCGACAGCGACCATGTCGAGCTGGAATGGCAGGTCACCGACTCCGGCGCCGGCATTGCAGAGGCTCAGCAGGCCAAGTTGTTCGACCTGTTCTACCAGGCGCCGGCCACCGCCAGCGAAGGCGGCGCGGGCCTGGGCCTGCCGATTTGCCGGTGGCTGGCGCAGATGATGGACGGCGAGATCCGGGTGGTCAGCGAGCCGGGGCTGGGCAGCAGCTTTACCTTAAAAATACGCCTGCCGCTGTGCGGCGGCGCGCTGACCCAGCCGCCGCTGATCGAGCCCAGCACCACAGCGGTGTATGTGCAGGCGCCGGTGCGCGAGCTGGCCCAATCGGTGACCGACTGGCTCAATCGCCTGGGCATCGCCGCCCACCTTGCCGCCCCCGGTCAGGAACCTGACCCGCGCCATGGGGGGGTGCTGGTCGACCTGCTGCCGGACACGCCCGCGCAGCCCTGGCCCGGCCAGCGCGTGCAATGCGTGCCGGGCGCCCATAGCCCGCCATTGCATACCGCCCAGGGCTGGGTGGTCGACCTGCACGACCTGCGCGCCCTCGCCACCACGGTGTCGCTGGCACAGCACGGCAAGCACGAGCAACCGCCAGCCGCCCGCCGGCAAAGCGCCGGGCAATTGGGGCTGCGCATCCTGGTGGCCGAGGACAATCCGGTCAACCAGGCGATCATCAAGGAACAACTGGCGGCGCTCGGTTGCTCGGCGACCCTGGCCGACAACGGCGAGCAGGCGCTGCAACTGTGGCAACCGCAGGCCTTTGACCTGGTGCTGACCGACGTGAACATGCCGCTGATGAATGGCTATGACTTGGCCAGAACCCTGCGCGAGCACGACCCGCACCTGCCGATCATCGGCGTCACCGCCAACGCGATGCGCGAGGAAGGCGTGCGCTGCCTGGCGGTGGGCATGAACGCCTGGATCGTCAAACCGCTGAGCCTGCAAACCCTGCGCGCCCAGTTGATCAAGCTGTGCCAGGTCAAGCCGCCGCCGGAAGTGCCCATCGCCGCCTTCGTCGACCGCGTGCAGCTGTCGGACGCAATGCGTGCGCTGTTCATCAGCAGCATGCGCCAGGACCTGCAACGCATCGGCGCGGCACTGGCGCAGCGCGATGTGCGCAGCCTGGGTCAATTACTGCATGCGGCCGCCGGCGCCCTCGGTGCCGTGCAGGCGCTCGACCTCGCCCAGGCCTGCATCGAACTGGAAACCGCACTGGACCATGGACTGCTCGACCCCGTACTGGAAGACCAGATAAACGCTGTAATGCAACGACTGTCGGCCGTGCTGGAAACACTCCAGCCCGGGCACGCTCCCCCCTCTGAACCGGCATGACGGACGGTCCTTATGAAAACATTCAACGTGGTTATCGCGGACGATCACCCGATCGTGCTGCTGGGCGTACGCGAATTGGTGGAGCGCGACACGCGCTTTCAAGTGGTCGGCGAGGCGGTGTGCTCGGCCGGTTTGATCGAGCTGTTGCAGCGCCAGGGCGCGGACATCGTGATTACCGACTACAACATGCCGGGTGACTCGCCCTACGGCGACGGCCTCAAGCTGGTGGAATACCTGAAACGGCACTTTCCACAGGTGCAGGTGCTGATCCTGACGATGATTTCCAACCACTTGATCCTCACCCGCCTGCAGGAGCTGGGCGTGGTCGGCATCATCCAGAAAAGCCAGTTGCACACCGAGATTGAACTGGCACTCCAGGCAATTGCGCAGCGCAGCCCGTACCGCAGCCTGGAACCGCCCAGGACCTCGGTGATCGAGACAATCACGGCCATCGACGAACGCTTCACCAGCCTGTCGCCCAAAGAGTTCGAAATTCTGCGCCTGTTTATATCCGGCCTGAGCGTGAGCGATATTGCCCGTCATCAGAATCGAAGTTCCAAAACCATCAGCGCGCAAAAAATATCGGCCATGCGCAAACTTGAAGTAAGCAGCGATCAGGACCTTCTCGCTTATTGCCTGGCGCGCAATATTTTCAACTAAGCCCGCACTGGCAAGCCATTCTCGCCAATGGCTTGGCCCCTCTCCCGCTGCGTTTTCAGCGGTCCGCAAAGCAACTTTCGCGGCTTATAAGAATCGTCTTATTTTCTCCAGGCCTCGAACTTTCTATTCTTTCCCGGCAGTTCAACAACCGCATTTTCTCCAACTAACACTGACGGACATCATCATGAAGAAGTTCTCCCTGGCTGTTCTTGCCTCGGCCATGCTGTGCACCAGCGGCGCAGCCTTCGCCGAAGGCGAAACACCAAAGCCAATCCTGGGCGGCAGCGGCAAAATCACCTTCACCGGCGTGATCAACAATGATGCGTGTTCGGTCGACGGTGCCAACTCCGACCGTACCATTTCGGTGGACATGGGCAACGTCTCGATCAAGGACATGGGCACTGCAGAAAACCCGACCGCAGGCCGTGTGACTGCCAAGGACTTCAAGCTGAACGTCAACTGCAACCAGGGCACCAAGGTCGCGATGATCTTTGACGCCAACAACGGCGGTTCGGGCCTGGTCACCGGCAAGAACGTGCTGGCCCTGACCCCGGGCTCGGCCACCGCACAAAACGTCGGTATTGCCCTGCTCGACAGCAAAGGCAGCCTGATCAACCTCAGCTCGCCAACCACCGCACGCATCGAAAGCAGCATGCACAGCGCCAGCGGTACCGGCGGCGATGCCACCCTGAGCTTCGCAGCCGCCTACGTCACCACCGGCGCCGCCGGTGCATCCACCGCCGGTCGCGGTGATGCCACCCTGCCGTTCATCCTGCAATACGAATAACCCGCGCGCGACGTGCGAGGCCCTGCGGCCTCGCCATTGTTCAAGCCTTTTTGATACCACAGGATAACCCTCATGCTGCCTCGTTCTTTCGCTGCATGCCTGGGGCTGCTGGGCATGCTTATGGCCAGCCACGCCGCCGCCAGCATTTCCCTGAATGCCACCCGCATCGTGTTCGATGGCGACCACAAGGAAGCCAATATCACCGTGCGCAACGGCAATCAGGATGTGTTGATTCAGTCCTGGGTCGACGACAATGATGCCGGCGCCAGCCGTGCGCCTTTCGCCGTCACCCCGCCGCTGGCGCGGGTGTTTGCCAAGGAGCAGCAACTGTTGCGCATTCTCTATGAAGGCGCCGGCATGCCCACGGACCGTGAGTCGGTGGTGTGGCTCAACGTGCAGGAAATCCCCAGGGCCAGCGAAACCGAAAACACCTTGCAGTTGGCCATCCGCCAACGCATCAAGATCTTCTACCGGCCTGCGGGCCTGCCAGGCAGCGCGCTGCAGGCACCGGCGCAACTTGAGTGGCGCCTGGTCAAACAGGGTGTGCAGGTGACGAACCCGACGCTGTACCACGTGTCCATGGCCGATCTTAAAGTGCAGACGCAACTGGCCAGCGACTCCACCATGATTGCGCCCGGCGAGGTCCGCACCTTCCCGCTCGGCGGGCCCCTCCACCCTGGCCCGGTGCTGTTGTCGTTCTCCAGCATCAATGACTACGGCGCGCAGAATCACTACAGCGCAACGCTGTCGGGTAACGCTTCGACCTCGGTGTCCGCGACCGAATCACGCCTCAACCCCTAAGCCGTTTCTCTCACCCACAGGCTCACTTCACGTGCGTAGCTGCGTGCGTGCGCGCCTGTCTGCCAATCCGGGATGCCACAGGTCTTCGCATGTCTTTTCTTTCCAGCAACAGCCCCGCGCGTGGCGCACTGAAATTGAAGACGCTGTGGCTGGCGATGGTCGCCTGCGTGCCCGCCCCAGCGCTGGCCGATGACGCTGCGCAAGGCTTCAACACGACCTTCCTGCAAGGCGCGCAGTCGCAGGTGGACCTGCAACAACTGCTCGCCGCCGACAGCGTGTTGCCGGGCAACTACCGCGTCGATCTGTACAGCAACGAGGTGCTGGTAGGCCGGCGCGATATCGACTTCAAGCGCAACCGGCACACCGAGCGGGTCGAAGCCTGCCTGAACCTGGAGCTGCTCAAGCAACTGGGTGTCGACCTGGCCCGCCTTGAGGCCGAAGGCAAACTCGACCCGCAACACCCGCAGGACTGCTATGCCCTGGCCGACCTGATCGACGCCGCCAGCGTGCGCTACGACAGCAGTCGCCTGCGCCTGTTGGCGAGCATACCGCAAGTGGCGATGCAGCGCGGCTTGCGCGGCTATGTCGACCCGCAGCTATGGGATGCAGGCGTGCCCGCCGCCTTTATCAATTATCAGCTCAACAGCAGCCGCACCGCCGGCGACTACGCCACGCGCACCACCACTAACCTTGGCCTGCGCAACGGTATCAACCTGGGGGGCTGGCGCCTGCGCAACGAGTCCAATCTGAGCAGCGGCACGGGGCGCTCGAACACCTTCACCAGCAACCGCACCTACGCGCAGCACGACGTCACGGCGATCAAGGGCCAGTTCAGCGCCGGTGAAATCTTCTCCGACACCGACCTGTTCGACAGCGTGCGCTATCGCGGGGTCAAGCTGGCCTCCGACGACGGCATGCGCGCCGACAGCGAGCGCGGCTATGCGCCGGTCATCCGCGGCGTGGCGCAGACCAACGCCACCGTGGAAATCCGCCAGAACGACTACATTCTCTATACCGCCAACGTCGCGCCGGGGCCGTTCGAGATCAACGACATCTACCCCAGTGGTTCCAACGGCGACCTGCAGATCACCGTGATCGAAGCCGACGGCAGCCGCCGCGTGACCACCCAGGCGTTTTCCAGCCTGCCGATCATGGTGCGCGAGGGCCAGCTCAAGTACAGCGTCTCGGCGGGCACCTTCAGCAGCAATGCCGACGGGCTGGCGTCGCCGCGCTTTCTCAGCGGCACCCTGGCGTACGGCCTGACCAGCAACCTGAGCGGCATCCTCGGCGTACAGGCCAGCGAGGACTACAGCGCGCTGTCGCTCGGCGCCGGCCGCAATACCGCCTTCGGCGCCTTCTCCCTGGACGCCACGCACTCCTCGAGCAAGGCACACGGGCAAACCACCCAGGGCAGCAGCGTGCGGGCGCTGTACGCCAAGACCTTCACCGGCACTGACACCAACTTCACCCTGGCCGCCTACCGCTACTCCACCGAGGGCTACCGCACCCTCACCGACCACGTGCAGGACAACAGCGATGACCTGCGCTTGCGTGGCGGCCACTCGAAGACCCGCACCGACCTGACCATCAACCAGAGCATCGGCCGCAACCGCGAACTGGGCAGCCTGTACGTGACGGCCAGCGACCAACGCTACTGGAACCGCGGCGGCTCGCGCAACTTTACCGCCGGCTACAGCAACAACTGGGGCGACCTGAACTACAACCTCAACGTGACGCGTACCGAGCAGATCGTGACCTGGGGCGAGTCAGGCAGCGACACTCAACTCAACCTGTCGATCTCCTTTCCGCTGGGCGGCCAGGCCCGCGCGCCACGGGCATTCGTGACCAGCAGCCGACAGCATGGCAACACCACAACCCAGGCGGGCATCAATGGCTATGTCGCCGACGCCAGCGACACCTCCTATTCGGTGCAGGCGGGCCATAGCGACACCAGCGGTGACTCCGGCTCGGTGACGCTCAACAGCCGCACGTCCATGGGCGACGTCGGCTTCGGCTTCAACCAGGGCCAGGGTTACACCTCGCAGAACCTCAACGTGGCAGGCTCGGTGGTGGCTCACGCGGGTGGAATCAACCTGGGGCAGACCCTCAGCGAAACCTTCGCCCTGGCCGAGGTGCCGGGCATTTCAGGGGCGAAAATCAGCAGCTACAGCGGCGTGGAGACCGGATACAACGGTTATGCGGTCATCCCCACGGTGCAACCCTACCGGGTCAACTGGATCAGCCTGGACACCCGCGACCTGGGCGCCAATGTCGAAGTCACCAACGCCACCCAGCAACGGGTGCCGCGCCGGGGCGCCATTGTGGTGGCGCGCTACAGCGGCACCACCGGCCGGCGGGTGTTGTTCGAGTTGTTTGATGCGCAGCACCGGCCGCTGTCATTCGGCGCCTCGCTGGAAGATGCGGCGGGCAAGCAATTGGCGATTGCCGACCCCAATGGCAACGCGCTGGCGTTGGTGGAGCAGGATCAGGGCAGCTTGGTGATCAAGTGGGGCGAACACCGCTGCACGGCAGACTATGCGCTGCCGGCGCAGAACAAGGCATTGAATTATGAGCGCCAGGCGTTGGTGTGCACGCCGTGATGCACGGCAAGCACGGCTGTGGGATCGGCTGAAGGCGATACGGGAGAAGGTGGGAGTACCTGACCGTTCGGCCAGTGCCCGACGCGTCGCGAGTTTGGCAAAATGGCGCTCCACCCTGCCACTGTGCGCAGCCACACAAGGACACGACGATGAACAGCATGGACTCCATTCTTCGACAGTTTTCGGCCGAAGGTGCCACCCATCTCTACTCCAGCCCGCCCTCGGTATTGACCCCCGCCGACCTCTACCGGGCCAAGGATGACGCCCTTTATCGGGAGATGATCGCCGGCAGCAATATCTACCTGATCACTGCGCGCCGACGGGTGCTGATCAATCCTTACGATCTGCAGTTGCAGGGCCGCACCGTGCACGGCAGTTTTTTCCTGGTGATGGACGAGACCGGCGAGCAGCCGATCCCCTTCAGCTACGAGATACCGCCGATCACGCCGGGGGATCGCGACGCCATCGAGCAGGTGCAGGTCGCCCCCAACGGCACCCATCTGCTGATCACCACCGCCACACGCCAGGTCATCACCGCCGCCCATATCGTGGTCGCCAACGCCAGCAGTGCGCTGCACACCGAGCAACGGGACATGAACGTGCTGTATGTCGGCCAGGGCCTGGGCAAGGTCAACGCACTGACCGCCGTTGACCGTTTGCTCAACCACACCACCCTGCAACGCATCCTGGCCGAAGCCTCGACCCACACCCCGGAGCTGGAAATTTCGCTGCTGCTGTATCGCTTCGAACACGGGCGCACCGTGATCAGCAATGGCGGCGACCTCAACCTTGATCCCCAGGCCTGCGAGCAAGAGGATCACGCGCACTTCGAACGGCTGCGCGCGGTGCGCCTCAATCGCGACGAGGTGGTCACCCTGGCGGAAGCGGCGCTGATCAACCACTTCAAGCCGCAGTACAACACGCTGCTCAAGTCGACCAACTTTGCCGCCCAGACCCACAAGAAGATCAAGCCGCTTAAAAAGCTGCTGGCCAAGGGCATTACCGGTTTGACCGTGGAGATCTGCAGCGCAAACATTAACGCGCGCCTCTTCACTCGCGATGCATTGCCGCTGGAGCCGAGCGAGCTGATGCCCGCCCATGTCCTGGAGGGGCAGGCGTTTGATAATGAGGAGGATAAACGGGCGTGGTTCGAGCAAGTGCGGGAAATGGCGCATACCCATCTGGCGCAGTTCCCGCTGACCACACCGCAAGAGCGCGAGACGTTCATGCACGGCATGGTGTGGCTGGGGCAGACGCAGCGGGAGCGGATCTGGCCGATGCAGGGCAAGGCTGAATAGCGCGCGCTGCGTTCGGGCAGTATTCCCATGTGGCGCTTGGGAATACTCTTTCGCGCGGTCATGAAGTTCTTGTCGGGGAATTCCTGGAGTTTTGGGGTGGGGGTGGGGGTGGGGGTACTTATCCGTTGTTTGGGTGATGGCTGATATGGGTTCCGCCCTTACGGCGGGTCACTTTTGGAAAAGAGCCCCAAAAGTAACCAAAAGGGCTCTTGCCCCACCACTCGGCACCTCGCTCACGCTCGGTGTGCCCGCACGCAGACTTGAATCCGTGGGCCGCCGCAATGGGCCATCCATGGCCCAGTGCGGCTAACCCGGCGTCCTGCCGGGTTACCCACGGATTCAAGCCTGCGTGCGGCCAGCGTGGTTGACGGGGCGCCTCAGATCACGATCAAAAGCCAAAGCCAAGCAGATCAAAAGCAGACGGTGTTGTATCTGATGCATGGAGATCACATGTGGGAGGGGGCTTGCTCCCGATAGCAGTGGGTCAGCTAACAATAAGCTGACTGACACTCAGCCATCGGGAGCAAGCCCCCTCCCACAGTTTGTACAGCGTTCGGCAGACAACCCCGGTCGGCTCCGGGGCCACCGCGCTTTTGCTTTTGATCTGGGGCGCTCTTACTCCCCGGTCATACGCTCCAGGCTATTGCTCAAATGCAGCAACATGGCCGCACGCGCCGCATCCGGATCCTGGCGGCGGATAGCCTTGAGAATCGCCTCGTGTTCCAGATTGGCCAATTGCCCCAGTTGCACCAGGTCCGCATCACCCCGCTCCTGAGCGTTGATGCGCGAACGCGGAATCACCGAATGGCCCAAGTGCTGAATCACGTCGGTGAAGTAGCTATTGCCCGTGGCCTGGGCGATCAACTGATGAAAGCGCACATCGGGTTCGACGCTGCTGTCGTGGCTGCCCAGCGAATCCTGATAGTCATCCAGGGCCTGGCGCATCTGCTGCAACTGCGCGTCGGTGCGGCGCAGCGCTGCCAGGGCGGCGGCCTGGGTTTCCAGGCCCATGCGCAGTTCGAGGATGCCGCGCACACTCACGGCGGTGTCGTGTGTCAGGTGCAGGCCCTGGCGCGAGTCGCGCGCCAGCACAAACGTGCCGACACCATGCCGGGTTTCCACCAGCCCGGCCGCCTGCAATTTCGACAGCGCCTCGCGCACTACCGTGCGACTGACACCGTACTCGCCAACAATGGCGGACTCGGACGGCAGCTTCTCGCCAGGCGCCATCTGCCCCAGCAGAATTTGCTGGGTCAGGTCGCTGACGATGTCATGGGCCAGGCCCTGGGAGCGCTTGCGTGGGAGGTCGGTGAGCATGGGCGGGTCCATCGAAAAGACCGCGCAATACTAGCACCCTGCTTGAGCAGCAACTTGTATGACAACAAACAAATTTTCCCCGAAATGCACCTGTCTTTTGTGGGAGCTGGCTTGCCTGCGATGCAGACACTGCGGTGCGTCAGGTACAGCAATGTGAAGCTATCCCAGGCAAGCCAGCGTCCGCCGGGGTCATCACAGGTCTGGAGATAGGGGTTGCCACTTTAAAAATCTCAGTTGTATGATGTCTGGCAAGTTGTCAGACATGTCCGACGACCCTGAACCCAACCCGCACAACAATAATCAGTGGGAGTTCTACCTCGTGACCCCTTCCAGCCCCGCCACAGCTGCGCCTGCCCACGACTCCGTGCTGGCCCGCGCGATCAAGAAAGTGAAGCGCCATGTGCTGCCACTTTTCGTGATCATGTTCATCGTCAATTACATCGACCGCGTCAATATCGGCTTCGTGCGCACCCACATGGAACATGACCTGGGCATCGGCGCCGCGGCCTACGGCCTGGGTGCCGGTCTGTTCTTCATCGGCTACGCGCTGTTCGAAGTGCCCTCCAACCTGCTGCTGCAAAAGGTCGGCGCGCGTATCTGGCTGACCCGCATCATGTTCACCTGGGGCATCACCGCCACCTTGATGGCCTTCATCCAGAACGAAACCCACTTCTACATCCTGCGCTTTCTGCTGGGGGTGGCCGAGGCCGGGTTCTTTCCGGGGGTGATCTATTACTTCACGCGCTGGCTGCCCGGCGTGGAGCGCGGCAAGGCGATTGCGATCTTTCTCAGCGGCTCGGCGCTGGCCTCGCTGATCTCCGGCCCGCTGTCCGGCGTGCTGTTGCAGATTACAGGCCTGGGCCTGCACGGCTGGCAATGGATGTACATCATCGAGGGCATGGCGTCGGTGCTGCTGTGCTTTTTCGTGTGGTTCTGGCTCGACTCCAAACCCCACGATGCCAAATGGCTCAGCCGTGAGGAACAGGACGCGCTGGTGGGCGAGATCGACCGCGAGCAACGCGAGCGCGATGCCGCCAACACGGTCAAGCCAACCCTGGGCACCTTGCTCAAGGACCGTCAGATCATGCTGTTCTGCGCCTTGTATTTCTGCATCCAGCTGACCATCTACGCCGCCACCTTCTGGCTGCCGAGCATCATCAAAAAGATGGGCGACCTGAGCGACATCCAGGTGGGCTTCTACAACTCGATTCCGTGGCTGATCTCGATCATCGCGATGTACTCGTTCGCGGCGTTGGCCGGCAAATACAAGCACCAGCAGGCCTGGGTGGCCACGGCGCTGTTGATTGCCGCCGCGGGGATGTTCTTTTCCACCACCGGCGGGCCGATCTTCGCCTTCATCGCCATCTGCTTTGCGGCCATCGGTTTCAAGTCGGCGTCGTCGCTGTTCTGGCCGATTCCCCAGGGCTACCTGGATGCGCGCATCGCAGCGGCGGTGATTGCGCTGATCAACTCCATCGGCAACCTCGGCGGGTTTGTCGCGCCGACCACCTTCGGCTTTCTGGAGCAGACCACCGGGTCGATCCAGGGCGGCCTGTACGGGCTGGCCGGGACGTCGATCCTCGCGGCCATCCTGGTGTTTTTCGCCAAGACCCGCCCCGGCGCCCACACCGCCAGCGTGCTGCACCCTGCCCCCGCCCTGAGCAAATAAGGAACGCTTCTTCATGAACACAGAACATCAGCACCACGCCAGCAACGCCCCGGTGGTCACCAGTCTGCAAGTGATTCCGGTGGCCGGCCACGACAGCATGCTGCTCAACCTCAGCGGCGCCCACGGGCCGTTCTTTACGCGCAATATCGTGATCCTGCAGGACAGCGCCGGGCATATCGGCGTCGGTGAAGTGCCCGGCGGCGAGCGTATCCGCGAGACCCTGGAAGACGCGCGCAGCCTTGTGATCGGCAAACCCATCGGCCAATACCAGAGCATCCTCAATGCCATGCGCCGCACCTTTGCCACCCGCGACAGCGGCGGACGCGGCCTGCAGACGTTCGACCTGCGCATCACCATCCACGCTGTAACCGCCATGGAAGCCGCGCTGCTCGACCTGCTCGGCCAGTTCCTCGACGTGCCGGTGGCCGCCTTGCTCGGTGAAGGCCAGCAGCGCGACGCAGTGAAGATGCTCGGCTACCTGTTCTACATCGGCGACCGCAGCCGCACCGACCTCGCCTACCGCAGCGAAGCCGACGCCGACGACTGGTTCCGCCTGCGTCACGAGCAGGCCATGACCCCGGACGCCATCGTGCGTCTGGCCGAAGCCGCCAAGGCCAAATACGGTTTCAACGACTTCAAGCTCAAAGGCGGGGTCCTGCGCGGCGCAGAGGAAATCGAAGCGGTGACCGCACTGGCCGAACGCTTCCCCGACGCGCGCATCACCCTGGACCCGAATGGCGCCTGGTCACTCAAGGAAGCCATCGCCCTGTGCCGCGATCAGCACCACGTGCTGGCCTACGCCGAAGACCCGTGCGGCGCGGAAAACGGCTATTCAGGTCGCGAAGTCATGGCTGAATTCCGTCGCGCCACCGGCCTGCCGACCGCCACCAATATGATCGCCACCGACTGGCGCGAAATGGGCCATGCCATCCAGCTGCAATCGGTGGACATTCCCTTGGCCGACCCGCACTTCTGGACCATGCAGGGCTCGGTGCGCGTGGCGCAGATGTGCCACGAGTGGGGCCTCACCTGGGGCTCGCACTCCAACAACCACTTTGATATTTCCCTGGCGATGTTCACCCAGGTGGCGGCGGCGGCGCCGGGCGACATTACCGCAATCGACACCCACTGGATCTGGCAGGACGGCCAGCGCCTGACCAAGGCGCCGTTGCAGATTGTCGACGGCCACATCCGAGTACCGGCCAAGCCGGGCCTGGGGGTGGAGATCGACATGGACGCCGTGGCGCATGCCCACGAACTCTACCAAGGCATGGGCCTGGGCGCGCGCAATGACAGCGTCGCCATGCAGTTCCTGATTCCCGGCTGGAGCTTCGACAACAAGCGCCCGTGCCTGGTGCGCTGAACCCTCGTTATCAAGGCCTACGGGGCCTGGGTGACAATGTCCCCAAGCCCCAGCACCCGGCCGTCTTCGGACACGATCTCGACCTTGCGCAGCGGCTTGAGCAGACGCGCATCCAGCACCTGCGTACCGACGTCTTCGGGCTCGGTATGCGCCTCTCCCCACTGGGCCAACGTGACCAGCACCGGCATCAGCGCGCGGCCCTTGTCCGTGAGTTGATAGTCGCTGCGCGCGCCGACTTCGCGGGTTTCCAGCAGGCCTTGCTCGACCATGTCCTTAAGGCGCGTGGCGAGGATATTTTTCGCCACGCCCAGGTGCTTCTGGAAATCACCGAAGCGCGTGACGCCGGCGAATGCATCGCGAATGATCAGCAGCGTCCACCAGTCGCCCACCACATCGAGCGCGCGCGCCACCGGGCAGCCGTTCCCTTCCAGGCATTTGCGTTTCATCGTATCCCTGCGCCTGCGTGAAAAATAAGGTTGCATTATAGGACCCAAACGCACAGGATAAAAATGGTTTCATCATTAAACCCAACTGGCGCGTGGAGCATCTCATGGATATTCGTGGAAAAGTGGTACTGGTGACCGGTGCCAATCGTGGCCTGGGCAAGGCGTTCGTCACTGCGCTGCTGGCCGCAGGCGCGGCCAAGGTGTACGCCGGCGCGCGGGATCCGGGCAGTGTCGAGATTCCCGGCAGCACGCCGATTACTCTGGACATTACCGACCCGGCCAGCGTGCAGCGCGCCGCCGAGCAATGCGGCGACGTCAGTGTACTGATCAATAACGCGGGCTTCTTGAAGTACGGTTCGTTGCTCGCTGAAGACAGCGTCGAAAACCTGCAACAGCACTTTGAAGTAAACACCCTCGGCACCCTGCGCATGAGCCGCGCGTTTGCGCCGATCCTGGCCAGGCAAGGCGGCGGCGCCCTGATCAATATCCTCTCGGTCCTGAGCTGGCTGAGCCCGCCCGGCTCCGGCGGCTACAGCACTTCCAAGTCCGCCCAGTGGGGCCTCACCAACGGCCTGCGTGGCGAACTGCGTGGGCAGAACACGCTGGTCATCGGCGTGCACCCGGCCTACATCGACACCGACATGGTGGCCGATGTGCAGGCGCCGAAAAGCACGCCGGCCGAGGTGGTCGCGGTCACCCTGCAAGCCCTGAGTGAAGACCGCCAGGAAGCGCTGATCAGTGACACGGCGCAGGGGGTAAAAGCCTCGCTGTCCACTGCCAGCCCGGTCTATTTGACGTTCTGACGCAACGCGGCGGCGCTGTCGGATCGCGACAGCGCCGTTACAGGCCGCGCGTGCGCAACCACTGCAAAAAGCCCTTCTTCACCGGCACCACCGGCGCGTCCTCGGTCAACACCTGTGCGGCATGCAGACGAAAATCCAGCAGCGCCTTCATGGCTTCGCCGATGTCGTGACGTGCATCCAGGCACGGTTTGAGGTATTCGTTTTCGATGCGGTACAGGGTGCAAAACGTCTTCGCGGTAAAGTCCGCCAGCGCCGCCTGATCGGACAGAATGCCCGCCTCGCCGATCACCTCCCCCGGCCCCATGCGTCCGGCTTCGAAGGTGTGCCCGGCCTTGGTGAGCATCACCGACACAACGCCGGACTCGACGATAAACAAATGATCGCTGACCTCGCCTGCCGGCAGGATCATCTCGCCGGCACGGTAGGTGTGCAGGGTCATGTTCTGGCTGAAGGTTTCTTTCTCTTCCTGGCGCAGCGTAGAGAAAATCGACGAGCGCTCCAGCAACGCGCGCGCGCCGGACATCTCGGCCGGTGCGCTGCTCTCGGTCGACGAGAGCAGGCCCACGCCCGCCGCCTGCAAATGCCGGAACGCCAGGTCGTAAAGCTGGTTGCGCACTTCGCGCTTGAGGGTCATGGCCGGCACGAAACCACTGATTTCATACTCCACGCCGCCGCTGGCGGACGCCTTGAACGCCACGCTCGGCGCGGGTTTGGCCAGCAACGGTCGACAGCCCTGCATGGCGCGCTCCAGCGCATCGATCACGGTTTGCGGACGGGCATGGGGGCTGACCTGCAGGCTGACCGTCAGGCCGAACATGTCCGCCGGGCGCGAGAAGTTGATGATCTTGGCCTTGGCCGCCAGCGAGTTGGGAATCACTGCCAGGCTGCCCTGAGAAGTCTGCAACCGTGTGGCGCGCCAGTCGATATCGGTGACACGGCCTTCGGTGCCGTCGATGGAGATCCAGTCATCCAGTTGATAGGGTTTGGTGGTGTTGAGCACGATCCCGGAAAACACATCGCTCAAGGTGCTTTGCAAGGCCAGGCCGACAATGATCGCCACCGCGCCGGAGGTGGCCAGCACGCCCTTGACCGGCAGGTCGAGCACATAGGCCATGGCGGCGATGATCGCGATCAGGAAAATCACCGCGCCCATCAAGTCCTGCAACAACCGCCCGGTGTGCCCGACCCGCTGCATCATCAACGCGCCGAGCAGCACCGTGAGCGTGCGCGCCGCGAACAGCCACCAACCGATCTGCAAAGCGGTGGCGGCCATATGCAGCGCGGTGTCGTCGGCATAGGGCGCCACCAGCATCGGGTTCATGCCATCGTTGAACAGCACCGCGCTGAACACCGCAAAAATCACCAACCGCGCCGCCAGCTTCCAGTTGGCCAGGTTGGCGGAAATCAGCCGCCACACGGCGATGTCGATCAGGATCAATACCAGTGCGCAGAGCATCGGGTGATCGGCGATAAATGAGGGCATCCAGGCGACTCCAGTGGCAATGACGGGAAGATCGCATGAAATCAAGATGGCGGGTATAGCGCAGCACAAAATGTAGAAGGCTGCGCCAAACCTGTGGCGAGCGGGCTTGCCCTAATGCCGTTCAGTTAAGCGCAGATTCCCTGTGGCGAGCAGGCTTGTCCTGCGTTGGGCTGCGCAGCAGCCCCAAAACCAGGCTCTGCGCAGTGCCAGGCAGACTGCGTTTTCCTTGATTAGGGGGCTGCTTCGCAGCCCAACGCGGGGCAAGCCCGCTCGCCACGACAAGCCCGCTCACCAGAGGGAGGTGGTTGCCTTCTATGTGGCTGGCCCCCCGCCCACAGGGTCAGGCATCCATCTGGCCGAATTTGCCGGCCTGGAAATCGGCAAACGCCTGATGAATCTCCTGCTCGGTGTTCATCACGAACGGTCCGTGCCCGACGATAGGCTCGTCGATCGGCTCGCCACTGAGCAGCAGCACCATGGCGTCGTCGTCCGACGCCAGTGAAAGCTGCTGGCCGTCACGCTCGAACAGCGCCAGTTGCCCTTGGCGCGCCACCTCTTCGCCATTGATCTGCACCGTCCCGCGCAGGATCACCAGCGCGGTATTGCGCCCGGCATGCAGGTCCAGGGTGACGGCCTTGCCGGCATTCAGGCGCAGGTCCCACACGTCAATGGGCGTGAACGTGCGCGCCGGGCCTTGGGTGCCGGCGAACTCTCCGGCGATCAGGCGCAGCTTGCCGGCGTCGTTGGCCAGTGGCAGCACGGGAATGTCACCGTCGACGATGGTCTGGTAACCGGCGTCGGCCATTTTGTCCTTGGCCGGCAGGTTGACCCACAGTTGCACCATCTCCAGCGCCCCGCCGCTGCGGGCGAAGGCATCGGAGTGGAATTCCTCGTGAAGAATGCCCTTGGCCGCCGTCATCCACTGAACGTCGCCGGGGCCGATTTTGCCACCGGCGCCAGTGGAGTCGCGGTGTTCGACTTCGCCGTCGTACACGATGGTCACGGTTTCAAAGCCGCGATGAGGGTGCTGGCCGACGCCGCGCCGCTGCTCGGTCGGCGTGAAATCGGCCGGGCCGGCATGGTCCAGCAGCAGGAACGGGCTGATGTGCTTGCCCAGGTTGTCGTAGGAAAACAGCGTGCGCACCGGGAAGCCGTCGCCGACCCAGTGGCCACGAGGGCTGGTGTAAAGACCGATAAGCTTTTTCATGATGTACCTCCAAAGTGCATACACCTTAAAACCGATAGCAATTGTGCGCTAGACGGTAAAAACAGCGTTGATCGTTCCATGTATGGAACGATACATCAGTGCGCGCTGTTGCGGAGCATCGTATGGGAGACAAGCTCTACTGAAACATCCCACAGCGCCGCCGGATAACCTCTACTCCCCTCCTACTCCGACCTCTGCAAAGTCCTTCGCCTGATCACACAGTGCGAGGGATTGCAGATGGAGTTGCTGGCTAAGGCCCCCGGTTGCGGGGCTGCTTCATGATTCCGGTCATTGCCAAGCTGGTGCTGACGCCAATGGATGCCAAGGCACCGGACGTCGAAAGCGTTTTTCGTGATTTTCGCGATTGCCTGAACACCTTCGACGCATGGGCCGAGAGCTTCTGGAGCGGCTCGGCGCTGGAGCTTGAACAGATCTTCAAGGTCGGCGACGACATCACGCTGAGTGCACCGCTGTCTTCGCGCACGCCAAGCGCTGTTGTCGCGACCTGCCCCGCCCAGGGTTCGCTTACCCTGGTGCATCTGTTCGAAAGCACTCGCTTCGTGCCCATCGGCGATACGCCGGTGATGGTGCAGGCCATCGCCCCGGATGGCAGCGCTGTGGGCGCCCCGCTCCATCGCACGATAGATGCCAGCGGCAGGCTTGAAATCCCGGAATGCACCCGCGGCCAGCCGTATCAAATTACCTTCTACCCCAATGTTTCCAAAGACCACATCAAGGCGCTGTATGCGTCTTATCAGTCGCTGACCGCCGGGCTGGAAATTCGCCTGCGCGAGCAATGGAAAGACACCTTCCAAGCGCAGTGGACTGAGTTCGCCAAAGTCCCACCCTTAAAGCGCAGCGCCCTGCAGGGCGCCGCCTTCGCGGGCGGTTTGGCCAAAGCCCTCTACAACCTGTGGGACAACATCACGCAGCTGTACGACCTGATCGCCAACCTCAAGGCCAACAGCGAGCAGTTATTGCGCTATGTCTCCCAAAGCGAGCTGGATGAGCTGCTCACACTGGGCAAGGACGCCATCGCCCACGGCCTGCTGGTGCTCAGTGATGAGCCGCTGCTGTTTATCTACCTGTCGGCGATGACCAACTGGATTCGCCTGCTGCCGCCACCGCAGATGGTTGAGCTGGTGGGCGAAATCACCGGCGAGGTGCTGATCAATCTGTTGCTGATCTGGGCCACGCGGGGCATGGGCGTGAAGATTCGCCTGGGCGTGCAGGTGGTGGGTCATATCAAGTCCGGGCGGGTACGCCGCTGGCTGGAGATGCTCGCCGAGCAGTTGGCGCCGCCGGGGTTGGCGCAGCATGTCGAGACGGCCAAGCCGTTGCTGCTGGGGAGCGCGGCCACGCCGATCAAGACGGTGGCGCCGCTGAAGGTGGGCGAGGAACTGGTGCCGAACGCCGTGCCGGCGGTGCGCAGCAAGCAGCAGCGCACCGCACTCGTGCACGAATCGCCCGTGGATGACGTGCCGGTTTCGGCGAAAAACCCGGCGGGGGATGCGTCTGCGTCTGCGGACAAGACCGTGACCAACGGCTGCCCGGTGTCGATGGTCACCGGCGAGGAATTGCTCACCCTCACCGACGGCACGCTGGACGGGATTTTACCGTTTGAGTGGACGCGGGTGTATCGCACCAGTGCGGTGGAAATCGACGTTGGGCTGGGGTTTGGCTGGAGTCACGCCCTGGCGCAGCGGCTGGTCGTGTCCGGCGATTCGGTGGTGTGGACCGACCATGAAAATCGCTCGACCACCCTGCCCTTGCCGACCGCTTCGCGCCCGGCGATCACCAACAGCCTGGCCGAAGCGGCGATCTTCCTGGGCGATTTGCCGGATGAACTGGTGCTGGCCCAGGCGTCGCGGTTTTACCACTTTCGTGATGGCGTGCTGGTGTCGATCAGCGATGCGTATGACAACCGGCTGCGCATTTCCCGTGATGTGCTGGGGCGCATTGAACGGCTGGACAACGGCGCCGGGCGCTCGCTGTGGTTGCGTTATGCGCAGGGCCGGATTGGCGCGGTGGACTATCAGGTGCATCGCGCCAAGGGGCGTGAGCCTTACGAGTGGGTCACTGAGCAGACGGTTGTGTCCTACGCCTACGACGACACAGGCCGACTGGTGTCGGCGACCAATGCCGTAGGTGAATGCGAGGTTTATCGGTACGACGAGCAGCACGTGATTCTGGAACGTGGGCTGGCCGGTGGGGCGAGTTTCTTCTGGGCGTGGGAACGTTCCGGCAAGGCGGCGCGCTGTGTACGGCACTGGGCCAGTTTTGCGCAGATGGACACGCGCTATGTGTGGGGTGATGACGGACGCGTCACCGTGCATAACGCCGATGGCAGTCAGGAAGTGTATGTGCATGACCCGCGGGCGCGGCTGGTGCAGCGGGTTGATCCGGACGGCGCTCAACACTTCAAATCCTACGATGAAAAAGGCCGGCTGACGGTTGAGCAGGACCCACTCGGCGCGGTGACGGCGTATCAGTACGACGACGCTGGGCGCTTGGTGGCGCTGTTTCCGGGGGACGATGAGCCGACGTCCTACGAGCATGACAACGGGTTCGTACGGGTGGTGCGTCGAGGCGAGGCGGTTTGGAAGTACGAGCGTAATGAACAAGGCGACGTAACGCGTAAGACCGATCCTGACGGCCATGTAACCGACTACAGCTACAACAAACACGGGCAACTGATTGGCGTCTGGTATCCCGATCACAGTTGCCAACGGCTGGTATGGAATGAGCGCGGGCAACTGCTTGAGGAGCAGTTGCCCAATGGCGGGATCAAGCGCTACCGCTATGACGACCTGGGACGGGAGGTTGCCCGCGAGGATGAGCATGGGGCGCTGACCCAATACCAATGGGACAGCGTCGGTCGGTTGGTTCGTCTGGTATTGCCGGGCGGTGCGTGTCGCGAATACAGCTACAACGCCTACGGAAAAATCACCGCCGAACGCGATGAACTGGGCCACGTCACTCGCTACGAGTATGCCGACGGGCTGCACCTGATCAGTCGACGGTTCAATGCCGATGGCTCGCAGGTCCAGTACCGCTACGACAATACTCGGTTGCTGCTGACCGAGATCGAAAACGAGGTGGGCGAGACCTACCTGATTACCTACCACCCCAACGGCCTGATCCAGCAGGAAATCGGCTTTGACGGCCAGCGTACCGCCTACGTTTATGACCTCAACGGCAATCTGCAGGAAAAGACTGAATACGGCGACGATGGCAGTCAGTTGGTTACCCGCTACGCGCGTGACCACGCCGGACGCCTTGTCAGAAAAACCCTGCCCGATGGCGCCCTTGTTGACTATGCCTACGACCGCCAGGGCAATCTCCTCAGCGTCGAAGACGGTCACTGGGCGCTGGCCTACGAATACGATCGACAAAACCGCCTGACCGCCGAGCATCAAGGCTGGGGCACCTTGCGTTATGGCTATGACGCCTGCGGTCAACTGCAGCGCCTGCGCCTGCCGGACAACAACCGCGTCACGTTTAACCACGATAAAGGTGGCCACCTCGCGACGGTTCAGCTCAACGGTGAAGTGCTCACCTCGCATCTATTCAAAGCGGGCAAGGAGCAGCAACGACAGCAAGGCGAATTAATCAGCCATTACCACTACGACGACCAACACCGCCTGCACGCCCACGCCATCACGCAACAGGAAAACCGCCACTACCGCCGCCAATACGACTACGACAAATCCGGCAACCTCAGTCGTATCCTCGACACCCGCAAAGGCGAACACCACTACGCCTACGACCCGCTCCACCGCCTGATCCGCGCCGATCACTCGCAGGACTTACAGGAACGCTTCGGCCACAACCCAGCCGGCAACCTGCTGATGCACGACCGGCCCGGCCCGGACATCGTCGCCGGCAATCGCCTGATGATCCAGGGCGACCGGCATTACGACTACGACGCCTTCGGCAACCTGATCCGCGAACGCCGTGGCAAAGCTCACGCACTGATCACCGAATACCGCTACGACTGCCAGCATCGTTTAACCAGCATCACCCAACCCAGCGGCCAAACCGCCGAGTACCGCTACGACCCCTTTGGCCGCCGCATCAGCAAAACCGTTGACGGCGTAACGACGGAGTTCTTCTGGCAAGGCGACAAACTGATCGCCGAACACCACGCCGACCGCCACCGCAGCTACCTCTACGAACCCGACAGCTTCCGGCCTTTAGCCCTGCTGGAAGGTTTCGGCCCCAACGCCACCCAGCCCTACCACTACCAACTCGACCACCTCGGCACCCCACAGGAACTCACCGCCGCAGACGGCGAAATCGTCTGGTCCGCGCACTACCGCGCCTACGGCCACATCAGCCGCCTCGACGTCGGAAAAGTCGACAACCCGCTGCGCTTTCAAGGCCAATACTTCGATCAGGAAAGCGGCCTGCACTACAACCGTCATCGCTACTACAATCCGGATGTTGGGCGCTATCTGACGCCGGACCCGATGAAGCTGGCGGGTGGGATCAATGCGTACCGGTATGTGCCCAATCCTACGGGTTGGGTGGATCCGCTGGGGCTAAGCACATGCCCAGGTGGAGATGGATGTAAATCAAGCACTACAGCTCAAAATCCTGCAGAGAACGTAAATCACGGAGAGCCTGCACTACCGCAAGCTAAAAGAGCTGAGCGGCAGGCAAGAATTGACGAACTCGCAGAGGCGAACGCCTACAGGCGGTTAGATGAATTGGAAAAAGCAACGCCGGGGGCACATTTTTTAGAGAAACATGGGGCTCAGACGTCGCTAGAGTCTCAGTTAGAGAGAGTCATGACAGCAAAAAACCCAACTACTGGTGAGATAGAAA
Organism: Pseudomonas sp. Leaf59; assembly: GCF_920984685.1. Lineage (NCBI taxonomy): Bacteria > Pseudomonadati > Pseudomonadota > Gammaproteobacteria > Pseudomonadales > Pseudomonadaceae > Pseudomonas > Pseudomonas sp. Leaf59. Next base: position 346,394 of record NZ_CAKLBR010000003.1, on the reverse strand, counting down.
GATACCTAAGGGGTCCCCATACGGGAGAACCTAGACCGCCCAGTGCAGCCACTCACTTTTTAAGTCACAGGGATCAGTTAAACGCTATCTACCGTGCACAGCTCATCTTCAAGCAGACAAATTTATCGGTATCTAAAAGACCAATGGACATAGGTAAAATTATTGGCGAAGGTTATAAAAAAGAAAATTACGAATACGAAAAAACAAGAAATGCAAGAGTCTTCTTAAATGAAAATGGACAGCCTATCACTGCCTATGGTGACCTCGAATGAAATTTAAACCAGACTTACAAATCATCAAAGGTCTTCTATTCACTTACTGCATAGAAAACTCACGAGATTATGAAAGAGAAGAGTTGATTTTTTCAAAAAACGTGAACAACGAACAAGAACTTATAAGCTTATTTGAAATCCTTACAAAACCAGAGTTCATGAGATACAAGCAAGATGAAAGGCGCTGGCATATCGATACACTTCAACATTTCCTAGAAAAGGGAGATGACTTTGAGTCTGTATTTTATCTATTTGACACATACTTCGAAGAAGAAATCTTAAACAAAAGGAAGTTCACGCTAACTTTACTCAACTGTCTAGTCACTTATGATGCAGAAGCTACCGCAACAAAAATAGGCTCACTCAACACCGAGTGAGCCCCCCCACTCACCGCTTCGAAAGTTCCATAATCATCCGACTCAACAAATACACCCGCGGCACCACACTCTCCACCTCCGCATATTCCTCCGGTGTATGAATATTGCCCCCCACAATCCCGAATCCATCCAGCGTTGGCGTGCCCACTCCGGCCGACAAACTGGCATCCGCTGCACCGCCGCTGCCTTCGATGGTCAACTGCTTGCCCAACTCCCCATAAATGCCCTGGGCAATTGCCACCAATTTGTCGGACTCTGCCGTCTGCGGCATTGGCGGCAAGCCGCGTTTGAGCGTGGTGGTCACTTCGGTTTCCGGGATGAGCTTGTTGGCGGATACGCGCACCAGGTCCTTTTCGATCCGATCAAACTCTTCCGGCAATGCTGCGCGTACGTCAGCCTTGGCGGTGGCGTGGTCGGGGATGACGTTGGTGCGGTCGCCGGCGTTGATCACGGTGAAGTTGATGGTGGTTTTCTTGTCTTCGTCGCCGAGCTTGCCCAGTTGCAGGATCTGGTGCGCAGCTTCCATGGCGGCGTTGCGTCCCAGTTCCGGGGCGACGCCGGCGTGGGCGGCTTTGCCTTTGACGTCGACCACGGCGGTGGCGCTGCCTTTGCGCCACACCACCAGGCCGTCGGCCGGGCGACCGGGTTCCAGGTTGAGGGTGACGTCGTGGCCCTTGGCGGTTTTGCGGATCAGGTCGGACGCGATATCGGAGCCGGTTTCTTCGCTGGCGTCGAGCAGAAACGTGATTTTTGCGTAGTCCTTGAAGCCCTGGTCTTTGAGGACTTTGAGCGCGTAGATGCCAGCGACGATGCCACCCTTGTCATCCATCACGCCGGGGCCATAGGCGCGTCCGTCCTTGATGTGAAACGGGCGCTCGGCGGCCGAGCCTTCCTTGAATACGGTGTCCATATGCGCCATCAGCAGGATGTTGGCCTTGCCGCTGCCCTTGAGCGTGGCGATCACATGGCTGCTGTTGGCGGCGGCATCCGGGACGCGTTCGATGCTGAAGCCGAGTTGCTTGAGCTCATCGACCGCGATGTCGCTGACTTGTGTCAGGCCTGGCCCATAGCCAGAGCCCGAATCGATGTTCACCAGGCGCTCCAGCAGTTTCAGCGCCTGGCCTTTGTATTGCTCGGCACCCGCCTGAATCTGTTTATGGGGTTCGGCGCTGTAGGCCGGGACTGCGAAGGACAAGGCCAGCGTGACGGCCAGAAGGGTGCGCGGGAAGGTGAAAAGCATAAACCGATCCTTGTTAAGTGCTGGTAGGAAAAGTCACACCCTACCCCACTAGACGGATCGCAACCAACTGCCTTGTACGCAACTGACGCGGTTGCGCCCGCCGCTTTTGGCCTCGTACAGCGCGAGGTCGGCATCGTTGAGCCACCGGGTGCAATCGGCATGCTCCGCTTGATACGGCGCCAGGCCGATGCTCAAGCTGGCGCGCAAGGTCGGGTCCTGGTCATAGACCAGCGCGTTGAAGCGATCACGCAGGGTATCCATCACGTCGGTGGCACGATTGAGCGGCATGCCCGGCATGATGATGCAGAACTCATCACCCCCGTAACGCCCGGCCAGATCGGTGATACGCAAGTTCTGGCGCAACACTTTGCCCAACTGGCGCAGGACGATATCACCGGTGACGTGGCCGTAGGTGTCGTTGATGAGTTTGAAATGGTCGATGTCAATCAGCGCAATCACCGCGCCCTGCTGCTCCCGGCGACAGCGTTGGAACTCGATCTCCAGATGATCCTTCCACGCGCCATGGTTGAGCAAGCCGGACAGGCTGTCGGTACGGCTCAAGGCCAGCAGTTCGCGCTTATGCCGGGCCAGGGTCCGGGCCTGTCGATAGCAGATCCAGCCCAGCGCCAGCGGGTACAGCATCAGGATTGGCAGGCAGCCATACAGCTGGGCCTGGGTGGTCACGGCGACAAACGCCGGGGCGAACACCAGCAGCGCTGCACAAACGCCCAAGCCCTGCGCGATCCACCCTGCGCACATGAAGCGCGGGCCACCAATGGCGACGTTGTTCATCGTCATCATCGACAGTGTGGTGACGCTGGGCAGCGGATTGAAGTGCATGGCACCGACCCAGAACCCGCCGCAGAAGGAATCGAACAGTAAATTGCGCCGCTCGCTGCGCAGGGTGTGCACCGCCCGCAATGACAATTGAAACGCCACATGGGGCCAGACAAACGCGTTCACCAGCATCCACGCCCACACCCACGGCGATGGATCGAGGGGGTACATGCCAAACAACACGCACACAAAGCCGAGCGTCAGCCCCAGCGCGCGGGATTTATACAAACGGGTAGCGAGCGGAACTCCGTTTCCTCCTGGGGCAGCCATGGTCGCGTGTGATCCTGGATGAATGCCTGGAGTCTATCAGGGTAACGGCCATTAGCCACTAACGCTTATTGGCCGGTCGCTCATGCGCACCGAAGATCGAACGGGAGCCTCTGTGGCGAGCAGGCTTGTCCTGCGTTGGGCTGCGCAGCAGCCCCAAAACCAGACGCTGAGCCGTATCAGGTACACCCGCGTTTTGCTTGATTGGGGGCGCTTCGCACCCCAACGCGGGGCAAGCCCGCTCGCCACAACAAGCCCGCTCGCCACGACAGGCCCGCTGCCACAGGGATAACGGGTCCATCTCCCCTGTCAGCAGCCACCCGCCAAACGCTCGCGCAAAAACTCGACCAGCGTCTGCACCGGCCTGGAGCTTTGCCGATGCTGCGGGTACACCGCCGACAACGTCAGGGCCTCGGGTGCGAAATCGTCCAGCACCGTCACCAGACGGCCGTCCTTCAACGCTTCGCCGACGATGAACGTCGGCAAATAGGTGATGCCCAGACCTGCGATGGCCGTATCACGCAGCAGGTCGCCGTTGTTCACACGCATGCGCCCGCTGACATTCAGCGCCTGCACCTTGCCTTTGAACCGCCATTGCACCTGGCGACCGTGGCCGTAGGGCAGGCAGTCGTGTTCGGCGAGGTCGTCAGGTTTTTGCGGCGTGCCGCGCAGGGCCAGGTAGTCGGGGCTGGCGCAATACACGCGGGAGATGCTGGCGATGCGGCGGGCGATCAGGGTGGAATCTTCCAGGGTGCCGATACGCAGCACCAGGTCGTAGCCTTCGCCGATCAGGTCGACGGGGCGATCGCTCAAGTCGACCTCCACCGCGACGTGCGGGTAGCGCTGTAAAAACAACGGCAACAGGCAGCCCAGGTGCGCCATGGCAAACGACAACGGCGCACTCAGGCGCAGGGTGCCGCGCGGTTCGCTGTTCTGGCCGGCGATGCCCTGCTCCATTTGCTCGACATCGCTGAGCAGGCGCAGGGCGGATTCGTAATAGCGCTGGCCCAGTGGCGTCACGTCCAGGCGCCGCGTGGAGCGGTTGAGCAGACGCACGCCGAGGCGGTCTTCGAGCTGGATCAGCCGACGGCTGACAAATTGCTTGGACAGGCCCAGTTGCTCGGCAGCGGCGGTGAAGCTGCCGGACTCCATCACCTGACAGAACAGGCGCATGTCTTCGAAGGGGTTCATTGTCACTTCTCGGTAGACAGTTGGCAGGTTTATAGCGGTTAACCAGGCACACCACAAAACACATTGTGGGAAGGGGCTGGCCCCCTCCCACAGGCAGCATCGGCCTGTTCTAAACGGATTACTTGGCAGTAAACGCCGAGTAGCTGTTCATCAGGTTGCGGTAGTTGGGGATGCGCGGCGACAACAGGTTGGCCAGGCCTTCCATGTCGTTGCGCCAGTCAACCTGCAGTTCGCAGGCCACGGAGAACCAGTTCACCAGCTGTGCACCGGCGGCGGTCATGCGGGCCCATGCCGCTTGTTGCACGGTTTCGTTGAAGGTGCCGGAAGCGTCGGTGACCACAAACACTTCGAAGCCTTCAGCGAGGGCACACAGCGTCGGGAAAGCTACGCACACATCCGTGACCACACCCGCGATGATGATCTGCTTGCGCCCGGTGGCCTTCACGGCCTTGACGAAATCCTCGTTGTCCCACGCATTGATCTGGCCTGGACGCGCGATGTACGGCGCGTCCGGGAACAGTTCCTTGAGCTCCGGCACCAGCGGGCCGTTGGGACCGCCTTCGAAGCTGGTGGTGAGGATGGTCGGCAGGTTGAAAAACCTGGCGACGTCGGCCAGGGCCAGCACGTTGTTCTTGAATTCGTTGGGCGAAAAATCCTGTACCAGGGAGATCAGGCCAGTCTGGTGATCCACCAGCAGTACCACGGCATCATCTTTGTTCAAGCGCTTGTAGGTCATGGGTCAACTCCTTCAGGGGGGGTTAAAAGGCAAAGCACGAGCAGCCAAACGCACCCCAGAACCCCTGGAAGTCGCTGACCGGCACGCTGGAAAGGCGCGCTGTTTCATGGCGGTGGGCATGCACGCCACAGGGGCCGCTGCACTGGTGAACCTGAGCCTGCATCGGTGCACCGGGGCGCCAATGGCCGGGCACCTTGACCACCGGCGACCAGTCCGGCAGCACCGGCACGCGTGGTGGCGCGAAATCCTCGAAGTCGCCGGCGCCGTACACCACCTTGCCGCCAACCACGGTGAGCACCGACTCGATCCACTTGATGGCTTCTTCGTCGACACTGAAAAAGTCCGCCGACAACGCAGCGACGTCCGCCAACTGGCCGACCTTGATCTGGCCCTTCTTGCCCTGCTCCGACGAAAACCAGGCGCTGCCATGGGTAAACAGCTCAAGCGCGGTGAGGCGCGGCAGGCCTTCGGCGTGCAGCGCCAGGCCGCCCACGGTGCGGCCGCTGACCATCCAGTACAGCGAGGTCCACGGGTTGTAGCTCGACACCCGCGTGGCATCGGTGCCCGCCCCCACCGGCACGCCTTCGGCGAGCATGCGCTGGATCGGCGGCGTGGCTTCGGCGGCCTTGGCGCCGTAGCGTTCAACGAAGTACTCGCCCTGAAAGGCCACGCGGTCCTGAATCGCGATGCCACCGCCGAGGGCGCGCACGCGCTCGATGTTGTGCGGGGTGATGGTTTCGGCGTGGTCGAAGAACCACGGCAAGCCGTTGAACGGGATATCGCGGTTGACCTTCTCGAACACGTCGAGCATGCGCGAGATGGATTCGTCATAGGTGGCGTGCAGGCGGAACGGCCAGCGCTGCTCGACCAGATGACGCACCACCGGCTCCAACTCCTGCTCCATGGTCAGCGGCAGGTCGGGGCGTGCCTCGAGGAAGTCTTCGAAGTCAGCCGCCGAGAACACCAGCATTTCGCCGGCGCCGTTGTGGCGCAGGTAGTCATCGCCCTGGTGCAGCGTGACGCTGCCGGTCCAGTGTTTGAAGTCGCTGAGCTCTTCCTTGGGCTTCTGGGTGAACAGGTTGTAGGCGATGCGCACCGTCAGTTGCTCGTCCCTGGCCAGTTGCTCGATCACCGCGTAGTCGTCGGGGTAGTTCTGGAAACCGCCGCCGGCGTCGATGGCACTGGTGAGGCCCAGGCGATTGAGTTCGCGCATGAACTGGCGGGTGGAGTTGACCTGGTACGCCAGGGGCAGCTTCGGGCCTTTGGCCAGGGTCGCATACAAAATCATCGCGTTGGGCCGCGCCACCAGCATGCCGGTGGGGTTGCCGTGGCTGTCGCGCACGATCTCGCCGCCCGGCGGGTTCGGCGTGTCTTTGCTGTAGCCGGCCACGCGCAGGGCCGCGCGGTTGAGCAAGGCGCGGTCGTACAGGTGCAGCACGAACACCGGCGTGTCCGGCGCGGCCTGGTTCAACTCGTCCAGGGTCGGCATGCGTTTTTCGGCGAACTGGAATTCGTTCCAGCCACCGACCACGCGCACCCACTGCGGGGTGGGCGTGCGGTCGGCCTGGTCCTTGAGCATGCGCAGGGCATCGGCCAGGGACGGCACGCCTTCCCAGCGCAGCTCGAGGTTGTAGTTGAGCCCGCCGCGAATCAGGTGCAGGTGGGAGTCGTTGAGGCCCGGGATCACCGTGCGGCCCTTGAGGTCGATGACCTGGGTGCCGCTGCCGCGCAGAGCCATGGCCTCGCCGTCGGTGCCCACCGCGACAAAGCGGCCCTGGTGGATGGCGACGGCGGTGGCGCGCGGGTTTTCACGGTCGACAGTGTGGAACTGGCCATTGAACAGGATCAGGTCGGCGTTCATAGGGTTTCCTTTACGGAGGCTTCGAGCCAGGGTGCGAACAGCCGGGTGGCCGCCGGCATCAACAGGTACACCACCAACAGCACGATGGTCAGGGTGACCAGAAAGGTGGAGACCACGTAATTGGAGAGGAACGGGTGCAGGCGCAGGATCGGCCCCCAGATGAAGGGCAGGATCAAGGTCTGCGGCAGGATCACGCACAGGCTCACCACCGCCTGCTTCCAGCGCGGCGGCTTGGCCGCGCTGTCGGCAAGGGGGGTGAACCAGAATTCGTTGGCGCCGCCGACTTCGGTATTGTCGCCGTCGGCGAGCATCGGCGCGGCTTCGTCGATCAACAGCTTGCGCTGCGCGGAGTCGAGCCACACTTCAAGGTCGTGGGTGGAGCGATAGCGCAATACGCAGGTGAACAGCGCCTGGCCGTTCTGCGTGCCGCGCACCACGTCGACGCCGAGGTGGCCGGGGCGCTCGCCGGCGATGCGCACGATGCGCCGCAGCCAGGCTTCGTAGTCGGCCTCGCGACCGCGCTTGATCAGGTGTTTGACGACCAGAGTGACGACTTCGTCGGGGCCGGTGCCGGATGTTGCGTCCATGGTGTTGAGTCCCCCATGCAGCGTTGAGCAATGGGGGAATTCTGCCGGTATTGGCGGCGCGGGAATTGGATGTATGTGCTGTAAAAAGCGCTCAATTCATCCAGTTGCCGCCGTCGACATTATAGGTCTGGGCCACCACGTAATCGGCGTCCGTGGACGCCAGGAACACCGCCATGCCGGTCAGGTCATCCGCCGTGCCCATCCGGCCGTACGGCACCTCGGCAGCGACCCGGCGTTTTTTCTCGCCCGGTGCCAGGCCTTCATGCCTGGCGAACAGGGCGTCGACGCCGTCCCAGTGCTCGCCGTCGACCACCCCCGGCGCGATGGCGTTGACGTTGATGCCCTGCCTGATCAGGTTGAGCCCGGCCGATTGAGTGAGGCTGATCACCGCGGCCTTGGTGGCGCAGTACACCGCCACCAACGGCTCGCCGCGCCGCCCGGCCTGGCTGGCCATATTGATGATTTTGCCGCCATGGCCCTGGCGGATCATCTGCCGGGCCGCGGCCTGCAAGGTGAACAGCGTGCCGGCGACGTTGATCGAAAACAACCGGTCGAAGCTGGCGCGGGTGATATCGACGATGGGCGCCAGGTCAAACAGCGCGGCGTTGTTGATCAGAATGTCGAGTTTGCCGGCGTGGGCCACCACCGCGTCGATTGCCGCATCGATGGAAGCCTGCTCGGTCACGTCCATCGCCACGGCGTAGGCGTGCGGGCCCAGTTCGGCGGCCGTGGCCCGGGCCTGCTGCAGGTTGATATCGGCGATGGCAACCGTTGCGCCTTCGGCAATATAGGCCTGGGCAAAGGCCCGGCCGATGCCCCGCGCCGATCCGGTGATCAGCGCGCTCTTGCCTTGGAGTCGTTTCATGGGGTCAGTGTCCGTCAACAGTCGTTGCGAGAGCCATGGCGTTGTGCGCCTGCTGTTTTTGTTGTCGAGCAACGATTACAGCAGCTTGGCCTGACCCTCACAAACGCCTGGCGCATGCGCGACCGGTACTTTTTTAACCGGCGCGCCAGGCGCAAAAAAGTACCGGTTGCACGCGATAACAGAGGTAGCGCAGGCAGGCTGCGGGCGAGTATTTTGGCGTGACCCAACGCACAAGAGGCAGCCACATGCCCGTTGACCGCGCCACCCTGTTTGAACATCGCCCCGCCGAGCTGGAAGTGATCCTGCCCGAGCCGGAGCATTGTTTCCGCTGGTTCGAACACGACTATCCCTTCGAGCTGGCACGCTGGAACCACCATCCCGAGTTCGAGATCCACCTGATCCGTCAAGGCAGCGGCAAGCTGGTGGCGGGCGACTACATCGGCGCCTTCAGTGCCGGGCACGTGGCCCTGATCGGCCCCGACCTGCCCCACGACTGGATTGGCGAGCTGGCGCCCGGCGACTGCCTGCGCGGCCGCGACGTGGTGCTGCAATTCGACGGCGCCGCCCTGCTGGCCCTGCGCAACACGCTGCCGGAACTGGGCGACTTGCAGCCCCTGTTCGACAGGGCCCGGCGCGGCCTGCAATTCAGCGGCGCCACCGCCGTGCAGGCGGCGGCCTTGATGGAAGACATCGGCCATGCCCACGGCCTGCAACGCCTGATCCTGTTCCTGCAGTTGCTCGACACCCTGAAAAGCGCCCCGGCACCGCAGGTGAAAGCGCTGGCCAGCGCCTGCTACGCGCCAACCCTGGACGCCCGTAGCGCCGAACGCATCAACACCGCGTTCGATTACCTGATGCGTGAGTTGACCGGCGACCTGCGCGTGTCGGTCATTGCCCAACAGCTGCAGATGAGTGAACCGGGGTTTTCGCGCTTCTTCAAGCGCAACACCGGCCACGGTTTTATCGACCTGATGCGCAAGTTCCGCGTGCAGCGTGCCTGCCGCCTGCTGCTGCAAAGCGACCGCTCGGTGGCCAATATCTGTTTTGAAGTGGGCTACGCCAACCTGTCCAACTTCAATCGGCACTTCCGTATCGAGATGCAGCAGACACCGAGCGAATACCGGCGTGGCAGTGCAGTTCATCTGTTTGATCCCGGCGAAAAATGACACCCAGTCATTTCTGATCAACAGGTCGACTAATTTCGCTTTTTTCCATTCCATTCAGTCCATTGGGCAAAGTTGGTACGGCCCGTGCAAACGTTTGCGCTACGAACCTGCCAGGCGGGTTCATGTCGGCCTGAATAATCGGGTCCCCACCGCGTACGAATAGGGATTTTCAATGCACCTGAACTCAAGGCCCCGGGCCTGCTTTGGTGTTTCCATGGTCCTGGCCGCCGTTACGGGAGTACTCAGTGCCCCCATTTTGGCGCAGGAAAAGCCCACCGATGACTCGGCACAGGGCGAAACCCTGAGCCCTGAAGCCAGCCCTGCGGCGAAAAAGGGCGTTTATCTTTCTGAATGGTTCAACCAGGACCTGACCTTGATCGGCAGCAAGGACATCAGCTTCGGCCCCCGGCCGCAGGATGATGTGTATCTGGAATACGAGTACTTCGGCCGCAAGGGCCCGTTCGAGCTGTACGGCTATGTCGATGTGCCGAAGATCCTCACCATCGGCAACAGCAACGACAAAGGCGTGTGGGACCACGGTTCGCCGGTGTTCATGGAGCACGAACCGCGTATCTCCATCGACTACCTGGCCGGCCGCAGCCTGGCCATCGGCCCGTTCAAGGAATGGTACGTGGCGTTCGACTGGATCTACGACCACGGCAGCCACAAGGAAAACCGCGCCAACACCCTTTACAGCGGCCTGGGCACCGATATCGACACGCACTCGCGGGTCAACCTCTCGGCCAACTTCTACGGCCGGTACCAGTGGGAAAACTACGGCGCCAGCAATGAATACTCATGGGACGGCTACCGTGCCCAGATGAAGTACATCGTGCCCATCGGCAAGTTCGACAACGGCGCCTCGCTGACCTACATCGGTTTTACCAATTACGACTTCGGCTCGGACCTGCACAAGGACAACCCGGCGCGCACCGCCAACTCACTGGTGGCGACCAACGTGTTGCTGTACTCGTTCACGCACCTGCGCTTCACCCTGGTCGGCCGTTACTTTCACAACGGCGGCAACTGGGAAGATGGCAGCGAGTTGAATTTCGGCGAAGGCAACTTTCGCGCACGCTCGGACGGCTGGGGTTACTACGCCGGCGTGGGCTATCAATTCTGATCAAGGAGTTTTGGATGAAAGCGTTTACCCGTCTGTCGATTGCCATGAGCCTCGCGCTGCTGCCCTCTGTGGTGCTGGCGCAGACCGCACCGATCAAACCCAAGGTGATGCTGATCACCATGTTCGCCCCCGAGGCGCAAACCTGGATAGACCGCCTGGCGCTCAAGCAGGAAGTCCGTGTGCCCGGCCTGTCCGCCGAATACCCGGTGATTCGCTGCAACACCCAGGACGTGTGCCTGTTGGTGACCGGCATGGGCCAGACCAACGCCGCAGCGTCGACGCTGGCACTGGCGCTGTCGCCCAAGTTCGACCTGCGCCAGAGTTACTTCCTGATCGCCGGGATCGCCGGCATCAGCCCCAAACACGGCACCCTCGGCACGGCGGCCTGGGCCCATTATCTGGTGGAGTTCGGCACCCAGTGGGAGCTGGACTCGCGGGATGCGCCCAAGGACTGGCCAACGGGTTATATCGGCATCAACACAAAAGGCCCCAACGAAAAACCGCCGCTGGACTACAAGACCGAAGTGTTCGAGCTGAACCCCAAGTTGCAGGCCAAGGCCTTTGCGCTGTCGCACAAGGTCACGCTTTCCGAAAGCAAGGAATCGGCGGCCTGGCGCCAGCACTACCCCGCCGCTCCCGCCAACCAGCCGCCGCAGGTGACCCGTTGCGACACCCTGGCGGGCAATACCTGGTTTTCCGGCACGCGCCTGAGCGAGCGCGCCGAGGTGTGGACCAAACTGCTCACCGACAACAAAGGTGAGTACTGCACCACCCAGCAGGAGGACAACTCCACCTACGAAGCCTTGCTGCGCGCCAGCCGTGAAGGCCTGGTGGACATCCAGCGCCTGGCCGTGGTGCGCGCGGGGTCCGACTTCGACCGCCCTTATCCGGGCTACAGCGAGGTGGACAACCTGCTCAAATACGCCGACCAGGGCGGCTTCGTGCCGGCGCTGGAGAACCTCTATCGCACCGGTAACCCGCTGGTGCAGGCGATCCTCAGCAACTGGTCGACCTGGGAAAAAGGCGTGCCCGAGGTCGAGTAACCTACACACCTTTCCAGCCCCCCGAATGCCCCTGTGGCGAGCGGGCTTGCCCCGCGTTGGGGTGCGAAGCGCCCCCAATTAAGGCGCATACGGTGTGCCTGACACTGCTCAGAGCCTGGTTTTGGGGCTGCTGCGCAGCCCAACGCGGGGCAAGCCCGCTCGCCACAAAAGCGCTATCTAATAGGATTAGTGAATTTTTAACCTCCATGGCGATCACTTGTTTACATCACAAGCCTGGCAATAGCGCCACTCGGGACGTGCGCCCAGGCTTGATCAAGGAGAAAAATCATGGACTCAACAGCACAGGTCAACGGCAAAGCGCAGATCGACTACACCCAGGACACCTTGTTCGGGCCACTGGCCAAACACGCGGAATGCCAGGTGAGCGTGCGGCACGAACCCGACGGCCTGGTGCTCAAGGTGCTTCAACCCCTGCCCGACGACCTGCACCATGCGCAGACGGTGGTGTTCGCACTGGAAGGCAAGCGCACCAGCGCCGTGGTCAAGGATCACAAGCGCCTGTCCGACCACAGCCTGCGTCTGGAGCTGGAAACCCAATAGCCCATCGGATGCAATCACACGGATGGGAGAGGGTTGCTCCCGATGGCAGTGAGTCAGCTACACATAAGCTGACTGACCCACCGCTATCGGGAGCAAGCCCCCTCCCACATTTTTTAATATCGCCAGCCAGGAAAACGTCGGTCAACTCTAAGACCGTCGCCTCCCAAAGCCCGCAAGCGTTCAGCCATGGGCCGACTTGGCACACTCACAATTAGCCTGCGCAGCACACGGCTCACCATGCGCATGATGCTGAGCACAGCCCTCACAGCAATAGCCCTTATCGTCTTTCATTACCGCATCAACACCCAACACGCACTTGCAGTGTGGGCAGGCACAGGTTTGATCTGGCATGGTCAGACTCCTTCTTCATGGTCGTCATGGCGCGGCGAACACCGCCACCTTAAGCAGTGACTGTGGCCCGCCGCGGATGGTTCAAACCATCACTCGCTGCGCGTATTACTGCGGTACATGAACACCAGCGCCAGCGCCAGGCAGACCATCGCCACGATGCGGCTGCCCGACAATTCAATGGCCGGATTCCCCAGCCAGCCGAAATTGTCGATCAGCATGCCCATCGCCAATTGCCCGGTGATCACCGCCACCGTGGCGACGGCCGTGCCGACCACCGGCACCGCGCCGACCATCACGATCATGTACACCACGCCGAACAGCGCGCCGGTGAGTTGCCATTTCGGCACGTCCAACAGGCTCACGGCGTGCGCCGGTTCGAAGAAGAAAATCAGCAGCGCCGTCACCAGTGCGCCGATGCCGAAGGTCACCAGGCTGCTGCGCAGCACGCCGACCGTCTGCCCCAGGCGCCCGTTGATCGCCGCCTGCACGCTCAATACCGCACCTGCGGCAACCACGACCACCAGTAATAGAATCAGATTCATCGCCTCAACCCCGCGCAATCAAAACAAGTGCCACCACAATCAACGCCAGGGCAATCCAGCGCTCACTATTGACCCGCTTGCGGGCCGTGCCGAACCAGCCGAAATGGTCGATCAACACGCTCTTGCCCACCTGACCCGAGAGGATCGCGATCATGGTCATGGCAATCCCGATGTGGGGCGTGGCCAGGGTCAGCACCACCACATAGATCGGCCCCAGGAAACCGCCGATCAACTGCCAGCGCGGCAGCTCGCTCAGCGCCGGGCCCTTTCGCGCACCGCCGAAGAACAGCAGCAGAAACAGCAGCGCCGAACCCACTCCGAAAATACTCAAGGTCGCCCACAGATGCCCGACCTGCTCACCCAGCGGGCCGAGCAAACCGGCTTCCATCGACAGCCCCATGCCCGCCAGAATCACCAGCGGCAACAGCAGCAACTTCAAAATGTTTCGTTTTGGCCTGGCCTGCGCCACGCCCTCGACAGAACTTGCCTGCATACATCACCTGCGCTTCAACAAAAAAATGGATGGCGCGCATTATCCAGTGGCTGCCCTGTGCGATAAATGGGAGCATGCGGACAACACCTTTGCGCAATACGCACAACCAGGAGACCTGATGCAGGGTTTGAATGAACTGAGTTTCAAGGCGCTGCGCCTGTTCGTCGCCGTGCTGGACCATGGCAGTTTTTCCGAAGTGGCCCGCCGCGAAGGCCTTGCGCCCTCCTCCATTTCCCGGCAGGTCCAGTTGATGGAGCAGGCCCTCGGCCAGCAACTGCTCTATCGGCACACCCGCGCGGTGAGCCCGACCGAAGCCGGACGCCTGCTCGGGCGGCATGCGCGGTTGATGCTGGAGCAACTGGAAGCCGCCGGTCAGGCCCTGCAGGAACAGGAAAGCGAGCCCAGCGGCCTGGTGCGCATCAATGCCCCGATGGTGTTCGGCCAGCGTCACCTGTCGCCGTGGCTCGGCGAGCTGTGCCGGCGTTACCCCAAGCTGCAACTGGACATCCAGCAAACCGACACCTTCGTCGATCCATTGCAGGATGGCACCGACCTGCTGTTTCGCATCGGCGTACTCAACGACTCCGGCATGCAGGCACGCATCTTCGCGCCCCAGCGCTTCCGTCTCGCCGCCAGCCCCGCTTATCTGGCGCAGCACGGCACGCCCAGCCACCCCGATGAACTGCTCAACCACCACTGCCTGGCCTACAAGGGCGTCATCGGCCAGCAACGCTGGTTCTTCCGCCGCGCCCAGGGCGAATGGACGCCCTACAGCGTCAAAGGCCCGATCACTGGCAACCACGCCGACACCCTCACCCACGCCGCAGAACAGGGCCTGGGATTCGTGGTATTTCCATCATGGCTGATCGGCGAAAGCCTGCGCGCCGGCACCTTGCAGGCGGTGCTGAGCGACTACGAAGTGGCCACCACCCTCGAACCGCAACAGATCGCCGCGCTGTGGCCGGGCAGCCGACGGTTGTCGCTGAAGGTGCGTACGGTGATCGATTACTTTGCGGCGTGTTTTGGGACAGTGCCGTATTGGGATCGGTGAGCGTTCAGGCGACGCGGGCGTTATGCGTGAGGAAATTTCCTAGTAGGAAAAGTAGTCCGGGTCCGATTTTACGGGCCACTATTTATGACACCCGTCTTCAAGAGGCAGACTCCAGCAACGTCCTTCTTCGGAGAATTGCCATGAATGTCCTGTACTACAAAAAAATACGATCTGGCCGGTCTGACAGCTGTCTACCCGTCTTTGATAGCTAAGCTGGTTTTGACTATATTTGGCCAAAACATGGAGAGAACTCTATGGTTACCGTTCCGCTGGGCGAAGCAAAGAATAATCTGTCAAAACTGGTTGATGAGGCCGCCGCTGGCAACATCATCACCATCGCCAAGCATGGCCGCGCAATGGCCCAACTCGTCCCGATGACCAAGCCCAACGGCAAGAGGGTTGGTGCAATGAAGGGGAAACTCGTCATCCCGGACGACTTTGACGCTCCCCTACCGGACGATCTGCTGGATTCGTTTCAGGGCAAGGCGTCATGAGGGTACTGTTGGACACTCACATCCTCCTTTGGGCACTCAGTGGCGATCCCAAACTGTCCAGCAAAGCACGAAAGCTCATCGAAAATGCAGCCGACGTTTACATCAGCGCGGCGACATTCTGGGAGATGGCAATCAAGGTAAGCCTGGGAAAGCTCCATGTCGATCTGGACGAAATTCGTGGGTACTGTCTGGAGAGCGGTGTCGTCGAATTAGCCATCACCTCCGAGCATGCCATCGCGGTAAAGGATCTGGAGCATCATCACAAAGACCCTTTTGATCGACTTATCGTTGCAACCGCCATCAGCGAACCGATGAGACTATTGACCACCGATCCGCAGGTTGCTCAGTACACATCGCTGGCGATCCTCGTCTAGATCACCTCCGACACTCGGATACTCAGATCAAAACAACCATTGCCCAATCAACCACGCATTCGCCCCGCTGATCACCGCAAACAGGAACCACGCCAGTAACCGCGTGGGCAGGCGATTGACGAACGGGCCCATCAGTTGCTTGTCACCCGTCATGCGAATCAACGGGTATAGCGCAAACGGCAACTGCAGGCTGAGCACCACCTGGCTGAGAATCAGCAGTTTGCCGATGGCATCGTCCCCCATCAGCCACACCCCGAGGAATGCAGGGATCAGCGCCAGGCCGCGGGTGATCAGGCGTCGTTGCCAGCACGGAATACGCAGGTTGAGGTAACCCTCCATGATCACTTGCCCGGCAATGGTGCCGGTGAAGGTGGAGCTTTGCCCGGAGGCCAGCAATGCGATGCCAAACAGGATGCTGGCAAACGCGCCACCCACCAACGGGTCAAGCAGATGGTAAGCGTCCTGGATTTCCACGACGTCGGTGTGGCCGGTCTTGTGGAAGGCGGCCGCGGCGAGTACCAGGATCGCGGCATTGACCAGCAGCGCCAGCGCAAGAGAGCCAATGGTGTCGATGCGTGCCAGCTTGACCGCGTCCTGCTTGCTGGCCAGGTCCTTGCCGATCATCCGGGTCTGCACAATCGAGCTGTGCAGGTAGAGGTTATGCGGCATGACCGTGGCGCCAAGGATACCGATGGCCAGGTACAACGGCGCCGCATCGCTGATGGCCGAGAGCGACGGGGTGAACCCGCTCAACACATCCGGCCAGTAGGGTTTGATCAGCACCAGCTCAATAAAGAAACACACGCCGATGGTGGCAACCAGCGCCAGCATGATCGCTTCCAGGCGGCGAAAGCCACGGTTCTGCAGGGCCAGGATCAGCAAGGTATCGAAGGCGGTGATGACGATACCGGTGGTCAGCGACACCCCCAGCAGCAGGTGAAATGCCAACGCGCAGCCGAGCACTTCGGCGAGGTCGGTGGCAATGATGGAGATTTCGGCCAAGGCCCACTGGGTGCGGGCTGAACGCTTGCTGTAGCGTTCACGGCACAGCTGCGCCAGGTCCTTGCCGGTGGCGATGCCGAGCCGCGAGCACAGGCACTGCACCGCCATCCCGGCGAGGCTGGCCAGCAACACCACAAACAGCAGGCTGTAGCCATAACGCGAACCGGCTTCGATGGCCGTGGCCCAGTTGCCCGGGTCCATGTAGCCGATGGAGATGAGCAGGCCGGGGCCTGCAAACATCAGCGCGCGCTTGAAAAACGACGCCTTGGGGTCAACGGCAACGGAGCCGGCCACTTCCGGCGGGCAAAAGGGGGCGGTAGCGATTTTTGGCAGGCTGAATTTCACGCGCGATTCCAGGTAAACACACAAGACAGGCACGCAGCTTAGCAGTCAGACACAACCGTGCGCATCACCGTGTCCCGAGGCAGATCGAACGCTTCGACCACCTGCACCACCAGGTCCAGCTCCTGGTTCAAGGCTTCGCGCTCCATGCGCTGGCGAATCACCCCGACCACCAACACCGCGAGGGTGGTGATGGAATACGCAGGGCCTGAGAACGCCCGTACGCCACTCACCAGCAACATCGCCGCCGCAAGCGCCTGGCCCACCACCGGAATCGCCGAGGCAGCGCCGCGTCTCAACATGAATCCGGTCAGCCCCGCCAGCGCAGTGCCGCTCAAGGCTGTGGTGGCCGAGCGGCCGACAGCGAAGCGATTGAACAGACCCTGCTCCTTTTGCGCCGCGGCCCGCAGTTCGGCGTCGAACCGTTGACGGTCGGCCTGGCTGAGTTTGTCCTTGTACTGCTCGATCAGTTTCTCGGCGACCTGCGCTTCAAGGTCGGCAAGCGCCACACTGGCGATCGGCTCGTCGAATTTGATCCCCAGCCGCCCCGCCACGTCCTGGGCGATCTGGCGATAACTCACGCCATGCCCGCGGGCAATGTTCATGAGGCTGTCGCCGCCCATGCGCTGCAGTTCGATGGCCAGCTTGCGGGGTTCGCGCACCGAGGCGTCAATCGAGGCGCTGCGCTTTTGCGCCATCAGCTCGGCCAAAAACTTCAACTCGTCCGGCCGTGCCTGCACCAGCACAGGGAACAGGTCGACATCCTCCTCGGCAAACCGCACCTCGCTGCTGCGCGGGTCAAAGCGGATCATGCCGCGCCGCTCCTGCAACAGGTCGGTGTACTGCACCACCGTCTTCAGCTGGGGCCAATACGCCGCATGGTCGAAGCTGGCCAGATGCACATTGGTCACCTTGGCCTTGAGCGAAGGCGTGACGGGGATGGCATAACGGCCGATACAGCGCTCGGTGTCGGGCTTTATCGCCAATGCCCAGTCCTTGCTGGAGTGGCAATTGATGACACGCCCCGTCAACGGCGCCGCCACCTGCTCCCAGGGGCTCGATGTACAGATGGCGCCGCCCATCAGCAGCACATTGTTCAGCGGCAGCTCGCGCGCGGTTTCAGGGCTGGCGAGCAGGCTTTTGACGAGAATGCGCGCGCCCAGGGAATGGCCGATCAGGTTGATGCGGCGCACCGTCAGTGACTCGCCATGCAGGTAATTGGCCAGCTCCGGCAGCAAGCTTTTGGCCACCTCATCCACCCGCGTCTCGACGCTTTTGTAGTGGTCGAGAAAATACGCAATCGCCTTGCCCAGCCCCACGGTTGCCGCGCCCAGGCCGCCACCGCCGAGCATCGAGGCGATCACGTCCTTGAACGGTGCAAACAGGTTTTCCAGAAAATGCCCGGCCGGCCAGAACAGCATCAGGTTGGTCGAGCCTTCGATACCTGCCAGCTGCTGCTTGAAGTTACCCAGCTGTTGCTGGTTGAAGAATGCCGAGTAACCGTGGACATAGAGATTGAGCACATCGCCCTGAGGCTCGCCACACAATACGAACGTGGGCTTGCGGGTGCGGTGCATTTCATCCCACTGGTGCTGCATGGGGCGGTGACTCCTGGCGACGATGGAAGGCGATGGTAACAAAGGGCAGCCAGGGGCAATGTGAAAAAAGCATGGCGCTCGCGGCCTTCAGCAAGCGAAGTTGTCGATCTTCACCTGCCCGTCGGGAAACGTCGCGATGATTTCCAGCTCCCCCCCCATGGCGCGTATGTAGTCACGCAAGGTACTGATATACATGTCAGTGCGGCGTTCCATTTTAGAGACCGCAGCCTGGTTGATCTTCAACGCCTTGGCCAGGCTCTCCTGGCTCAACTGCTGGGCTTTACGCAGCTCATGCAGCGGCATTTCTCTCACATGCTGCGCGAATATCTGCTCGGCCTCAGCCCGCGATTCGGGTGACATGCGAGCTTGAAGTTCAGCGAATTTTCTAGCCATGGTTACGGCCCTCTCTACGCAATGTTTCCAAATGAACGTCATACAACTTATCTGCCACGGGGACGTGCTCTTCGTACCATCGATGTCGCGATGTTTTATCGCCACCTATCAGCAGCAATGCGCAACGGCGGGGATCGAATGCATACAGCACCCGATAAGGGCGACCGGCGTGCTGCACCCTTAGCTCTCGCAGGTTACCGTGTCGAGATCCCTTGACATCGCTGCTGTGGGGAAAGCGCAGACCTGGTCCAAACAGCCCCAGCAGATCAACGCTGGCAGATACCGAGGATTGCTCTCCTGCATCCAGATCAGCCCACCAGTCTCCGAATTCGTCCGTGTATTCTATGTCCCAACTCATGCAAATATGCCACCCATGGAATATAAACTCAATGGCATAACCCTAGACCGTAAGACTTTCCTCGCCAGTGGCAAATTATTTGTACGTACTAACAAGTCTTGGCCGATGCGCACGCGCGGCAAAAATACAATTCTCAGTCGGCAAAAAGCGCTCTAATAGCGCCCTGTTGACTGGCTTTGAAGATTCTGGAGTTCGCAATGCCGCATGAAGGCAACCTGTTACAAGCAGCCGTGGTGTTTCTGCTCGCCGCCGTGCTCACCGTGCCGTTGGCCAAGCGCCTGCAACTGGGCGCGGTGCTCGGCTATCTGTTCGCCGGGGTGATCATTGGGCCGTCGGTACTGGGCCTGGTGCGTAACCCGCAGAGCGTGGCGCAGTTTTCCGAACTGGGCGTGGTGCTGCTGCTATTCATCATCGGCCTGGAGCTGTCGCCCAAGCGTTTATGGGTGATGCGCAAGGCGGTGTTCGGCGTCGGCCTGGCGCAGGTGCTGCTTACCGGCCTGGTGATGGGCGCGGTGGCGCTGTGGCTGTTCGGTCAGGCGTGGAACAGCGCGATTGTGCTGGGCCTGGGCCTGGCGCTGTCGTCCACGGCGTTCGGCCTGCAAAGCCTGGCCGAGCGCAAGGAACTCAACCAGCCCCACGGGCGCATGGCCTTTGCGATCCTGCTGTTTCAGGACATCGCCGCCATCCCGCTGATCGCCATGGTGCCGTTGCTGGCCGGCGGCAGCCACCCCACCACCGAGTCCGAAGGCCTGCAGCACGGCTTGCAGGTGCTGGGCAGTATCGCCGTGGTGATCATCGGCGGGCGTTACCTGTTGCGCCCGGTGTTTCGCATCGTGGCCAAAACCGGCCTGCGCGAAGTGTCCACCGCCACCGCGCTGCTGGTGGTGATCGGCACGGCCTGGTTGATGGAACTGGTCGGCGTGTCCATGGCTCTGGGCGCCTTCCTCGCCGGCCTGCTGCTGGCAGACTCCGAGTACCGTCACGAACTGGAGTCGCAGATCGAACCGTTCAAGGGCCTGTTGCTCGGGCTGTTCTTTATCAGTGTGGGCATGGGCGCCAACCTCAGCCTGCTGCTCAGTTCGCCGCTGGTGGTCATCGGCCTGACCCTGCTGTTGATCGGCCTCAAGCTGCCGATCCTGTATGCCGTGGGCCGCATGGCCGGTGACCTCAATCGCGAAAGCGCCCTGCGCCTGGGCGTGGTGCTGGCGGCCGGCGGTGAGTTTGCCTTCGTGGTGTTCAAGATCGGCCGCGACCAGGGCCTGTTCGAACCGCAGTTGTACGACATTCTGGTGCTGACCATCACCCTGTCCATGGCCATCACGCCGCTGTTGCTGCTGATCTGCCCGAAGCTGTTCAAGCGCAAGACCAGGCCGGTGGAAGTGCCCGAGGAATACCGCGCCATCGAAGGCGATGCGCCACGCGTGGTGATCGCCGGCATGGGCCGCATGGGGCAGATCGTCGCGCGGATCCTGCGCGCGCAGAACATTTCGTTCATCGCCCTCGACACCTCGGTGGAAACCATCGAGTTGACCCGCAGCTTCGGCGGGATGCCGGTGTTCTACGGCGATCCGCAGCGTCCGGAAATCCTGCACGCGGCCAAGGTCGACCAGGCGGAATTTTTCGTGATCGCCATGGACGACCCCGAAATCAACATCAAAACCGCCGAACTGGTGCGCAACCTCTACCCGCACATGAAGATCATCGCCCGCGCACGTAACCGCCAGCACGTGCACCGCCTGGTGGACCTCGACGCCTCGCCGATTCGCGAGACCTTCTACTCCAGCCTCGAAATGAGCCGCCGTACCCTGGTTGGCCTGGGGTTGAGCCAGGCCCAGGCCGATGCGCGCATCAACCGCTTCAGGAACCACGACCTGCAAGTGCTCGCCGCCCAGCATGCGGTATACGACGACGCGGCCAAGGTCATGCAGACCGCCCAGGAAGCCCGCACCGAACTGGCGCGGCTGTTTGAGATGGATCGGCTTGAGGAAGAGTCCGACAAGGTGTGAGGCCGGGGGAGGAACGATCTTGCAAATTTTCTGACAGAATAAGGCGCAATTTCGTTTTATCACCGGAGTGCTTTATGGCCACTTTCACCAAGACCGCCGTCCTGCTTGCCCTCGCACTGACCGCCGGCAGCGTGTTCGCTGCCGCCAAGCCAAGCACACAGACCATCTCCACCCTGGGCGGCAAGTTCACCTTCAGCCTGCCCAAGGCCTACGTCGCCGATACCCTGCCGGCCGGCAAGGCCGAGGATGGCACCGGCGACACCCAGGGCACCCTGTACGCCAATCAGAGCACGAAAAGTGTGGTGATCGTCGCCGAAACCGTGCGCAAGGACGGGGTAAAGATCGAGGACAACGACCCCAAGTTCCTTGACGGCGCCGTCGCCGGTTTCATCAAGGACCAGAGCGCCGCCCTGCCCGACTTCAAGAAACAGAGCGAGAAAAAGCTCAACTTCAAGGGCCTGGGCATGCGTCAGGTCGACAGCACCGCCACCCAGGGCGGCGGCAAGACCTTGAACTCCACGTTCCTCGGCGGCTCGGGCAACCAGTTGCTGGTGATCCAGGCCATTTCGCGGGCCGATGATGTGAAGGGGCACGCCGAACTGGTGAAACAGATCACCGGCAAATAACCCACTTCCCACAACCAACACAAACCCCCTTGTGGGAGGGGGCTTGCCCCAATGCCGTTCAGTTAAGCGCAGCTCCCCTGTGGGAGCGGCGGTGCGACGATTCGGCTTGCCCGCGAAAGCGGTGGGTCTTCAACATCAATGTTTGCTGGGCCGACGCCATCGGGAGCAAGCCCCCTCCCACATTTTGTACAGCGTTCGCAAACCATTCCGGTCGGCTCTCAGGCCGCCGCGCTTTTGCTTTTGATCTGGAAGCGCCCCGTCAAACACGCTGGCCGAACGCAGGCTTTGGAGCGTGGGTAACCCGGCAGGACGCCGGGTTACCCGCCGTCAGGGCGGAACCCTAAGCCGCCGTTACCGAACAAACCGATATGTACACCGAAAAGTCGCACCGCTCGTTGCTTCGAGCATCACGCTGGCTTAACTGAGCGGCATTAGGGCTTGCCCCCCTCACACATTGCAACCGTGCTCACTTCAGGTTCGATTCAAGCCAGGCCTTCAGGTCCTGCACCTCCGCTTCGCTGATCGTGTGGTTCATGCCTTCATAGGTATGAAACTGCGGCTTCAACCCCAACCCCACCAGCACCTCGTTCGCCCGCGTCGCCGACGCATACGGCAGCGCCTGATCCAATGTGCCATGGCCGATAAAGATCGCCATCCTGCCCAGCGCGTCATCGGGCTTGAGCTCAGCCTTGAGTACCGGCAGCACGCTGCCGCTCAGCGCCGCGATGCCCCGCAGCAGCTCAGGCTTACGCAAGCCCACCTCGTAGGACATGATCGCGCCCTGGCTGAACCCCACCAGGAACACGCGATCACTCTGGGTGTGGTACTTGACCGTGGCCTTGCGCACAAAGTCTTCGATCAGCGCGGCGCTGCGCTGCAGGTCGGCGGTCTCGCCGTTGTAATCACGCTCGCCGGTGGTCTTGGTGAACCAGCGATAGCCATGGGGGTCCACCGGCGTTGGCGCGCGGGCCGACAGGTAGGTCCAGGTCGAGGGCAACGCGTCCTTGATCCCGAACAGATCCTCCTCGTCGCTGCCGAACCCGTGCAGGAAGATCACCAACGGCTGGTTGCGCGCATCGCCCTGGGTCTGTTCCAGGTAGGACAACGGCAAATCGGTGTGCAGGTTCGAGTCGGCGTGGGCGGCAGCGGCCACCAGGGTCAGTGCCAGGGCAAACAGTTTGAGCATGGGAGGTCACCTCAGGGTTTGCGCAACAGATAAGTGTCCATGATCCAGCCATTTTCCAGGCGCGCGGCCTTGCGCACCCGTTCGATTTCTTCAGCCACTTCACTGACCTTGCCGCTGATCAGGATTTCATCCGGCGTGCCCAGGTAGGCCCCCCAATAAATATCAAAGCCCTGCTCAGCCACGCTGCGGTAGGAGTCTTCGGCATCGAGCATCACCACCAGCGTATCCGCATCACTGGCCTGCCCTGCCGCCAAACGCCGGCCGGTGGTAATTTCGACGGACTTGCCGATGCGGTTCAACGCTACTTTATGTTGCGCGGCCAGGGCCTGCACGCTGGTGATGCCGGGGATCACTTCGAACTCGAATTCGCACTGACCTGAGGCCAGAATCGCCTGCAGGATACGAAGGGTGCTGTCGTACAGCGCCGGGTCGCCCCAGGCCAGGAACGCACCGACCTCGCCGTCGGCCATGTGCTCATTGATCAGGCGTTCAAAAGTGGCTTGCTTGTCGCGGTTAAGCACCTGCACCGCCGTGGTGTAGTCGATCTCACCGCGCACGCGCTCGGGGCAGTCGGCCTCGACGAAGCGGTAGCCGGGTTCGGTGATGTAGGTTTCGCATATCTCGCGGCGCAGGTCGATCAGCTTGTCCTTGCTCTGGCCTTTGTCCATCAGGAAGAACACGTCGGTGCGGTTCAGCGCCTTCACCGCCTGCATCGTGATGTAGTCAGGGTTGCCGGCGCCAATGCCGATGATCAGGATGCGTTTCATGGGGTGCTCTCAGTGCGGGGCGTGGATGTTGCCATGTTCGGACGGCCAGGGGTGAGTGTCCAGGCGCAGGCGCCACACGCCGGTAAAGCGCAGCTCGATGCAGGACAGTGGCGCGACGTCGATCCGGTAGATCATCTCGACCGGCATCTGCAGCACCTGCAGCATCGCCGCGCGGATCACGAACGGATGGGTCACGGCCAGCACATGGCCGGGTTGGGTTTGCAGCTGCTTGAGCCACTGCGCGATCCGCTCGCACAACGCATCCACCGATTCGCCACCATGGGGCGCACCGGCGCTGTCGGCGAGCCAGGCCCTCACCGCGTGAGTGTCGAGCTGGTCAATCGCCTGGCCTTTCCAGCGGCCCATGTCGAGGTCACGCAGAGCGGTTTCCAGCGTGGCCTCGTTACCGAACAGGCTCGCGGTCTGACGGGTTCGCAGCTCGGGGCCGCACACCAGTTGCGGGGGTTTGCTGAAGCGACCGGCCAGGGATAACGCGTCACTCTGCCAATCCATTACCACCGAGTCGTCATCGGCAAATCGCGCGTATTTCTGCGCGGGAGTGGCGGCGTGGCAGACAAGGGTCAACCGGGTGGGTTGCATCGCGGGTTCACTCTGGGTTGGCATGCAGTCCGCCCTGAAACGGCGAAGTTGTATTCATATGTTACAACAAACCTGGAAAAGGCCGCTGGACGCTGGGCCAACAGCCCGCAGCGTGCGGCCTTGAGCCGTTTTTTTCAAATTGGATCCCCTTCCTGTGGCGAGGCTGTACTAGCATAGGTGCTGGCGGGATGGACTATCACTGTGGGTTATTCGTATTGGCACCTGAACCCCGTCGCTGCAAGGCCGAATACCCGCACCTGACACTCATGGACGATTGGATGAACGCTCAGCTGTTTCCTCATATAGGCAAAGTCATTGCCAGCACCGGGAGCCGACATTTCCCGCGCATGCTGCACGACCTGATCCTCACCCAACTGGCGGTGGACGCTACCCATATCACCCAATTGCGAGTGAGCCCCGAGGGGCATACGCGGCGCAAAATCAGCCCGGTCTACACCGATTCGATGGCAACGCTGGGCGAGGAACAGCCCGCAGCGCAACTGCACCTGACTCGGCGCAAGGATGACGTGCGCTACATCCTCTCGGTCTACCGTTCGCACCAGTCCGAAAGCTTTTCGCCGCAGGAACGCAACATGCTGCAGGAGTTTTCCACGCTGTTGCTGCCCATGGTGGAAAAACACATCACGGCGATCCAGCCTGGCAACGACAGCGAGCCGGTGGCGGCAAAACATCAGGGCATCGAAACCCTGCGCAAGCGCATCGAGGAGCGCCTGGTGCAATCGGGGCTGACCCTGTCCACCCGCGAGCTGGAAGTGTGCGTCGGCCTGCTGGCCGGGAAAACCGCGCCAGAGCTGGCCGAACAACTGGCGTTGAAGGTCAACACCATCGAAAGCTACCTCAAGCGCGCGTCGATCAAACTGGGTATCAGCGGGCGGCATTCGCTGTTGCGGTGGATGTATGCCACCGAGAACAACAGCGGTCTTTAAGCCAGCATCCAGCAAATTGTGGGAGGGGGCTCGCTCCCGATTGCAGCGTGTCAGCCACTGCATGTGCGACTGAAACACCGCGATCGGGAGCAAGCCCCCTTCCACCTTTGTCAATCTCTGGCCAACGCCTCAATCGGATCCAGCCGCGCCGCATTCCTTGCCGGCACAAACCCGAACACAATGCCGATCAGCGTGGAACAGGCAAACGCGGTGACCACCGAGCCCACCGAAAACACCATCTCCCACTCTTTCACAAACAGCGAAAACAGGTAGCCGATGGCGTAGGACAGCGAGATCCCGATGATCCCGCCGATCAGACACACCATCACCGCCTCCACCAGGAACTGCTGGCGAATATCCGACTGCCGCGCGCCCACCGCCATACGAATACCGATCTCGCGGGTCCGCTCGGTGACCGACACCAGCATGATATTCATCACGCCGATACCACCCACCAGCAACGAAATCACCGCGATCAGCGACAGCAGCAAGGCCAGGGAGCGGCTGGTGTTCTGCACGGTCTGCATGATGCTGTCGAGGTTATTGGTGAAGAAATCCTTGGTGCCGTGGCGTTGCAGCATCAGCTTGTTGACGTTGTCCTCCACCACCTTGCTCGGCTGGCCGTCCTTGATGCGCACGGTGATGCTGTCCAGATGACGCTGACCCAGCACGCGCCCCGCCGCCGTCTCGTAAGGCACCCACACGTTCAGCGACTTGCTGGCGGCGAACATGTTTTTATTCTCGGCCGTCACTCCGATCACCGTGCACGGCAGGTTGCCCACCAGAATCACCTGGCCGAGCGGGTCGACATGCGCGCCAAACAGGCGCTGGCGGGTGTTGTGGTCGATCACCACCACCTGGGCCTGGCGCCGCGCATCGTTTTCGCTGAAGGCAATACCGGCTTCGAGCTTCAGGCCCTTGACCTTGAAGTAGCGCTCGCTCACCCCGTTGACCTGCGCATCCAGGTCGATATTGCCAAAGCGCAGCAGCAGGTTGCGGCCCACCACCGGCGTGGCGCTGTCGACGTAATACAGCTGGTTCAACGCGTCCACATCCGAGGGCATCAGCGTCTCGATGGCCGAAGCACGGCTGTCGCCGAAACTGGTGCCGGAAAAAATATCGATGGTATTGCTGCCGATGGCCTGGATGTCCTTGAGCACGTAGCGCTTGGCCCCTTCGCCGATGGCCGAGATCGACACCACCGAGGTGATGCCGATGACGATGCCGAGCATGGTCAGCAGCGTGCGCATGCGGTGCGACACCAGCGCGACCCAGGCCATGTTGAACGCCTCCTTGAACAACCCCAGGCTCGCCACCAGCCGCCGCGCACCACTGCGTCGTGACTCGATGGGCGTTTCGCCGGGCAGCTCGAGGCCGACACTGGCATTGGCCTTGTCGCTGACGATCTCGCCATCGCACACCTCGACGATGCGCTGGGCATTGGCCGCCACCTTGGGGTCGTGGGTGACAATGATCACCGTATGCCCGGCCGCGTGCAGCTCGGCGAGGATGCGCATCACCTCCTTGCCGCTGTGGGTGTCGAGCGCCCCGGTGGGCTCGTCGGCGAGGATCACTTCGCCGCCGTTCATCAAAGCCCGGGCGATACTCACCCGTTGCTGCTGACCGCCGGACAGCTGACTGGGCCGGTGGCTGGTGTGCCCGGCCAGGCCCAGCCGCGTCAGCAGTTCGCGGGCGCGGCTGTGGCGCTGACTCTCGGGGGTGCCGGCGTAGATCGCCGGCATTTCCACGTTGTGCAACGCGCTCAGGTGCGCCAGCAAGTGATAGCGCTGGAAGATAAACCCGAAGTAATCGCGGCGCAGCTCCGCCAGTTGCTCATCGCCCAGGGAGCGGGTCTCGATGCCGTTGATTTTGTAGCTGCCAGCGGTGGCGTAATCCAGGCCGCCGAGGATGTTCATCAAGGTGGACTTGCCCGAGCCGGACGCGCCGATGATCGCGACCATCTCCCCCGCCTGGATCGTCAGGTCGATACCCTTGAGCGCAATGAATTCACGCTCGCCGGCCATGAAACTGCGGGTGATGCCCTTGAGCTCCAACAGTGGCTGGGTCATGGCTCAGTTCCCCGCCACGGCAGGCGTGGCGTCGCCGATCACCACTTTGTCGCCCTCGACCAGGCCGTCGAGGATCTGCACCTTGACGTTGTTGTTGATGCCGGTCTTCACGTTGCGCGCCAGCGCCTTGCCCTTGGCATCCAGCACCCGCAGCGCATAGCTGCCATCGTTGTTGCGCGCGCCCAGCGCCGCCACCGGCACCATCAGCGCCCCCTGGGCGGTGTCGAGCACGATGCGCACCTGGGCGGTCATGGCGATGCGCAGGCGATGGTCGGGGTTGGGCACGTCGAACAGCGCGTTATAGAACACCGCCGTGTTCTGCTTGGGCGTACCGGCGCTCTGGGTCTCAAGGAAGTTCTGCGGCGCCGGCTCCGTGCCGCGCAGTTTGGCGTAGTAGCGCTTGTCGGCCTCGCCGAGAATGGTGAAATACACCTGCTGGCCGGGGCTGATATGAATCACATCCGCCTCGGACACCTGGGCCTTGACGGTCATGGTGTCCAGGTCCGCCAACTTGAGCAGCACCGGCGCCAGCTGGTTGGCGATCACCGTCTGGCCTTCCTGGGTGACGATGCCCACCACATCGCCGTCGATCGGCGCATTGATGCGGGTGTAGGTCAGGTTGACCTTGGCGGTGTCGATCTGGATATGCGCGCTCTTGATCTGCGCATCCAGCGACAGCAGGTTGGCCTGCTGCACCTGGTAGGTTGACTCGGCGTCTTCGAAGTCCTGACGGGACACTGACTCGTCGATCTGCAGGCCCTTGTAGCGCTCGTACACCGACTTGGCCTGCTTGAGCTGCGCCGCCGTGGCGCGGCGCTGGGCCTGGAGGTTTTCTTCGTCGACCTGGGCCTTGCGCAGGGTGTTCTGCAGGATCAGGGGGTCGATTTCGGCGAGCCACTGGCCCTTTTTTACCTTGTCGCCGACTTTGACCTTGAGTGATTTCAACTGGCCGGAGACCTGGGCGCCGACGTCGACTTGTTTGATGCCTTCGAGCAGGCCGGTGGCCAGGACGGCGTTTTCGATATCGCCGCGTTCGGCGGTGGCCGTCAGGTATTGGGGGGTGTCGGCGGGGGCCTGTAGGGTGTAGATGATCAGGCCTATGGCGATGGCCAACAGGGTGAATAAGCCGATTTTGCGGAATTTAGACGTTTGCATAAATGCCCATAAAAGATGATGAGGTTTTTGGGGGTATATCCGTTGCTGCGGTTACGGCTGCTTAGGGTTCCGCCCTTACGGCGGGCCACTTTGGAAAAGCCGGAATGCCGGCCCAGCCCAAAGTAACCAAAGGGCTCTTGCCCCAACACTCGGCACCTCGCCCGGGCTCGGTGTGCCCGAACGCAAGATCAAAGGCCAAAGCCAAAGCCAAAGCAGGACCAAGCAGATTGATACTCTCCTGAAAGATGGCGATCCAAAGGTGGGAGGGGGCTTGCTCCCGATGGCAGTGTGTCAGCTACCAATAAGCTGACTGACCCACCCTCATCGGGAGCAAGCCCCCTCCCACGTTTTGAGCGGCATACACCCGTCACGACACCACCTCCCCAACCACCAACGACTCAAGCCACCACTTGGCCAACCCAGAAACATTGGGCGCCTTAAGCAACGTGAAGTGATTCCCCCCGCCATACCAAACCTCAAAGCCATCCCCCTGGCCACGCCACCCCTCAATCATCGCCCCCTGCTCCCGCAGATTGCCCACCGCATCCAGCGCAGGATCCTGCGCCAACACCAACCTCACCACCCCGCCATACCGCCGCCCAGGCCGATACACCGTGCGCAACGCCGCCGCATACGTACGCGCCGGCCCCACCATCGCCTCCACCGCCGCCCGCGCGGGCAGCAATCCGACCGCCACCATCCCCGCATGCAACGCGAGCCGCTGCGCCACCTCATCGCGCCCGGCGAATTCCACCGGATCAATCCCCAGCGGCCGGCCGGCCGACAACTGCATCGCCTCGATCAACCGCAACAACGCCGCCGTCGACGTATACGGCCGTCCCACCACGCCATTGCCGCCCGGCGCTTCACTGTCGATCACCGTCAACGACGCCACCTCGCGCCCGGCCGCCTGCAAGCGCAGCGCCATCTCCAGCGCCACCCAGCCGCCGAACGAATGCCCGAGCAGATGCACCTGCCCGTGCGGGCATTCCTGTTCCAGCGCCGTGAGGTAACACTGCGCCGCCGCCTCGACCTGGCTGTGAGGCACCGCCTCGCCGTCCAGCCCGCGCGGCTGCAGGCCGAACAGCGGCCAGTCACGCCCGAGCGCTTCGCCCAATCCCACGAACCCGGTGACGCTGTCGCCCGCCCCCGGTACGCAGAACACCGGCGCAAACCCCGGCCGCCCGCTTTGGATACGCAGCAGCGACTGATGGGCCGCCTGCGTCACCGGTAACGAGGCTGCCAGGGCAGCCGACATCGCAGCCCCCAGCTCGCGGATATGCGGCGCCTTCATCATGCTCTGGTGCGTGCCAGGCACTTCGATCTGGCGCAGTTGCCCCGGCGCCAGCGCGTCGCTCCAGCCCAGGGAATTACTGCGCCGCGACAGCTCGGTGAGCCGCTCCTGCGCGCTGAACAAATGCACCGCCACCGGCAGCGGGAACAGGCTGTAATGGGCCAGCGCGTGGCCGTGGCCGACCTCGCGTTCGATGAAGCTGATCAAGTCGGCGTCTTCGGCCGCCGCCATTTGCGGGTGCAGCAAACCTTCATCGCGACAACATTGCAGCAAGCCAGCAAGGTCCAGCTGTTGAGTGTCTGCTTCCAGTTGCGCCAGTCTTGCCACTTCATCAACACCTCCTTGTACGGTCCAATGTGCAGTGCACTGCAGCAGCAGATGCCGCTTGAGCGCCTGCGGTCCTTCCCAGCGCGCCTTGCCCTGGTCGGTCATGCGCGGCACGAAGCTGTCGATCAAGCCGAGGAACGCCACCGGCTCATCCAGCCCCAGCAACTGCATCGCCACTTCATAAGCGAGCACGCCGCCGAACGACCAGCCCGCGACCCGGTAAGGTCCGTGCGGCTGAATCTCGCGGATCAGGCCAACCATGCGCGCCGCCAGGCCTTCCATGGTGTTCAGGTGCGACTCGCCCAGTGCCAGGCCCGGCAAGCCGTAGATCGGGTAGTCACCGGCCAGATGCTGACCCAGCGCCGGGAAATACACGTCCATGCCGCTGAACTCGTGCACCAGAAACAACGGCGGCTGCGTGCCGCTGCTGCGCACGGTGATCACCGTGGTGTCGCGCACCGTCTGCGCATTGCGCTGGCGCAGCATCGATGCCACGTTCGCCACGCTGGCGTGCTCGAACAGTTCGGCCAGGCTCACCACAAGCCCTGCGTCCTCCATCAGGCTGACCAGACGGATCGCAAGCAATGAATGCCCGCCCAGTTCGAAGAAACTGTCATTGCGCCCCACCTGCTCCAGCTTGAGCACCTCGGCCCACAGGTGCGCCAGGGTCTGCTCCAGAGCATCGCGCGGCGCTTCGAACACGGCCCCGGCCAGGGCCTGCACAGCGGGAACCGGCAAGGCCTTGCGGTCGATCTTGCCGTTGCCGGTCAGCGGCAGCCGCGCCAGTGGCAGGTAGGCCGACGGCACCATGTAGTCCGGCAGTTGCGCCTGCAGATGGGCGCGCAGGCTGTCGCTGCCGACGGGTTCGCCCGCCCAGGTGAAATAGGCCACCAACCGCTTGTCACCCGGCACGTCTTCGCGGGCCAGCACCACCACGTCCTGCAGTGCGGCGTGGGTCGCCAGGCGCGCTTCGATCTCGCCCAACTCGATGCGGAAGCCGCGAATCTTCACCTGATCGTCGTTGCGCCCGATGCACTCCAGCAGCCCGTCCGCCGTCCAGCGGCCCAGATCCCCGGTGCGGTACATCAGTGACCCGCCATTGAACGGGTTTTGCACGAACTGTTCGGCGCTCAATTGCGCACGGTTCAGATAGCCCAGGGCCACGCCGTCGCCGCCAATGCAGATTTCTCCGCTCACGCCCACCGGTACCGGCTGCAACTGCGCATCCAGCACATAGACCTGGGTATTGGAAATCGGCCGGCCAATCGGCACGCTGTCGGCGTCCTCGGCCAGTGCGCGCACTTCATAAGTGGTCGCGTAGGTGGTGGTTTCCGTCGGCCCGTAGCAATGCACCAGGCGCAGCGCCGGTGCCCGTGCCAACAGGCTGCGGAACGCCGCCGGGTCGGCACGCTCGCCGCCGCACAACAGAATGCGCAACCCCGCCAGCGCATCGGGTATCAACTGCACGTACTGGTTGAACAAGGCCGTGGTGACGAACAGCACCGTCGCCCCCTCCAGCGCCGCGCCAAAGGCGGCCGGGTCGAGCAAGGTGGCGTGATCGATGACCTGCACCTGCCCGCCGTTGAGCAGCGGCCCCCACACATCCATGGTGCTGGCGTCGAACGCCGGGTTGGAGGCGAACGCCACGCGGTCACCGGCGTTGAAGTCGGCGTAGCCATTGTTGATGACCAGCCGGGTGATGCCACGGTGGGGCACCAGCACGCCCTTCGGCGTACCGGTGGAGCCCGAGGTGTACATCACGTAGGCCACACTGTCCGACGCCTGCGACAGGTCGGGGTTGTGCGCCGGTTGCGGATCGAACACCTCGGTGTCGAGGTCCAGGCGCGCAACCGTGTAGTCGACGGTGATGTCGCTGCGGGTCAGCAGCCGCACCGCGCCGCTGTCCTGCACCATGAAACCCTGGCGTTCGGCGGGCGCGTTGATGTCCAGCGGCACATAGGCGGCGGCACATTTCAATACGGCCAACTGGCCGACAATCAAGTCAATGCCGCGCGGCAGCAGGATCGCCACGCTGTCGCCGGCACACACGCCCAGGCCAAGCAGATGATGGGCCAGGCGGTTGGCGCGGGTGTTCAGCTCGCCGTAGCTCAAGCGCTGCTCGCCGTGCACCACCGCCAACGCACCGGGACGCGCCTGCGCCTGGGCCTCGAACAGACGTTGCACGGTGTGCGCACGGGGGAACTCCCGGTCGGTGGCATTGAATGTCTCGATCACTTGCCGGCGCTCGACGGCCGGCAGGATCGACACCGCACTGATGGCGCTGTCGACGTTCTGCTCCAATGCCTCCACCAGGTGCTCCAGCGCCGTCTGCAGGTAATCGCACAAACGCTGCGCGCCCTGCCCTGCGGCCGTCAGGCTGAAGCCGTCGCCCAGGTCGTCGACGCTCATCGACAGGCCGTAGCTGGAACGTTCCTCGGCCTCGAGCAGATGAATACCCTGCCACGCCATGGCGGCCTCGGCGCTCATCGCTGCCGCCGCCCCGGCACTGTGGCGATAGTTGAACAGCACGTTGAACAACGGCGTGTTCGCCGGCACGCTGCTGCAGCGTTGGGCCAGGGCCAGCGACGCGTGCTCATGACGGAGCAGACGCGACAGGCGCGCATGGGTGTCGCGCAGCGCACTGCGCACCGAGTGTTCACCGAGGTCGACGCGCAGCGGCAAGGTGTTGATGAACACCCCCATCGCGCGCTCGGCGCCTTCGCCACCCTGCAGGCGGCCCAGCATCACGCTGCCGAACACCACGGTGTCGCGACCGGCCACTTTGCCCATCACCTGCGCCCAGCCCAGGTGCATCAGGCTGGCGGCACTCACGCCCGCGCGGCGGGCCTGGGCACGCAGGCGCTGGCTCAGCGCGCTGTCGAGCAGGCGTTGCGCTTTTTCATCCGCGCCCGGCACACAGAGCAGGGTCGGCTCGTCGACCTGACCCAGCATGTCGCAAAAGAACGCTTCGTGTTCCTGCTCGGTCATGCCCAGCCGGGTCTGCGCCACATAGTTGCGATAAGGCACCGCCGTTCCCAGTGCTGCGCCCTCGCCGCTCAGCAGCGCCTGCATGTCGTGCTTGAGGATTTCCAGGGTGACGTGGTCCATCACCAGGTGGTGAAACAGCAGGGTCGCGACCACGCCTTGTGCCTGCTCGGTGTAGACCAGGCGCATCACCGGCGCCTGAGTCAGGTCCAGGCGCTGCGGCAACGGCCCGCTTTCAACGCGCAGCGCGGCGCCACGCCACACCACTTGCACCGGTTCCTCAAGGCCTTCCCAGTGGAACGACGAGCGCAGGATGTCATGGCGCTGGATCACCGCCTGCAACGCCTCGGCAAAGGCCTGCAGACGCACAACGTTGTCGAACGCAAATTGCGCCTGCAACACATACACATCACCCTGCTGCACTGCGCGGTGGTGATAGAGAATCCCCGCTTGCAGGGGCGCCAGCGGGTAGATGTCCTGCACATTCGCTGCACCGCCGGGGATGGCCGCAACCACCCGGTCGATGGCCGGCTGGTCCAGCGTCACCAGGGTCAGCATGTCCGGGGTGATCGCGCGGCAATCGGCGGCGATGCCGTTGGCCGGCACGGCCACTTCGCGACTGCCGCCCAGGGTTGCCGCCAGCGCTGCCAGCGTCGGCTGGCTGAACAACACGTTCACATCCGCCGACAAGCCAAGGTGCCGCAGGCGCCCCATCAGGCTGACGGCCATCAGCGAATGCCCACCCAGTTCGAAGAAGTTGTCGTGACGCCCTACGCGCTCCACCTCCAGCAGCTCGGCCCACAGGCTGGCCAGGGCGATTTCGGTATCCCCCTCGGGCGCCTCATAGTCGCGCGCCATCACCGATTCGGCGCCCGGCGCCGGCAGGGCCTTGCGGTCGAGCTTGCCGTTGGGGCTCAGCGGCAGCGCGTCCAGGTGCACAAACGCGGCCGGTACCATGAACGCCGGCAGGTGCTGCGCCAGATGATTGCGCAGCACATCGATGTCGCTCTGCTCGCCGGTGTAGTAAGCAATCAGGCGCTGTTCGCGGGCCAGCACCACGGCTTCGTTGACTGCCGGATGTTCGGTCAGCCGCGCCTGGATTTCCCCCAGTTCGATACGCAGGCCGTGGATCTTCACCTGGTCATCATTGCGCCCCAGGTATTCGAGGGTGCCGTCGGCCAGGTAACGACCGACATCGCCGGTGCGGTACAGGCGTCCACCAGTAAATGGATCGTCGAGGAAGCGCTCGGCGCAAAGCTCGGGCCGGTTCAGGTAACCGCGCGCCACCTGCACGCCGCCGATGTACAGCTCGCCGACCACGCCGAGGGGCACCGGCTGCATCTGCGCATCCAGCACATACATGCGGGTATTGGCGATCGGTTTGCCGATCGGTGTGTTATCCGGCATCTCGGCGCGTATGCAGCGCCATGCCGTCACATCCACCGCCGCTTCGGTGGGGCCGTACAGGTTGTACAGGCCGATCCCCGGCAGTTGCTGTTTGAAGCGTCGCACCAGGCTGCCCGGCAGCGCTTCACCGCTGCACATCACCTGCCGCAGCCCCGCCGCCTGGCCGACATCGCCGTGGGCGAGGAACACATCGAGCATCGACGGCACAAAGTGCAAGGTGGTGATCGCTTCGGCTTCGATGACCTCGCACAGGTAGGCCGGGTCCTTGTGCCCGCCGGGACGCGCCATCACCAGCCGCGCACCGGTAAACAGCGGCCAGAAGAACTCCCACACCGACACGTCGAAGCTGAACGGAGTTTTCTGCAGCACCGCGTCAGCGGCCGTCAGGGCATATTCGTCCTGCATCCACAGCAGACGGTTGACCACCCCACTGTGGTCGTTGATCACGCCCTTGGGCTGGCCGGTGGAACCGGAGGTGTAGATCACATAGGCACTGGCCGCGACCACGTTCGGGTTAGCAACCGGCAGGTGCTGCCAGCACGGCACATCCAGCTCGACCACCGGGACTTCGCCGAGCAAACCACGGGGGGCGACCTGGGCCAGCACCACCTGTGGTGCGCTGTCCTGCAGCATGTAGGCAATGCGTTCGCGGGGATACGCCGGGTCCAACGGCACGTAGGCAGCACCGGCCTTGAGCACTGCGTACAGGGCGATGACCATGTCCAGGCCGCGCTCGGCGCACACCGCCACTCGCGCATCCGGTTGCACACCCAGCGCCAGCAGGTGATGGGCCAACTGGTTGGCCCGGGCATTGAGTTCGGCGTAGGTCAGTTGCCGGGTGCCGGCCTTGACCGCCAGCGCATGAGGCGTGCGCTCGACCTGCGCTTCGAACAGGCCGTGCACGGTCTGCTCGAGGTTGTAGTCGACGCTGGTCGCGTTGAATTCGAACAGCAACTGCTGACGCTCGCGCGCGCCCACCAGCGGCACGTGTTCGAGCACTGCCTGGTCGTCATCGACCATCGCCTGCAGCACGCGGGTGAGGTAACCGACGTAACGCTGCGCCGTCGCCTCGTCGAACAAGGCCACCGCGTATTCCAGCGTGCCGAGAATGCTGCCGCCGACTTCGCCCAGGCTCAGGGCCAGATCGAACTTGGCAAAGTGACTCTCCTCGACAATCGCTTCCAGCGTCAGGTCGCCCAGACGCAGGGCCGGCGCGCTGCTGTCCTGCCAGGTGAGCAGCGTCTGGAAGATCGGGCTGTGAGAGAGGCTGCGCGGCGGCCGCACGACTTCCACGACTTTTTCGAACGGCAGGTCCTGGTGCGACTGGGCGGCCAGGGTCACCGCCCTGACCCGCGCCAGCAGCGCCTCGGTGCTCGGCTCGTCGCTGGTGTCGATGCGCACCGCCAGGGTGTTGACGAACAGGCCGATCAGCCCTTCTACTTCGCTGCGCGTGCGGTTGGCCACCGGCGAACCGATCACCAGATCCTGCTGGCCGGACAGCCGCGCCAGCAAGGAGGCCCAGGCACTCATCACGGTCATGTACAACGTCACGCCGTGACGCTGACTCAAGGCCTTGAGCCCGGCGCTCAGGCGATCGTCCAGGCGCACTTCGACGGTATTGCCGGCATAGTTCTGCTGCGCCGGGCGCGGGCGGTCGGTGGGCAGCGTCAGCAACGGCGGCGCACCGGCCAGGGCCTGCTGCCAATAAGTGCTTTGACGGTGCAGCACTTCGCCGCTCAACCACAGGCGTTGCCACACGGCAAAGTCGGCGTACTGGATCGCCAGTGGCGGCAGCGGATCGGGCTGACCGTGACTGAACGCCTGGTACAGCGCCATCAGCTCACGGGTCAACACGCCCATGGACCAGCCATCGGAGACAATGTGGTGCAGGGTCAGCAGCAGCACATGATGATCGTCGGCCAGTATCACCAGGCGCCCACGCAGCAGCGGGCCGCGCTCCAGGTCGAACGGCGCCGAGGCTTCACCGTGGATCAACGCGTCCAGCGCCTGCTGCGGCTGCGGATGGCGACGCAGGTCCTGCACCTGCAGCGGCAGCACATCTTCCGGCGCTGCGATCAGCACCTGGGCGTCGTCACCGTTCTGGGCGAAACGACTGCGCAGGGTTTCGTGCCGCGCGACGATGCGCGCGAGGGCACGTTGCAGCGCCTGCACGTGCAACTGACCACGCAAGCGCAGGCCAATCGGAATGTTGTAGGCGGTGTTGGCGCCTTCCAGCAGCGCCAGGAACCACAGGCGCTGCTGAGCGAACGACAGCGGCACCTCGTTATCCCGGTTGGCCGGCAGAATGTCCGGCAACACGCTGCGCCCCGCCAGGGCCAGCACCTGGGCGACCGCCGCCAGCTCGGGGTTGGCAAACAGGTCGGCCAGCAGCAGCTCGACCCCCAGGCGCTGACGCACCTGGGACACCATGCGCATGGCCAGCAGTGAGTGCCCGCCCAGCTCGAAAAAGTGATCGCGACGCCCCACCTGCGCCACCTGCAGCACCTCCGCCCAGATCTGCGCGAGCACGCTTTCAATCTCACCCTGCGGCGCCTCGTAGTCGCGGATGAACAGCGCAGCCAGGTCCGGCGCGGGCAAAGCCTTGCGGTCCAGCTTGCCGTTAGCGGTCAGCGGCAGCGCATCAAGGCGCACGTAAGCGGCCGGGACCATGTAGTCCGGCAGGTGCGCGACGAGGTGGGCGCGAATCTCGCCGGCAGTCAGGCTGCCAGCCGACGGATGCTCGGTGAAATACGCCACCAGCCGCTCGTCACACACCAGCACCACGGCTTCCTGGATGCCCGGCAGTTGGTTGAGCCGGGTCTCGATTTCGCCGAGTTCGATACGCACGCCACGGATTTTCACCTGGTCGTCGTTGCGGCCCAGGTATTCAAGGGTGCCATCGGGCAACCAGCGCGCCAGGTCGCCGGTACGGTACATGCGGCCGTGGTTGAAGGGGTCGCGCAGGAAGCGCTCGGCGGTCAGGTCCGGGCGGTTCAGGTAGCCACGCGCCACGCCGGTGCCGCCCACGTACAACTCACCGGCCACGCCCAGAGGCACCGGGCGTTGCTGTTCGTCCAGCAAATACACCTGGGCATTGGCCACCGGCTTGCCGATATGCAGCGGCCGACCGACTTCGAGCAGGCCGGAGGTGGCGACCACCGTGGCTTCGGTAGGGCCGTAGTTATTGACTAGCGCAAAGGACTGCGCATGGCTGAACTGGCGCAGGCGGTCGCCGCCGATCAGCAGGGTGCGCAGGGTCGGGTGTTTGATGTGCTGGCTGAAGGCGTATTCGGCCACCGGCGTGGGCAGAAAGCACACGTCCAAGGGTTGCGCGCACCACCAGGCCAGCAGCGCGTCGATGTCTTCGGCGCCGTCACTGGCCGGCGGCAGGTGCAGGGTCGCGCCCACGCACAGCGCCGGCCAGACTTCCCAGGCCATCGCGTCAAAGCCGAAACCGGCAACGCTGGCGGTGTGGCACCCGGCGCACAGGTCGAAGGCGTGGCAATGCCAGTCCACCAGGTTGACCACGCTGTGGTGTTCCACCATCACGCCTTTGGGCAGGCCGGTGGAGCCGGAGGTGTAGATCACGTAAGCCAGGTTCGACGGCGCGACCGCAACCGCCGGATGCACAGGCTGATCCCAGGCACTGCCATCGAGTTCGATCACCGGCACGTCCACGGCGGGCAGGCGCTCGAGCAACGCATGCTGGGTGAGCACCGCTACCGGCGCGCAATCGCTGAGCAGGTAAGCCAGGCGCTCGGCCGGGTGCGACGGGTCGACCGGCACATAACAGGCGCCGGCCTTGAGAATCGCCAGCAACCCGACCAGGGTGTCGAGGCCGCGCCGGGCAACGATGGCCACGCGGTCGTCGGGCTGTACGCCCAGGCCCAGCAAGTGATGAGCCAGGCCATTGGCATGGCGGTCGAGTTCGGCGTAGGTCAGCTGCCGCTCACCCGCCTGCGCCGCAATCGCGTGGGGCGTGCGCGCCGCCTGGGCAACGAACCGGCCGTGCAGGGTCTGCTCGTCGCGAGCCGGCATCGCCGTCGCGTTGAAGTCCACCAGCACCTGCTGATGCTCGTGCTCATCCAGCAACGGCACTTGGGCCAGCACCGCCTGATCGTCCGCGACCATCGCCTGCAGCACGCGGGTGAAGTAACCGACGTAGCGGCGCACTGTCGATTCATCGAACAGCGCCACGGCGTATTGCAACGCGCCACTGATGCGACCCTGCGCTTCGCACAGGTCCAGGGTCAGTTCGAACTTGGCAAACAGGTTCTGTTGGGCAACGTTTTCCAGGGTCAGGTCCCCCAGCGCCAGTGCTGGCGCGCTGCTGTCCTGCCACGCCAGCAAGGTCTGGAACACCGGCGTATGGGCCAGGCTGCGCACCGGCCGGGCGATCTCCACCACCTGTTCGAACGGCAGGTCCTGATGGGCCTGGGCCGCCAGGCTCTGCGCCTTGACCCGCGCCAGCAGCGCTTCAGTGCTGGGCTCGCCGGACGTGTCGATGCGCACCGCCAGGGTGTTGACGAACAGGCCGATCAGCCCCTCGACTTCACTGCGCGTGCGGTTGGCCACCGGCGAACCGATCACCAGGTCGTGCTGACCGGACAAGCGCGCCAGCAACGCCGCCCAGGCCCCCATCAACGTCATGTACAGCGTCACGCCATGGCGCTGACTCAAGGCCTTGAGGCCGGCGGTCAAGCGTTCGTCAAGGCGCACCTCGACGCTGCCGCCAGTGTAGTCCTGCTGCGCCGGACGCGCGCGGTCAGTGGGCAAGGTGAGCAAGGCCGGCGCACCGGCCAGGGCCTGCTGCCAATAATCGCTCTGACGCTGCAGCACCTCGCCGCTCAACCACAGGCGTTGCCACACGGCAAAGTCGGCGTACTGGATCGCCAGCGGCGGCAGCGGGTCGGGTTGACCGTGGCTGAACGCCTGGTACAGCGCCATCAGCTCGCGGGTGAGCACGCCCATGGACCAACCATCGGAGACAATGTGGTGCAGGGTCAGCAGCAGCACATGATGATCGTCGGCCAGTACCACCAGACGCCCGCGCAGCAGCGGGCCGTGTTCCAGGTCGAACGGCGCCGAGGCGTCCTGGTGAATCAGGGCCTGCAGGGCGTGTTGCGGTTCGGCGTGATGGCGCAGGTCCTGCACATGCAGCAGCGCCCCCTCCTCCACCGGCACGGTCAGCACCTGGGTATCGTCGCCGTACTGGACAAACCGGCTGCGCAGGGTGTGATGGCGCACCACGATACGCGCCAGCGCCTGTTGCAAGGCATCTGCCTGCAACGGCCCGCGCATGCCCAGGGCGATGGGAATGTTGTAGGCACTGTTGCCGCCGTCCATGCGCGCTAAAAACCACAGGCGCTGCTGGGCGAACGACAGCGGCACGTCGCTGTTGCCGCTGATCGGCAGAATATCCGGCAAGGTGCTGCGCCCGGCCTCGGCCAGCACCTGAGCGACCGCCGCCAGTTCGGCATTGGCAAACAGATCGGCCAGCAGCAGCTCGACGCCCAGGCGCTGGCGAATCTGCGAGACCATGCGCATCGCCAGCAACGAATGCCCGCCCAATTCAAAGAAATGATCGCGTCGGCCCACGCGCTCCACCTGCAGGACATCGACCCAGATCTGCGCCAGCAGCGTCTCGATGTCGCCCTCGGGGGCCTCGTAGTCACGGCTGAACACGGCGGCGCTGTCCGGTGCCGGCAGGGCCTTGCGGTCGAGTTTGCCGTTGGCGGTCAGCGGCAGCGCGTCGAGTTTCATGTAGGCGACCGGGACCATGTAGTCCGGCAAATGCGCCACCAGGTGCGCTCGGAGGGTGCCGACATCCTGGGGTTCGAGTTGCGGGTTCTCGGTAAAATACGCCACCAGCCGCTCTTCACGCACCAGCACCACCGCTTCCTGAATACCCGGCAACTGGTTGATCCGGGTTTCGATTTCGCCGAGTTCGATGCGCATGCCGCGAATCTTCACCTGGTCGTCGTTGCGTCCCAGGTACTCGATATTACCGTCGGGCAACCAGCGCGCCAGGTCGCCAGTGCGGTACATGCGGCCCTGGCTGAACGGGTCCTGGAGGAAGCGTTCGGCGGTCATTTCGGGCCGGTTGAGGTAACCGCGCGCCACGCCGCTGCCGCCCACATACAATTCACCGGCCACGCCCAACGGCACCGGGCGCTGTTGTGCGTCGAGCAGGTAGACCCGCGCGTTGGCGATGGGCTTGCCGATGTGCAAGGCGCGGCCCGCCTCGACCTTGCCGGAGGTGGCGACCACCGTGGCTTCGGTGGGCCCGTAGTTGTTGATCACCTCGAAGGTTTGCCCACGGTTGAACGCGCGCAGGCGGTCGCCGCCGATCAGCAGGGTGCGCAGGGTCGGGTGGTCGATCTGCTGGCTGAACGCGTACTCGGCCACCGGCGTGGGCAAAAAGCACACGTCCAGAGGTTGCGCGCACCACCAGCCCAGCAGCGCGTCGATGTCTTCGGCGCCGTCACTGGCCGGCGGCAGGTGCAGGGTCGCGCCCACGCACAGCGCCGGCCAGACTTCCCAGGCCATCGCGTCAAAGCCGAAACCGGCGACGCTGGCAGTGTGGCGTCCGGCGCGCAGGTCGAAGGCGCGGCAATGCCAGTCCACCAGGTTGGCCACGGTGTGGTGCTCGACCATCACGCCCTTGGGCAGGCCGGTGGAACCGGAGGTGTAGATCACATACGCAAGGTTCGACGGCATAACCGCGACCTGCGGATTGCTTGCCGAGTGATGCTGCCAGGTGTAGCGGTCCAGATTGATCACCGGCACGTCCAGCGCGGGCAGGCGCTCGATCAACGCATGCTGAGTGAGTACCGCCACCGGCGCGCTGTCGCTGAGCAGGTAGGCCAGGCGTTCGGCCGGGTGCGAGGGGTCGACGGGCACGTAGCAGGCGCCGGACTTGAGGATCGCCAGCAAGCCGGCCAGGGTGTCCAGGCCGCGGCGGGCGACGATGGCGACGCGGTCATCCGGTTTCACGCCCAGCGCCAGCAGGTGATGGGCCAGCAGGTTGGCCTGCTGGTTCAACTCGGCATAGGTCAACTGGCGGCCTTGATGCACGGCGGCGATCGCATCCGGCGTCAGCGCGGCCTGGATCTCGATGCGCCCATGCAGGGTGGTGCCCTGGGGGAAATCGGCGGCGGTCGCGTTGAGCGTTTCCAGCAACAGGTGTTGCTCGGCCGCGGGCACCACCGGCAGTTGATCGAGCGCGGTGTGCGGTGCCTGCTCCAGGGCCGTCACCAGGTTTTCCAGGGCGGTTTGCAGATAGGCGCAAACGCGTTGCGGGTCGACCTGGGTGCTGGCCAGCAGGCTCAGGCCGAAGCCGTCGCCCAGGTCATCGACACTAAGGGTCAGCGGGTAATTGGTGCGTTCCTCGGCGCGCAGTGCCGAGATGCCCTGCCAGGCCGCAACCGCTTCGGCACTCGCCGCCGGGGCACTGTGGCGATAGTTGAGCAACGCGCTGAACAACGGCGTGGGCGCGGTCACGCCGCTGCAACGCTGGGCCAGGGCCAGCGCTGCATGCTCATGGCGCATCAAGGTGGTCAGCCGCGCGTGGGTGGCCTTGACCCCGGCGCGTACCGCCTGACCGTCGACGTCGACGCGAAACGGCAGGGTATTGATGAAAATACCCAAGGCGCGGTCCGTGGCATGGCTGCCCTGCATACGCCCCATCAGCACGGTGCCGAACACCACCTGTTGCTTGCCGGCCAGTGCGCCCAACACCTGGCCCCAGCCCATGTGAAACAGGCTCGCGGCGCTCACCCCCAATAACCGCGCCTGCATGCGCAGGCGCTGGCACAACTCGGCCGCCAGCGGCAGGCTGACCTCGGCAATGCCGCGCGCATCGCCCTGCACATCCTGCAGGCCAAATGGCAGCGTCGGCTCACTGATGTCGCCAAGCATCTGCCGGAAGAAGCTTTCGTGTTCCTGCTCGCTGATGCCCAGACGGGCCTGTGCCACATAGTTGCGAAACGGCACGGCCTGGCCCAGCACCGCGCCCTGCCCCAACAGGCAGGCCTGCATTTCGTGGCACACCACGTCAAGGGCGCTGTGATCCAGGGCCATGTGATGGAACAGCAAGGTAGCGACGAGGCGCTGGTTGGCCAGGTCCTCGGCGTATACCAGGCGCAGCAGCGGCGCCTGCGTCACATCCAGCCGGTAGTGCCGGGCGTCGAAGCGCGCGTGCAGTTGCGCGGCGATATCGCCGTCGGCCGGGTCCAGCTCAAGGGCCTGCACCGGCAGGCGCGCCTGGCGCCACACCACTTGCGAGGGCTGTTGCAGACCGTCCCACACCACGCCGGTGCGCAGAATATCGTGCCGGTCCATGACGCTTTGCAGCGCCTGGGCAAACGCCTCGAAACGCTCAAGGCTGTCGAAGGCGAACTGCGACTGCATCACATAGGGGTCGCCCTGTTCGGCGCTGACGTGGTGAAACAGAATGCCTTCCTGCAGCGGCGCCAGCGGGTAAATGTCCTGGATATTCGCCACGCCGCCGTCGACGCTGGCGACAATGCGCTCGATCTCTTCCTGGCTCAGGGTGGACAGGGTCAGCATGTCCGGGGTAATGCGCGTTGCGCCAGCGGGGATGCCATTGGCCGGCACCGGTACCTCACCGGCCTTGGTCGCTGTGTAGTCGCCGGCCTTGATCAACTCGATCAGCGCCGGTTTGTGCTCGCGCAGCGCGGCGAGTATCGCCGGCTCGCTCAATGCCTGTTTGTTGCCTTGCACCGACAACTGTTCGCCCTTGAGGGCCAGTTGGATGTCCTTGGTTTTCAGCGTCGCCAGCAGTTGATTGAGGCTCATAGGACGATCTCCATTCGTTCGGTTATAGCGGCGTAGCTGGCCAGGGTCGGCTGTTCGAACAGCGCCCGCACATCGGCTTCCATGCCTTCCTGGCGCAAGCGCCCGATCAAGCTCACGGCGAGCAGCGAATGCCCACCCAGTTCAAAGAAATTGTCATGCCGCCCTACCCGCTCCACCTTGAGCAGCTCGGCCCA
The DNA here is from genome assembly GCF_920984685.1 of Pseudomonas sp. Leaf59. Taxonomy (NCBI): domain Bacteria; kingdom Pseudomonadati; phylum Pseudomonadota; class Gammaproteobacteria; order Pseudomonadales; family Pseudomonadaceae; genus Pseudomonas; species Pseudomonas sp. Leaf59. Next base: position 302,887 of record NZ_CAKLBR010000003.1, on the reverse strand, counting down.
CAGCCCGGCCATCAGGGTTTCGGTGTCGCCTTCGGGCGTTGCGTACTCACGCACGCTCAGCGCCTGCAGGCCGGGTTCGGGCAGCGCCTTGCGGTCGAGCTTGCCGTTGGGGCTCAGGGGCAAGGCGTCCAGGTGCACGAACAGCGCGGGCACCATGAAGTCCGGCAGGTGCTGCAGCAGGTGCGCACGCAGGCTGTCGATCTCGGCCGGTGCGCCGGTGTAATAGGCGACCAGGCGTTCGTCACGGGCCATCACCACTGCATCCTTGACCGCCGGATGCTCGATCAGCCGCGCCTGGATCTCGCCCAGCTCGATGCGCAGGCCACGGATCTTCACCTGGTCATCGTTGCGCCCCAGGTACTCGATATTACCGTCGGGCAAGTGGCGGCCGATGTCGCCGGTGCGGTACATACGGCCGCCGTTGAACGGGTCATCGAGGAAGCGTTCGGCGCTGAGGTCCGCGCGGTTGAGATAACCGCGCGCCACCTGCACCCCGCCAATGAACAGCTCACCCACCACCCCCAGGGGCACGGGCTGCAACTGCGTATCCAGCACGTACATGCGGGTGTTGGCGATGGGTTTGCCGATGGGCGTGTTGTCCGGTACGTCCGGGCGCGCGCAATTCCACGCGGTGACGTCCACCGCCGCCTCGGTCGGGCCATACAGGTTGTACAGGCCGATGTCCGGCAACTGCTGCTTGAAGCGTCGCACCAGGCTGCCCGGCAATGCCTCGCCGCTGCACATCACCTGCCGCAGCCCCGCCGCCTGGCTGACATCGCCATGGGCGAGAAACACATCGAGCATCGACGGCACAAAGTGCAGCGTGGTGATGCGCTCGGCCTGGATCACCTCGCACAGGTACGCCGGCTCCTTGTGCCCGCCCGGACGCGCCATCACCAGGCGTGCGCCGGTAAACAGCGGCCAGAAGAACTCCCACACCGACACGTCGAAGCTGAACGGGGTTTTCTGCAACACCGCATCGTCGGCGTTGAGGCCATAGGCGTCCTGCATCCACAGCAGGCGGTTGACCACGCCGGCATGCTCGTTGATCACGCCCTTGGGCTGGCCGGTGGAGCCGGAGGTGTAGATCACGTAGGCCTGGTGCCGTGCGGTCAGCGCCGGCACCTCGGGGTTGGTGGCGCGCTGGTGCTGCCAGGTGCCGTGGTCGAGGTCGATCACCGGCACATTCCCCAGCAGTGCACGCGTGGCGGATTGGGCCAGCACCACCACCGGCGCGCTGTCGTGCAGCATGTAGGCGATGCGCTCCTGGGGATAGGCCGGGTCGAGCGGCACATAACCGCCGCCGGCCTTGAGGATCGCGAACAGGCCCACCACCATGTCCAGGCCACGCTCCACGCAAATGCCCACCCGCGTATCCGGCTGCACGCCGAGGTCACGCAGGTGATGGGCCAAACGGTTGGCGCGCTCGTTGAGTTGCTGGTAGGTCAGCTGTTGATGATCAGCCTTCACCGCCACCGCGTGCGGCGTACGCACCACTTGCGCTTCGAACAGGCCGTGCAGGGTCTGGTCGAGGTTGTAAGCCACCTCGGTGGCGTTGAAGCCCTGCAGCACTTGCCGACGTTCCTGCTCGCCGAGGATCGACAGGCGATTGATCGGCTGCTGCGGCGCCTGCTCCAGCGCTTCGACCAGGCGGGCCAAAGCCGTCTGCATGTAGCCGCACACCCGTTGCGCGTCCAGGCGGGCCAGGGCAGTGACATCGTAGCCGTCGCCCAGGTCGTCCACATTCAGGCTCAGCGGGTAGTTGGTGCGCCCGTCGTTGGCCAGGGTCTGCATGCCTTGCCAGGCCTGCTGTGCTCCAGCCGAGCGCGTGGCCATGCCGCGATGGCGGTAGTTGAGCATTGAACTGAACAGCGGCGCCGGGGCCGCCACGCCACTGCAACGCTGGGCCAGCGCCAGGGAGGCATGCTCATGCCCAAGCAATGCGCTGAGTCGATCATGGGTGGCGCGCACCGCCGTCTTGACGCCCTGAGCGTCGATATCCAGACGCAACGGCAAGGTATTGATAAACACCCCCAGCGCACGGTCGGCGCCTTCGCCACCTTGCAGGCGGCCCACCAGCACGGTGCCGAATACCACGTTGTGGCGACCGGATGTCGCGGCCAGCACTTGGGCCCAGGCCAAATGGAACAGGCTCGCGGTGCTCACCCCCAGTAAACGTGCCTGGGCACGCAGGCCGCGATTCAATTGGGCGTCCAGACGCAGGCTGTATTCTTCGATTTGATGGCCGTCGCCGCGCACGTCCTGCCAACCGAACGGCAGCGTCGGCTCGTCAATGTCGCCGAGCATGTCGCGGAAAAATGCTTCGTGTTCCTGCTCGCTGACGCCCAACAGCGCCTGGGCCACATAGTTGCGATACGGCATCGGCGCTGCCGTGGGCGCGCCGTGGCCGAGCAGATGGCCCTGCATTTCGCGCAGCACCACATCGAATGCCGTGTGGTCCAGGGCGATATGGTGATAGAGCAACACCACCGCTACGCGCCCGTTGGCCGGATCCTGGGCATAGTTCACGCGGATCAGCGGCGCCTGGCTGATGTCCAGACGAAAGCGCCGCGCATCGAAGCGTTCATGCAGCCCTGCCAGCACGTCGCCTTGCAGGTGCAGTTCCATCATGCTCAATCGGGCTTCGCGCCACACCACTTGCAGGGGTTGCGCCAGGCCTTCCCACACCACGCCGGTACGCAAGATATCGTGACGGTCGATCACCTGTTGCAACGCCGCTGCAAAGGCGTCCAGACGCTCGAGGCTGTCGAAGGCCAGGTGCGATTGCAGCAGGTACGGGTCGCCCTGCCCAGCGCTGATGTGGTGGTAAAGGATGCCCTCCTGCAACGGCGCCAGCGGGTAAATGTCCTGCACATTGGCGGCGCCACCCGGTACCTGCGCGACCACCTGATCGATCGTCGATTGGTCAAGGCTGACCAGCGCCAGCATGTCCGGCGTGATGCGTTGGCAATCGGCCGCAATACGGTTGGCCGGCACCTGCACTTCGCGCCCGCTGCCCACGGCAGCGGCCAGCGCAGCCAGGGTGGGCTGGCTGAACAACACGCGCACATCGGCGCTCAGGCCGACCTGACGCATGCGCTCGATCAGGCTCACGGCCAGCAACGAATGCCCGCCCAGCTCGAAGAAGTGGTCATGGCGACCGACTTGCTCCACCTGCAATACCTCGGCCCAGATGCGCGCCAGGGTGGTTTCGACGTCACCCTGCGGGGCTTCGTACGCGCGGCTGAGCAAGGCGGATTGATCCGGCTCCGGCAGCGCCTTGCGGTCCAGCTTGCCGTTGGCGGTCAGCGGCAACGCATCCAGGCGCATATAGGCGACCGGCACCAGCGCCTCGGGCAACTGCGCCTGCAGGTGCGCGCGCAGGCTCTCGATATTCAGCGCGCGCTGCTCGGTGAACCAGGCCAGCAGGCGGCCTTCGCGCACCAGCACCACCGCTTCGCGAATGCCATCCAGGGCCGCCAGGCGGCTTTCGATTTCACCGAGTTCCACGCGCATGCCGCGCACTTTCACCTGATCGTCGTTGCGGCCCAGGTATTCCAGGTTGCCGTCGGGCAGCCAGCGCACCAGGTCGCCGGTGCGGTACATACGGCCCTCGTTGAACGGGTCTTGCAGGAAGCGTTCGGCGGTCAGGTCCGGGCGGTTCAGGTAACCGCGCGCCACGCCGCTGCCGCCCACGTACAACTCACCGGCCACGCCCACCGGCACCGGGCGCAGTTGGGCATCCAGCACGTAGCTGGTGGCGTTGGCCACGGGCCGGCCGATGTGCAAGACCTGCCCGGCGCGCATGCGGCCGGAGGTCGCGACCACCGTGGCTTCGGTGGGGCCGTAGTTGTTGATCACCGCAAAGCGCTGCTCGTGGGTGAACTGGCGCAGGCGATCACCGCCGATCAGCAGCGTGCGCAAGGTCGGGTGCTGCAGCGGCTGGCTGAACGCGTATTCGGCCACTGGAGTGGGCAGAAAGCTCACGTCCAGCGGTTGCGCCAGCCACCAGGCCAGCAGTTCGTCGATGTTTTCATTGCCCACGTAAGCGGGCGGCAGGTGCAGGGTCGCGCCCACGCACAGCGCCGGCCAGACTTCCCAGGCCATCGCATCGAAGCCGAAGCCGGCTACGCTGCTGGTATGTCCTGAAGCTTTCAAGCCGAAGGCCGCGCAGTGCCAATGCAGCAGATTCTCGACACTGCGGTGTTCCACCATCACACCCTTGGGCTGGCCGGTGGAGCCGGAGGTGTAGATGACGTAGGCCAGGTGCGCCGGGGTCAGGTTGGCGAGCTGCGGATTATCAACCGCCTGCTGCTGCCAGCGTGGGTCGTGCAGGTCGATACTGCTGACCTCGCCCAACAGCTCGCGAGTACTGGATTCGGCCAGCACCGCCACCGGCGCGCTGTCCTGCAGCAGGTAGCCGATACGTTCGGCCGGGTACGCCGGATCGATGGGCACGTAGCCGGCGCCGGCCTTGAGAATACCGAGCAGGCCTACCAGCATCTGCGGGCCGCGCCGGCAGCAGATCGCCACGCGGTCGTCCGGTTGCACGCCCAGTGTCAGCAGGTGATGGGCCAGTTGGTTGGCGCGTTGATTGAGTTGCTGATAGGTCAGTGATTCGCCGTCCTGCTGCACGGCAACCGCCTGGGGTTGGCGCTCGGCCTGGACTTCGAAGGCGCCATGCAGGGTCTGGCCGCGCGGGAAATCCCGGGCGGTGGCATTGAAGTCACGCAGCAGGGTGTCGCGCTCGGCCGGCGGCAGAATGTGCAACTGGTTGAGCGCGGTTCTCGGGTTGTTTTCCAAGGCACCGACCAGTTGCTCCACGGCGTTGTGCATGTAGCCACACAGCCGCTGCGCGCCGATCTGCGGCACGGCCAGCACGCTCAGGCCAAAGCCTGCACCCAGGTCATCGACGCTCAACACCAGCGGGTAGTTGCTGCGTTCTTCGCCGCCGAGCAGTTGCACACCTTCCCAGATACCCTGGCCATCGCGGGCCATTTCGCCGGGGGTGCTGTGACGGTAATTGAGCAAGGCGCTGAACAGCGGTGTTGAGTTCGCCACGCCACTGCAACGCTGGGCCAGGGCCAGCGACGCGTGCTCATGGCCAAGCAACGCGCTCAAGCGCGTGTGGGTGGCCTTGACCGCTACCGCCGCACTGGCGGCCACATCGACGCGCAATGGCAGGGTGTTGATGAACATGCCCAGCGCGCGGTCGGCGCCGTCGCCGGCCTGCATGCGGCCCATCAATACGGTGCCGAACACCACGTCGTCGCGCCCGGATACCAGCCCCAGCACCTGCGCCCACGCCAGGTGCATCAGGCTGGCGGCACTCACGCCCAGCTGCCGCGACTGCTCACGTACGCGCTGAGCCAGCGCGGTGTCGAGAGGCAACTCGGCCTCTTCGATAGCGCGCCCGTCGCCCTGCACGTCCTGCACGCCAAACGGCAGCGTCGGTTCATCAATGTCGGCGAGCATTTCGCGGAAGAACTGCTCATGCTCGGCGGTGCTCACCCCCAGGCGTGCCTGGGCCACGTAGTTGCGAAACGGCGCAGGCTCGGGCAAGGCATCGGCCTGGTCGAACAGGAACGCACGCATTTCCTGGCTCACCACCTCCATGGCGGTGTGGTCCAGCGCCAGGTGATGGAACAGCAGGATCGCCGCCACGCGGTTATTGGCCGGATCCTCGGCGTAGACCATGCGCAACAGCGGCGCCTGGGTGATGTCCAGGCGGTAATGCCGCGCATCGAAACGCGCGTGCAACTGCTCGATGATGTCGCCATCCGCCGGGTCCAGACCAATGGCTTGCACCACCATCTGCGCCTTGCGCCATACCACTTGCACCGGGCTGTCGAGACCTTCCCAGACCACCCCGGTACGCAGGATATCGTGGCGCGCGACCACGTGTTGCAGCGCGCCCATGAAGCTGTGCAAACGCTCAAGACTGTCGAACGCCATGCGCGATTGCAGCAGGTACGGGTCGCCCTGCTCGGCGCTGATGTGGTGGTAGAGGATGCCTTCCTGCAACGGCGCCAGCGGGTAGATGTCCTGCACATTGGCCGCGCCACCGGGCACGGTCGCGACGATGCGCTCGATGGCCGCCGGGTCGAGCTGCACCAGGCTCAACATCGATGGGGTGATCTGCGCGCAGCCCGCCGCGATGCCATTGGCCGGCACCACAACCTCCCGCCCGCTGCCCACGGCGGCAGCCAGCGCGGCCAGGGTCGGCTGGCTGAACAGCACACGCACATCGGCGCTCAGGCCGACCTGGCGCATGCGCTCGATCAGGCTCACGGCCAGCAGCGAATGCCCGCCCAGCTCGAAGAAGTGATCATGGCGCCCGACCTGCGCCACCTGCAACACCTCGGCCCAGATGCGCGCCAGGGTGGTTTCGACGTCACCCTGGGGAGCTTCGTATACGTGGCTGAGCATGGCGGATTGATCCGGCTCGGGCAGCGCCTTACGGTCCAGCTTGCCGTTGGCGGTCAGCGGCATGACGTCGAGTTTCACGTAGGCCACCGGCACCAGCACCTCGGGCAACTGCTGTTGCAGTTGCGCGCGCAGGGTACCGATGGCAAGGGGGCGATGTTCGGTAAACCACGCCACCAGACGCCCTTCGCGCACCAGCACCACCGCTTCGCCGACGCCGTCCAGGGCCGCCAGGCGGCTTTCGATCTCGCCCAGTTCCACGCGCACACCGCGCACTTTGACCTGGTCGTCGTTGCGGCCCAGGTAGTCGAGATTGCCATCGGGCAGCCAGCGCACCAGGTCGCCGGTGCGGTACATGCGGCCTTCGTTGAACGGGTCTTGCAGGAAGCGTTCGGCGGTCATCTCCGGCCGGTTCAGGTAACCCCGCGCCACACCGCTGCCGCCCACATACAGCTCGCCCACCACGCCCAGCGGAACCGGGCGCAAGTGCGCGTCGAGCACGTACACGCAGGCATTCGCGACGGGCCGACCGATATGCAGCGGCTGCCCCACCTGCATGCGCCCGGAGGTGGCGACCACCGTCGCTTCGGTGGGACCGTAGTTGTTGATCACCGCAAAGCGCTGCGCCTGGCTGAACTGGCGCAGGCGATCACCGCCGATCAGCAGCGTGCGCAGGCTCGGGTGTTGCAGTTGCCGGCTGAACGCGTATTCGGCCACCGGCGTGGGCAGAAAGCTCACATCCAAAGGTTGCGCCAGCCACCAGTCCAGCAGTTCGTCGATGTTTTCATTGCCCACGTGAGCGGGTGGCAGGTGCAGGGTCGCGCCCACGCACAGCGCCGGCCAGACTTCCCAGGCCATCGCGTCAAAGCCGAAGCCGGCCAGGCTGCTGGTGTGCCCGGAAGCGTGCAGGTCGAACGCGTCGCAGTGCCAGTGCACGAGGTTTTCCACGCTGTGGTGTTCCACCATCACGCCCTTGGGCTGGCCGGTGGAGCCGGAGGTGTAGATGACGTAGGCCAGGTGCGCCGGGGTCAGGTTGGGCAGTTGTGGATTGCTGACGGGATGCTGCTGCCAGCGCGGGTCATGCAGGTCGACGCTGTTGACTTCGCCCAGCAGCGCACGGGTGCTGGCTTCGGCCAGCACCGCCACCGGCGCGCTGTCCTGCAGCAGGTAGGCGATGCGTTCGGCCGGGTACGCCGGGTCAACGGGCACGTAGCCGGCGCCCGCCTTGAGAATACCGAGCAGGCCCACCAGCATCTGCGGGCCTCGACGGCAGCAGATCGCCACGCGGTCGTCCGGTTGCACGCCCAGTGTCAGCAGGTGATGAGCCAGTTGGTTGGCGCGTTGATTGAGTTGCTGATAGGTCAGTGATTCGCCGTCCTGCTGCACGGCAACCGCGTGGGGTTGGCGCTCGGCCTGGACTTCGAAGGCGCCATGCAGGGTCTGGCCGTGCGGGAAATCCCGGGCGGTGGCATTGAACTCACGCAGCAGGGTGTCGCATTCGCCCGGCGGCAGAATCGACACCGCCTGCAACGCCGTGGTCGGCGCCTGTTGCAGCGCGATCAGCAGGTTGCGCAATGCGGTCAGCATGTAGTCGCCCACACGCTGCACGTTGACCTCGGCGACGCCCTGCACCGCCAGCGCGAAGCCTGTGCCCAGGTCATCGACACTCAGCACCAGCGGGTAGTTGCTGCGCTCTTGGGAACTGAGGATATCGATGCCAAAGCCCGCGAACGGACTGGCGCCCGGCGCCTCGTCCGGTGCGCTGTGGCGGTAGTTGAGCAAGGTGCTGAACAACGGCAGCGAAGCCGGCACGCCGCTGCAACGCTGGGCCAGGGACAGTGAAGCGTGCTCATGGCCGAGCAATTGCGCCAGGCGTGCGTGGGTGGCGCGCACACCGGCCTGCACGCCAACGGTGCCGAGGCTGACCCGCAGCGGCAAGGTGTTGATGAACATGCCCAGCGCGCGGTCTGCGCCCTCGCCGCCCTGCATGCGCCCCAGCAACACGGTGCCGAACACCACGTCCTGCTGGCCGGACACCTGGCCCAATACCTGCGCCCAGGCCAGGTGCATCAGGCTGGCCGGGCTCACGCCCAGCTGTCGCGCCTGTTCGCGCAGGCCCAGGCTCAGCGCCGGCTCCAGCGGCAAATGAACCTCGTTGATGCCGCTGCCGTCGCCGTTCACATCCTGCAGACCGAAGGCCAACGTCGGCTCGTCGATATCGCCGAGCATCTCGCTGAAAAACGTTTCGTGCTGGGCCTGGCTGACCCCCAGGCGCGCCTGGGCCACGTAGTTGCGGTACTGCACCGCGTCGGGCAGCTGTGCGCTGCGACCGGACAGGCTGGCGCTCATTTCTTCCACCAGCACGTGCAGCGCGGTGTGGTCGAGCAGGATGTGGTGCAACAGCAGGATGCCGACGAAGCCACCCCGCTCCTCGGCGTAGGCCAGGCGCATCAGCGAAGCGCGGGACAGGTCGAGGCGATAGTGACGTGGGTCGAAGCGCTGTTGCAGTCGCGCCAGTCCATCGCCGCCCGGATGCTCAATGCGCTCCACCGTCAGCGGCGCCTGGCGCAGGACCACCTGCACCGGCTCATCCAGGCCTTCCCAGAGGATCGCGGTACGCAGAATGTCATTGCGCTCGATCACGCTGTGCAGCGCGTCAACGAAGGCGTCCAGCGCTGCCTGGTGTTCGAAGCGCAACTGCACCTGCAACACGTAGGGATCGCCCTCGGTGGTTGCCAGGTGATGGTAGAGAATGCCGGCCTGCAACGGCGCCAGCGCATAGATGTCCTGCACATTGGCCACGGGCACGCTGTGCAGGATGTGGTCGATGGCCGCCTGGTCGAGGTCGATCAGCGGCAGCATGTCCGGGGTGATGCGTTGGCTGCCGGCGCTGATCAGGTTGGCCGGCACCTGCACTTCGTGCTGCCCGCCCACCGCCGCGGCCAATGCCGCCAATGTGGGCTGACCGAACAGCACGCGCACGTCGGCACTCAGGTCGACCTGGCGCATGCGCTCGATCAGCTTGACCGCCAGCAAAGAATGCCCGCCCAGCTCGAAGAAGTTGTCGTCGCGGCCCACCCGGTCGAGCTTGAGCAGCTCCTGCCAGATGCCCGCGAGGGTGCTTTCCACTGCGCCCTGAGGGGCCGCGTAGCCGCGCCGGGCCACGGCATCGGCGTCGGGTGCGGGCAAGGCCTTGCGGTCGAGTTTGCCGTTGGTGGTCAGCGGGAACTGGTCGAGCAGCACGAAGGCGGCCGGCACCATGTGTTCGGCCAGGCTCAGTTGCAGGTGGTCGCGCAGTGCAGCGATATCGGGCGTGCCGTCGGCAATCACGTAGGCCACCAGGCGTTTGTCGCCCGGCTCGTCTTCGCGCACGACAACCACCGCGTCACGCACGCCCGGCGCGGTGGCCAGGCGCGCCTGGATTTCGCCCAGTTCGATGCGGAAGCCGCGGATCTTCACCTGGTCATCGTTGCGCCCCAGGTACTCGACGCTGCCATCGGCCAGCAGGCGGCCGAGGTCGCCGGTGCGGTACATGCGCAGGCCGGTGGCCGGGTCGGCCAGGAAGCGTTCGGCGTTCAGTTCATCGCGGTTCAGGTAGCCGCGCGCAACGCCGGCGCCGCCCACGTACAGCTCGCCGACCACGCCCATGGGCAGCGGCTGGCGCTGGGCGTCCAGCACGTAGAGTTGCAGGTCGGGAATGCGCACGCCAATCGGACTGACGCCCACCAGACGCGCGTCCGCCGCCTCGAGGGCGCGGTAGGTCACGTGCACGGTGGTTTCGGTGATGCCATACATGTTCACCAACTGCGTGCCGGCGTTGATCGCGCGGGCATACCAGGGTTTGAGCATGCCTGGTTCCAGCGCTTCACCGCCGAAAATCACCTGGCGCAGGGAGTGCGCTTCGCTGCTGTGGCCCTGGGCCGCAATCAGTTGGCGAAACGCGCTCGGCGTCTGGTTGAGGATGCTCACGCCGGCTTCGCAGAGCAGCGCATAGCACGCATCCGGCGAACGGCTGACCAGTTGCGGCACAATCAGCAACTGGCCGCCGTGCATCAACGCGCCCCAGATTTCCCACACGGAAAAGTCGAACGCGAACGAGTGGAACAGCGCCCACACATCGGTGTGATTGAAACCGAACCAGTGCTCGGTGGCACTGAACAAGCGCGCGACCTGGCGATGCTCGATCATCACGCCCTTGGGCAGGCCGGTGGAACCCGAGGTGTAGATCACATAGGCGAGGTTGGCCGGGCTGAGCGGCACGCGCGGGTTGACGATGGACTCACCGCGCAGGTCGTTCAAGTCGATCTGTGCCAGGTCGCCCACCCGATGGCGGGTATTGGCCTGCACCAGCACGGCCAGCGGTGCGCTGTCGGCCAGGGTGTAGGCGATGCGTTCCTGCGGGTAGGCCGGGTCGATCGGCACATAGCCGGCGCCGGCCTTGAGAATGCCGAGCAGGCCGATGATCATTTCGGCGCCGCGCTCTACGCAGATCGCCACGCGGTCGTCTGCACGGATGCCCTGGGCGAGCAGGCGGTGGGCGACCTGGTTGGCGCGTTCGTTGAGCTGGCGGTAGGTCACGCGCTGCTGGTCGTAGCGCAATGCGATGGCGTCGGGATGGGCGGCGGCGTGGGCTTCGACCTGCTGGTGGATCAACGCAGTGTCGGCATAAGACGTGGGGCTGTGGTTGAGCGTGTGCAGCAGGTGCTGGCGTTCGGTGTCAGGCAGGATGTTCAGGCCGCAGAGCGGCATGTCCGGTCGCTCGTGCAGTGCGTCGGCCAGGCTGTGCAGGGCGACATGCAGGTAGTCGGCTACGCGCTGCGCGCCGATGGACGCGTCGATCATCACCGTCAGCGCAAAGTCTTCGCCCAGGTCGTCGACGTTGACCGTCAGCGGGTAGTTGGTGCGCTCTTCGGCGCCAAGCACCTGGATGCCTTCGGCGATGTCGATCACCTGGGCCATGTCCGTCGCCGCGCTGTGGCGGTAATTGAGCATCGCGCTGAACAACGGCGTGGGCGCCGTCACGCCGCTGCAGCGTTGGGCCAGGGCCAGGGACGCGTGCTCATGGTCGAGCAAGGCGGTCAGGCGCGCATGGGTCGCCTTGACCTCGGCGCGCACGCCCTGCCCGCCCACATCCACGCGCAACGGCAGGGTGTTGATGAACATGCCCAGCGCACGTTCACCGCCTTCACCGGCGCCCATGCGCCCCAGCATCACGGTGCCGAACACCACCGCGTCGCGGCCGGACACCACGCCCAGCACACGGGCAAAGGCTACGTGCATCAGGCTTGCCACGCTCACCCCCAGTGGGCGTGCCAGGCTGCGCAGGCGGCGGCTGAGGTCGCTGTCGACGGGGATGCGCGCCTCGTCGATGCCCTGGCCGTCGCCCTGCACATCCTGCAGGCCGAACGGCAGCGTTGGCTCATCGATATCCGCCAGCATCGTGCGAAAGAACGCTTCATGGGCCTGCTCGCTGACGCCATGGCGCACCTGGGCGATGTAGCTGCGAAACGCCACCGGCTCACTCGCCAGTGCCTGCTGGCCGGCCAGGTACAGCTGGATTTCATGACGCACCACGTCGAGGGCGGTGTGATCGAGAATGGTGTGGTGGAACAGCAGCATCGCCACCACACGCTGGTTGGCCGGGTCGTTGGCGAACACCAGGCGCAGCAGCGGCGCCTGCCCCAGGTCCATGCGATAGCTGCGCGGGTCGTGGCGCGCGCCGAGTTGCGCGAGGACGTCACCACCGGTGAAGCGGGCTTCTTCGCAGGCCAGGGTTGCCTTGCGCCACACCACTTGCAGCGGCTCGTCGAGACGCTCCCACACCAGCGAGGTGCGCAGGATGTCGTGGCGGTCGATCACCCATTGCAGCGCCTGGGCGAAAGCGTCCAGGCGGGTGCGGCTGTCGAACACGAATTGCGCGTGCAGCACGTAGGGGTCGCCCTGCTGCGCCGAGAGGTGGTGGTAGAGCATGCCTTCCTGCAGTGGCGCCAGTGGATAGATGTCCTGCACGTTCGCTGCGCCGCCGGGGATGGCCGCGACGATGCGGTCGATGGCGTCCTGGTCGAGGCTGACCAGCGCCAGCATGTCCGGGGTAATGCGGTAGGCGGGACTGAGCCAGTCGCCACCATGCTCGGCCACCAGCTCGAGAAGCTGAGGTTTGTGGGCGATGAGTTGATCCCATAGCGCATCATCCAGGGCCTCGTCGTCACCGAGGATGATCAGGTCGCCTTCTTCCAGTTGCAGACGGATCGCGTGGGTGGAAATCGCTGTCAATAATTCGCTGAACTGCATGGGGGTAACCTGCCTGATAAGTCACGGGGGAGAAGAAAGTCCGTTTTCAGCTGCCGTTTGAATCGGGCGTGCTGGGCGCCTTGAAATAGCGGGCGCAGCCGGGGACCTGAAGAGGCTTCCGGCAGGCTTGGAAAATTAAGGGATTTGGCAGGCGGGAGGTGACATGGGAAGCGGGGACAAGCGGAATGGGAAAAGGTTTCACTTGAGGCTTATTGTGGAGAGCGAGCTTGCCCTGATGCCAGTCAGTTAAGCGCAGAGTCCCTGTGGCGAGCAGGCTTGTCCTGCGTTGGGCTGCGCAGCAGCCCCAAAATCAGGCGCTGAGCCGTATCAGGTACACCGCGTTTTGCTGGATTGGGGGCGCTTCGCACCCCAACGCGGGGCAAGCCCTAATGCCGTTCAGTTAAGCCAACGTGATGCTCGAAGCAACGAGCCGTGCGACTTTTCGGTGTACATATCGGTTTGTGCGGTAACGGCGACTTAGGGTTCCGCCCTGACGGCGGGTCACTTTGGAAAGCCCCAAAGTAACCAAAGGGCTCTTGCCCCAACACTCGGCACCTCGCCCAGGCTCGGTGTGCCCGAACGCAGGCTTTGGAGCGTGGGCCGCCGCGATGGGCCATCCTTGGCCCAGCGCGGCTAACCCGGCGTCCTGCCGGGTTACCCACGCTCCAAAACCTGCGTTCGGCCAGCGTGTTTGACGGGGCGCTCCAGATCAAAAGCAAAAGCAAAAGCGTGGCGGCCTGAGAGCCGACCTAAATGGTCTGCCGAACGCTGTACAAAATGTGGGAGAGGGCTTGCTCCCGATGGCGTCGGCCCAGCAAACATTGACGTTGACTGACCCACCGCTTTCGCGGGCAAGTCGAATCGTCGCACTGCCGCTCCCACAGGGGAGCTGCGCTTAACTGAACGGCATTAGGGCAAGCCCTGATGCCAGTCAGTTAAGCGAACGCTATGCTCACAGCGACGCAGATCAAATGTGGGAGCGGGCTTGCCCGCGAAGGCGTTGGCCAAGCAAACATTGACGCTGGCTGACCCACCGCTTTCGCGGGCAAGCCCGCTCCCACATGTTGTACCTCGTTCGGCAGACCATTTCGGTCGGCTCTCGGGCCGCCGCGCTTTTGCTTTTGATCTGGAAGCGCCCCGTCAAACACGCTGGCCGAGCGCAGGCTTGAATCCGTGGGTAACCCGGCAGGACGCCGGGTTAGCCGAACTGGGCCAGGGATGGCCCATTGCGGCGGCCCACGGATTCAAGCCTGCGTTCGGGCACACCGAGCATTAGCGAGGTGCCGAGTGTTGGGGCGAAGGCTTTTTGGTTACTTTTGTGCCTTTACAAAAGTGACCCGCTGTAAGAGCGGAACCTTAAGTCGCCGTTACCGCAGAAACGGATATGTACACCGAAAAATCGCCTTCGTGGGCAAGCCCGCTCCCACAGGGGGACCTGCGCTCAACTGACTGGCATTAGGGCAAGCCCCGCACCCACAGGACCCGCTCGCCACAGATTGAAACGGCTTACACAGGATGCTCTGCAGCGCTACCTGGCGTCGATATGCTGATAGTCCAGGTTCAATCCGTCTGCCAGCTGTTGCGCCCTTCCCAGCCGGATCGGACCGCGTTCGATATCCACCAGCAAGCCCGGACAGTCGAGTTGGGGCAGTTGATCGATGGCCTTGAGTCGGCCATCCGTGATGATCAACAGGCGTTGCTGCTCAGTGGGATGACGTTTGCGCCGCACCTGCAGCCACTGCGCGGCCTCGCTCAATGCCGCGAGCAAGGGCGTGCCGCCGCCGGCGCCCAGTTGCGCAAGCCAGTCGGCCAGGCCCTTGGCGGCTTTCAGGCCTTGTACCTGCCACTGCGGCGATGGCCCGCTGGCGGTCAGCAAGGCCATGCGCGCCCGTTGCCGGTAAGCGTCATCGAACAACTGCGCGAGCAGGCCCTTGGCATCGGTCAGTGCGCTGTGCCGTCGGGTGGAGGCCGAGGCGTCGACGATGACCAGCCACAGCTCATGGGTCGCTCGATTGCGCTGCTGGAAGCGTAAATCCTCACGCGAATGCGGGCGACCGCCGAGCAGGGTGCCCGGCCAGTTGACCGTGCCCTGCTCTGCGTCGCGCGCCTTGCCGTGCCTGCCGCTGGTGACTCTGCCCGCTCGGGGCCGTGCATCCGCCCCCGGGTCAGGTCGAGGGCGGATGCCTAGGGCTTTTTTGGCCAGGTGGGCACTTCGCGGCGCGCGCCGGTGGGCAGTGCCGGTGCGGGCAGGTCGCCCCACTGGCCCTGGCCCGGCGAGGTGTCCGACGGCTGCGCAGACTGGCCTTGACCGGGCGGGCTCGCCGGTGGGGATTGCTGCTGACGGCGATGACGCAAGGCAAACTCGGCCACGGCCTGGATGTCTTCCTCGGCGATGGCATCGGCGCCGCGCCAGGCTGCATGGGCACGGGCGCCGCGCAACCAGACCAGGTCGGCGCGCAGGCCGTCGACACCGGCGGCGAAACAGCGCTCGGTGATCTGCGCCAGCGCCTCATCATCCAGGGCAATACGCTCCAGCCGCTCACGCGCCTGGGTGCAACGCGCGCGCAAGGCGGCCTGGGGCTCGGCCCATTGCGCGCAGAAGGCAGCGGGGTCGCTGTCGAAATCCAGGCGGCGGCGGATGATCTGCCCACGCTCGGCCGGCAAGGTGTAGCCGCTCAACGCCACGTTGAACCCGAAGCGATCGAGCAGCTGCGGGCGCAACTCCCCCTCCTCCGGGTTCATGGTGCCGATCAGCACGAAGCGGGCCGCATGCCGGTGGGAGATGCCATCGCGCTCGATCAGGTTGGTGCCGCTGGCGGCAACGTCCAGCAGCAGGTCGACCAGGTGGTCGGGCAGCAGGTTGACTTCATCCACATACAGCACGCCGCCATCGGCCTTGGCCAACACGCCGGCGGAAAACTGCGCGCGGCCTTCGCCCAGCGCCGCGTCGAGGTCGAGGGTGCCGACCAGCCGTTCTTCGGTGGCGCCCAGGGGCAAGGTGACGAACTGCCCGCTGACGAGCAGGTCCGCCAGGCCACGGGCCAGGGTGGACTTGGCCATGCCGCGCGGACCTTCGATCAGCACACCGCCGATCTTCGGGTCGATGGCGGCCAGGCACAGCGCCAGTTTCAGGTCGCCGGCACCGACGACGGCGGACAGCGGGAAATGTGGAATATCGGTCATGCCGGTTCTCTTTAAATTCTGCTACTTATTGTGGCGAGCGGGCTTGCCCCCCGTTCAGTTAAGCGCAGATTCCCTGTGGCGAGCAGGCTTGTCCTGCGTTGGGCTGCGCAGCAGCCCCAAAGCCAGGCGCTGAGCCGTATCAGATACACCGCGTTTTGCTCGATTGGGGGCGCTTCGCACCCCAACGCGGGGCAAGCCCGCTCGCCACAATAAGCCCACACATTTTCCTTAACTGAACGGCATTAGGGCAAGCCCGCTCGCCACAGTGTTGGTACGCTCACTCATCAGCTGTCTTCTTCTATATCGAGCAACAGGTTTTCCAGCGCTTCACGGTAGGCGCCCGGCGCTTGCCACTGGCCGCGTTGCTGGGCTTCGAGCATGCGTTCGGTCATGTCACGCAACGCCGCCGGGTTGTGCTGCTGCACGAAGGCGCGGGTGTCCGGGTCGAGCAGGTAAGCGTCGGCGAGCAAGGCGTATTGGTGATCGTCGATCAGCTCGGTGGTGGCGTCGAAGGCGAACAGGTTGTCCACGGTGGCGGCCATCTCGAACGCGCCTTTGTAGCCATGGCGCTTCACGCCGTCGATCCACTTGGGGTTGGCCGCACGGGAGCGAATCACCCGGTTGAGCTCTTCCTTCAGCGTGCGGATTTTCGGCAGGTCCGGCTGGCTGTGGTCGCCATGGTAGCTGGCGGCCTTGTCGCCGCTCAGGGTTTCCACGGCGGCGAGCATGCCGCCCTGGAACTGGTAGTAGTCGTTGGAGTCAAGCAGGTCGTGCTCGCGATTGTCCTGGTTCTGCACCACCGCCTGCACCTGGCTCAGGCGCCGCGCGAAAGGCTCGCGGGCCTCGGTGCCTTCATCGGCACCGCCGTAGGCGTAGCCGCCCCAATTAAGGTAGACCTCGGCCAGGTCCTCGCGGCTCTGCCACAGGCGCCCGTCAATCGCGCCCTGCACACCGGCACCGTAGGCGCCCGGTTTGGCGCCGAAGATGCGCCAGCCCGCCTGTTTTGCCGCCGCGTCTTCGTCCAGGCCGGCCATGCGCAGAGCCTCGCGCTCACTGCGCACCTTGGCCGCCAGCGGATTCATGTCGTCCGGCTCATCAAGCGCCGCCACCGCCTGCACCGCCGCATCGAACAGGCGGATCAGGTTGGCGAAGGCGTCGCGGAAGAACCCGGACACACGCAGCGTCACATCCACGCGCGGGCGGTCGAGCAGGCTGATCGGCAGGATCTCGAAGTCGTCCACGCGCTGGCTGCCGGTGGCCCACACCGGGCGCACGCCCATCAGTGCCATGGCCTGGGCGATGTCATCGCCGCCGGTGCGCATGGTGGCGGTGCCCCACACCGACAGGCCGAGCTGGCGCAGGTGGTCGCCGTGGTCCTGCAAGTGCCGCTCGAGGATCAGGTTGGCCGACTGGAAACCGATGCGCCAGGCGGTGGTGGTCGGCAGGTTGCGTACGTCCACGCTGAAAAAGTTACGCCCGGTGGGCAGCACGTCGAGGCGCCCACGGCTCGGCGCGCCGCTGGGGCCCGCCGGGACGAAGCGGCCACTCAAGGCATCCAGCAAACCGCGCATTTCCGCCGGGCCGCAGGCATCCAGGCGCGGCGCGACGATGATGCGCAAATGCTCGATCACCGCTTTCACGTCCTCCCAGCCCGGCGCCTCAAGCTGCTCCAGCGGGCCTTCGAGCGCCTGCTCGATCAAGCGCGCCGCGTACAGTTCCAGACGTTCGCGGGTGTCACCGGCGGTGCGCCAACGCTGTGGATCGATGCGCTGCAATACGTCGGGGCGCGGGCCGCTCCATGGCTCGGCCAACGCGCAGTCCAGCGGGTCGAAGCCAAGCGCGAATGCCTTGGCCAACACGCGCAGCAGACTCGATTGCGCGCCGCGACCGTCGTCACGCGGAATGCGCAGCAACGCCAGCAACGTGTCGATGCGCAGGCGGCCTTGGGGCGACTCACCAAAGATATGCAGGCCGTCGCGGATCTGCGACTCCTTGAGATCGCACAGGTAGGTGTCAAGGCGCGGCAGCCACACGGACGCCTCGGCGTCGCTGTCCAGCGCCAGCTCCTGGTCGATCCGGGTTTCGCGCACCAGCGCGAGGATGTCCTTTTGCAGCGCCAGCGCGCGCCGCGGGTCGAGCAACTGCGCTTCGTAATATTCGTCCGCCAGCAGCTCGAGGTTGCGCAGCGGGCCGTAGGTTTCGGCGCGGGTCAGCGGCGGCATCAGGTGGTCGATGATCATCGCCTGAGTACGCCGCTTGGCCTGGGCGCCCTCCCCCGGATCGTTGACGATGAACGGATAGATATTCGGCAACGGCCCGAGCAATGCGTCCGGCCAGCAGTTCTCCGACAGGCCCACGCCCTTGCCCGGCAGCCATTCGAGGTTGCCGTGCTTGCCAACGTGAATCACACCGTGAGCGCCGTAGGTGTGGCGCAGCCAGAAGTAGAACGCCAGGTAGCCATGGGGCGGCACCAGGTCGGGGTCGTGGTACACGGCGCTGGCGTCCACCTGATAACCCCGCGCCGGCTGGATGCCGACGAAGGTCAGGCCCAGGCGCAACCCGGCGATCATCAGGCGGCCATCGCGGCACATCGGATCATTCTGCGGCGCGCCCCAGCGCTCGAGCACCGCCTGTTGATTGGCGGCGGGCAGGCGCGCAAACATCGTCGCGTAGTCGTCCAGGCCCAGGCTCTGGTGGCAGGGCCGCAGGTCGAGGCTGTCGAGGTCGTTGGTGACGCCGCCGAGCAGCTCGTGGATCAGCGCCGTGCCGCTTTCCGGCAACGCGTCCGGTAGCGGATAACCTTCGGCCTGCAAGGCACGCAGGATATTCAGCGCGGCGGCGGGGGTGTCCAGGCCCACGCCGTTGCCGATGCGGCCGTCGCGGGTCGGGTAGTTGGCGAGGATCAGCGCGATGCGTTTGTCGCCATTGGGCACCCGCGCCAGTTCGACCCAGCGTCGCGCCAGCTCGGCGACGAAGTCCATGCGCTCGGGCGCGGCGCGGTAGCACACCACGTCCGACTGGCTGCGCTCGCTGCGCCAGGCCAGGTCCTTGAAGCTGATGGGCCGGCTGATGATGCGCCCGTCCAGCTCCGGCAAGGCGATGTGCATCGCCAGATCGCGCGGGCCGAGACCCTGTGCGCTGGCTTCCCAGCCGGGCTGGTTGTCTTGCGCGCAGATCGCCTGGATCACCGGGATATTGCGGCGAAACGGGCGCAGATGCGGTGCTTCGGGGCTGGACTGGGCAAACCCGGTGGTGTTGAGGATCACCGCCGCCTGTACCTCGTCGAGCAGGTCCTCGACCACCGTGAGGCAGCCGGGCTCTTTGAGGCTGGCCACCGCCATCGGCAGCGGGTTGAGGCCCGCCGCCTGCAAGCGTTGACAGAACACGTCGATAAAACCGGTGTTGGCCGCCTGCAAATGCGAGCGGTAGAACAGTACCGCTGCGACCGGCAGATCAGCGCGCCACGCTGCCTGCCAGTCCTGCAGTGTGGCATTGGCGTTATGCGGGTGATAAATGGCAGTCCGCGGCAGGGTCTGCGGCTCGGCCCACGCATAGTCGCGGCCCAGATAGCCCGAGGCCAGACAGCGATAGAAATTCAGCGCATTGCCCAAACCGCCCTGGCGCAGGAAGTGCCACAGACGGTCGCGCTCCTGCACTCCGACGGTGCTCAGGCTGCCCAGCTCCGGGTCCGGGCGGTCGCACCCCGGCACCAGAATCAGCTGCACGCCGCGCTCGGCCAATGCCACCAGACGCTCGACGCCATAGCGCCAATAGCCGATGCCGCCATGCAGCGAGATCAGGATCACCTTGGCGTGGCGCAGCACCTGGTCCACGTAGAGGTCGACCGAGGCATGGTTCTGCACCTGCATCGGGTTGGCCAGGCGCAGGCTGGGATAGTCGTCGGGCAACTGCCGGGCCGCTTCGGCCAGCAGCGCCAGGCTCGAGTCACCGCTGCACAGAATCACCAGTTCAGCGGGGGTCTGTCCAAGGTCGGCAATATTGTCGTCCGAGACGAAACCACCGGGCTGGGTCCTGAGCAGGTGCATGGCTTAAACGCTGAGCGCGGCGCGCAGTTGCGCTTCGAGGCCAGCGGCGTCCAGCTCCTGGCCGATCAGCACCAGGCGCGTGATGCGCGCTTCGTCGGCACCCCAGGCGCGGTCGAAGTGCTTGTCAAAGCGGGTGCCTACGCCCTGGATCAACAGGCGCATCGGTTTGTTGGGAATGGCGGCAAAACCCTTGATACGCAGGATGCCGTGCTGCACTACCAGTTGGGCGAGCGCATCGAGCAGCAGCGCTTCGTCGGCTTGCGGCAGGTCGATGGAGATGGAGTCGAAGGCGTCGTGATCGTGGTCGTCTTCACCTTCGTGGTGCGCATCGTGATGGCTGTGGCGCGCGTCGATGTGTTCTTCGGAGCCGGCGCCAAGGCCGATCAGTACGTCCAACGGCACACGGCCGCTGCTGGCTTCGATGACCTTGACCGCCGGCGGCAGCTCTTCGGCGACTTCCAGACGCACGCGGGCCAGGTCTTCGGGGCTGATCAGGTCGGCCTTGTTGAGGATCACCAGGTCTGCGCTGGCCAGTTGGTCGGCGAACAGTTCGTGCAGCGGCGATTCGTGGTCCAGGTTCGGGTCGAGCTTGCGCTGGGCGTCGACCTGGTCCGGGAAGGCGGCAAAGGTGCCGGCGGCCACGGCCGGGCTGTCGACCACGGTGATCACCGCATCCACGGTGCAGGCGCTGCGGATTTCCGGCCACTGGAAGGCCTGCACCAAGGGTTTTGGCAGGGCCAGGCCCGAGGTTTCAATAAGGATATGGTCAAGGTCGCCGCGACGGGCCACCAGTT
Source organism: Pseudomonas sp. Leaf59 (assembly GCF_920984685.1). Classification (NCBI taxonomy): domain Bacteria; kingdom Pseudomonadati; phylum Pseudomonadota; class Gammaproteobacteria; order Pseudomonadales; family Pseudomonadaceae; genus Pseudomonas; species Pseudomonas sp. Leaf59. Next base: position 282,147 of record NZ_CAKLBR010000003.1, on the reverse strand, counting down.
CGCGCATCACCGGGAAGAACTCTTCCTGCACGGTGCAGCACAGGCAGCCGTTGGCCAGTTCATACACGCGGCCGTTGGCTTCTTCCTCGGTGCAACCGATGGAGCACTGCTTGAGGATTTCACCGTCGATGCCCAGCTCGCCGAACTCGTTGACGATCACCGCGATGCGGCGGCCCTGGGCGTTGTCCAGCATATGGCGCAACAGGGTGGTCTTGCCCGAGCCGAGGAAGCCGGTGACGATGGTGACGGGAAGTTTGGCCAGTGTTTTCATCGGATGCCCTTTGGGGCGGGCATACGGGACGATAGGCCCTGCGACGGCGCGCAGCAGCGGATTTCGTCACCGGATCACCCCGCCCGGTTGAATTGGAAAATCGGTTGCGAGGCAGGTCTCCTGGCTTGGGGCTTGCGGGTCATGCGACCGGCGCCGACTGCGCCTTCCCGCCGGATCGGCAGTGGCGTGGCAGTCAGCAGAACCCTTCACAGTTGCGGGGGCAGCCGCGGCTTGAACCGCGTTCCCTTCTTAGCTTCGACCTGGGCCGAAGAACCTCGAAGGCGCAAGGCTACGCAGTGCATGGCAAGCGGTCAATGTCGGAAACCCGGGACCCGGACGCCGCTCTACACATAGCGGTGTTTGATGGGCACATTCGTCACGATGTCGGCGAGCGCTATGCGCCCCTCGCCTTCAAGGTAGAAATCAATTTCGCCGTTGCCTGTCAGGTCAAGCACCAGCCACGACTCGTTATTTTGCGGATTGTAGCCCAGCCCCGCCTCCCCGGGTCGGCCGGAAAGCCGGTTGACGAAGGTGAGGTCGTGGAGGCCATGCTTGCGCAGCAATCCAGAAATATCGATTTTGTCCTGACCGGTGACGAAGTCCGTCAACACGTCAGGGCTGCGTAACGTCGAATCGGTGGCGGTGTCGTACACGAAGGTATCGCGGCCTGCGCCGCCGTACAGACGATCGACACCGCCACCGCCTTTGAGCCGGTTGTCGGCGGCGTTGCCGATCAACACATCATTGCCGGAACCGCCGATGGCGTTCTCCACGGTAACGTCCCTGGCGATGGAGACATTCCCCGTCTTCCCACCAACATTGGAGAAGGTTTCAGCGTTCAGGTTGATCACCTGGTTCTGGTAATAGCGAGAGAAATCCAGCGTATCGTTACCACCGCCGTCCCAGACGCAAAAGACGGCGCCGTCCCGCGGGGACACCAGTGAAAGATCGTCTCGCCGGGTATTGGAATTGAAGCCGTAGGTGGTATCCGTGTTACGGGTCGTGTAATTGGCGCCGTAGACCTTTTGGGCCCAGGCAATGTCGGTCATCAACGGTGCCGAGGCGTACTCGCCCTTGTGATCATGACCTGTATCGCTCGCTTCGAAATAGCTCATGACCGAGTAGGCCCGGCTGTCCTCGGCGAAAATGGCATGCGTGCCGTACTTGATCGGGCCCTTTAACGCTTCATAGTTTCCGGGGTGGGCAGCGCCCAGCCAATGGCCGATTTCGTGGGTTAGCGTTTGGCGTCCAAAGCCATTTACGGTGGGCGCGTGATTGAACGAGTGTCTGGAGTTCAGGCGCACTCGCCCAGAATTGCCGGAACGCATGGCATCGGCGACACTTGGCCTCGCGCTATTGACGAAACGTAACAGGGCGTCGGGCGTAACGGCGTCTTCCTCGAACTCGATATTCGCTACATCTGCCCAGGACCGCATTGAAAGACGGGCCTGCGATTGCTGGGTTTGATTAAACCGAGCTTCCTCTGGTGCAACTTCACGAAACGTATAACCCACCCGCACTACTTTATCGTTATTACGGTCCTGCAATCGGCGCTGCCTTCGATCTATTTGGCTGGCGGCTTGACCGGTGGACCAGGACGGCTTGCTGGAGACCGCATGATAGTGCGGGTTGCGAGCATCCTGTGCCTTGTAGTGCGGGCCGGCGGCTTCAACGTGCGAATTCATAATATCTTGACTGACAATCGGAGGATTTAAACTGGCGCGCGATATAACAGACATAAAAAGGCCTTATCAACTTAATGGATAACATCAACTTCAGCGCGCCTACCTTCCGATATCCACTCACGGAAAAAAAAGTGCATCAGACCCGCAAAATAATAGGAGATATTACTTGGTAAAAATGCCATTACGCCTTTTACGCCGCGATTCTTAATCAGAATCGGCTTCAATTGACGCCCCGGTCATGCTCGTGTTTTCCTGTACATCTTGTTTCGGGTGCCCTTCACAGGGTGAAACGGGAAACCGGTGAGTCATGGCCTGCAATGCCAGGGTATGACGAGTCCGGTGCTGCCCCCGCAACGGTAAGCGAGTGAAGCGTCAGATCCACTGTGCCAGCCGGCATGGGAAGGTGATGCTTTTTGACCCAGCGTCCCTCGCAAGCCCGGAGACCGGCCCGAAAAATCAAATAACAAACCCGCGGTGGGCGGGCGCTGTTCGAACCTCGCGTGCCCGGCTCGCGGGGTTTTCATGCGCTCGTTTCGCCCAGACACTTGATAGGGACGCGCCATGTCGATCATCAGCAGCACCTCACCCGCCGCCAGCCACACCACCACCCTGAGCCAACGCCTCACTGCCGCCATCGGCGCGTCGGTTCTCGGCGCCTGCCTGGTGTATTTTGCCGGGTTCTCGCATATCGAAGCGGTGCACAACGCGGCCCACGATACCCGCCACAGCGCCGCGTTCCCATGCCACTGAGGCCTGCCGACATGATCAAGCGTATTGCGCAAACCGCCGGCTTTACCGGCCTGCTGGCCGCCCTGCTGCTGACTCTGCTGCAAAGCTTCTGGGTCGCCCCGTTGATTCTGCAGGCCGAAACCTTCGAGAAGGCGCCGGCTGCAACCGAGGTGACGCATGAGCACACTGCCCATAGCCACGACGCCGAAGCCTGGGAGCCGGAGGATGGCTGGCAGCGCGTGCTGTCCACCACCGGCGGCAATTTGGTGGTGGCAGTGGGTTTCGCGCTGATGCTGGCGGGTCTCTATGCCCTGCGCGCCCCAACCCGCACGGCCCAGGGTTTGCTATGGGGCCTGGCCGGTTACGCGACTTTTGTGCTGGCGCCCACCCTGGGCCTGCCGCCCGAATTGCCGGGCACTGCCGCCGCCGACCTGGCGCTGCGCCAAACCTGGTGGATCGGCACCGCCGCCTCCACGGCCGCCGGTATTGCGCTGATTGTGTTTGGCCGCAACTGGCTGCTTAAGGTCCTCGGCGTGGCGATCCTCGCGGTGCCCCATGTGATCGGCGCGCCGCAGCCCGAAGTGCATGCAATGCTGGCCCCGGAGGCCCTCGAAGCGCAGTTCAAGATTGCGTCGCAATTGACCAACATCGCATTCTGGCTGGCCCTGGGCCTGATCAGCGCCTGGCTGTTCCGACGCAACCGCGACGGTCAATACCCGGCATGATTCTGGCAGTGGGCCTGGGTTGTCAGCGCGGTTGTGATGTTGACACCCTGCTGGCTCTGCTTGACGGCGCCCTTGCCGAGGCGGGAATCGAGCGCCAGCGTGTCACCGCGCTGGCCAGCATCGATCGCAAACAGGATGAGCCGGGGCTGATCGCCCTGGCCCAGCGGCTGCAATTGCCATTGCAGTGTTTCAGCGCTGCGCAACTGGCGGTTTATGAGGACCGCCTGAGCCACAAGTCAGCCGTCGCCTTTGCCCACACCGGTTGCCATGGTATTGCTGAAAGTGCCGCACTCGCACTGGCAGAACAGTTGTCGGGCGCCCCTGCCCGCCTGTTGATCCGCCGCAAAAACAACGCCAAGGCTACCTTTGCGTTGGCCTGCGCCGACTGAAACCTCGATAATCACCCTGATCGATCATGAGCATTTTTCATGCTCGCCCCCTTCCACAGGAACTCCCATGACCGTTTACTTTATCGGCGCAGGCCCCGGCGACCCGGAATTGATCACCGTCAAAGGGCAGCGGCTGATCCGCAGCTGTCCGGTGATCATCTACGCCGGTTCGCTGGTGCCGGCGGCGGTACTGGAGGGCCATCAGGCGCATCAGGTGGTCAACAGCGCTGAACTGCATCTGGAACAGATCATCGCGTTGATCAAGGTCGCCCACGCCAGCGGCCAGGATGTGGCCCGCGTGCACTCCGGCGATCCGAGCCTGTACGGGGCGATTGGCGAACAGATCCGTCATTTGCGCGAGCTGGGCATTCCGTTCCAGATCATCCCGGGCGTCACGGCGATAGCCGCCTGCGCCGCACTGCTGGAAACCGAACTGACCCTGCCGGATATCGCCCAGAGCGTGATCCTGACCCGCTACGCCGACAAAACCCGCATGCCCGATGGCGAAGACTTCGACAGCCTGGCGCGCCATGGCACCACAATGGCGATTCATCTGGGGGTCAATCACCTGGAGAAGATCGTTGCCCAACTGCTGCCGCACTATGGCGCCGACTGCCCGATCGCCGTGGTGCACCGGGCAACGTGGCCGGATCAGGACTGGGCAGTGGGCACGCTCAGTGATATTGCTGAAAAAGTCGCGGCCAAGGGCTTTCGGCGTACGGCGTTGATCGTGGTGGGCAGGGTGCTGGCCAGTGACAGCTTTGGTGATTCATCGCTGTATCGCGCGGGTCATGCTCACCTCTACCGCCCTTGAAGGAACGCGGGCAAAACGGCGGGAGGCGAGCAAGTCCCCTCCCACATTTGATCTGATTAGTTGGATAGCTGGTGCAAGCTTCTGAATTCAAGGCAAAAAAAACGGCGCTCACGGGCGCCGTTTTTTGTTCGCAGTGAACGCCTTACTCAGTAGTAGGCGTTTTCTTTCTGCGTGTGGTCGGTCACATCGCGAACGCCCTTGAGCTCCGGAATGCGCTCAAGCAAGGTGCGCTCGATGCCTTCGCGCAGGGTCACGTCTGCCTGGCCGCAACCTTGGCAGCCGCCGCCGAACTTGAGGACGGCGATACCGTCATCTACCACGTCGATCAGGCTGACCTGACCGCCGTGGCTGGCCAGCCCCGGGTTGATCTCGGTTTGCAGGTAGTAGTTGATACGCTCGTTGACCGGGCTGTCGGCGTTGACATTCGGCACCTTCGCGTTGGGTGCCTTGATCGTCAACTGGCCGCCCATGCGGTCGGTGGCGTAGTCGACCACGGCATCGTCCAGGAAGGCTTCGCTGAAGGCGTCGATGTAGGCGGTAAAGCTTTTGAGCCCCAGCGCGGTGTCTTCAGGTTTCTCTTCGCCAGGCTTGCAGTAGGCAATGCACGTCTCGGCGTACTGGGTGCCGGGCTGGGTGATGAAGACGCGGATGCCGATACCCGGGGTGTTCTGCTTGGACAGCAGGTCAGCCAGATAATCGTGGGCGGCGTCGGTAATGGTTATGGCAGTCATGGAAACTCCTCACAGGCTTGCCGGCAGTTTACGCCAAAATAATACGCAGGTACAAAGTCCTAGTATTTTTGTCGGAAAAGCATTGATTGGTGCGCCACGCCGGGCTTTCTTTCAAAGCGATAGATAGGCACCGCCGCCCAGAGGGAGCGCCTCGCCACACTTGCCTCCTTTGAGAGGCGATCATGATGAACCCGTCCCCCGCTGGGATCGAAGCCAGCCAGTCCGTCTATCTCAAGCAGTTGCTGGAACAACAAAGGGCCTTGGAGCAATTGCTGAACCAACAGCCCGAGGCCGCCAGATCCCTCAGCGCACTACTCCTGGCGAAAATCCAGTCGGGATTCCCCGGATTGCCGTTGCCTATTGCACTGAAAGCTGTGAGTTATGACGAAGATATCCAACTGTGCACCCGCCCTGGCACGCACACCCTGGTGTCAACGGACACACCGGCTCGCCCATTGTCTGCGCTATTCACTGACACGCCCTGGGGCGGCGAAAACCATAACGCGCCCAACCGGCGCTACCGCTACCACGCCACGTCCACCTATCAGCTCCAGCCTGGACACCGCGTCAGTGCCACAAGTGGTGGCACCCCGGCATTCGAAACCTTTCTGGACACGTTGATCCGCCAGCCGGACCAGTGTTTTCAACAGTTACTGGATGAGTATTGGCGGGGCCCGTTCGCACCAGGCGAATCGACAACCCGGCGTCAATGGCTTGCCAGCCAGTTGGGCAAAACCCTGCAGGCCGAAGCGGCGCTGCGCGTGGAGGACGGCACGCTCGACACCGCCTGCAAAACCCTCATCGGCCAGCTCGTCGAGCGGCCCTGCAGCCAGGCTCGCGCGGGCCTGCCGCCAGACCAACGCCCCGCAGCCTTCGCCGTGAGGCTCAAGGGCCGCGCCAACAAACCCGATATCGCGCTGGTGGAGGTGTTTGTAATTGCCGGCAAAACCCCGGCGGCCAACGTCTCGGCAAGCACCGATATCGGCGCTGTTATGCTGTTCACCCCTCACCAGGGCATTGAGACGCATGCCTCGCTGCAAGCCCTCGACCAGTCGCTGCGCATGCAGATGGCACAGGGTACGGCCCGCGAACAGCTGCTGAGCCTAGCCTGTTGGCAAGACCAGGCACGCGCACGCCGGTACCTGAAAAGTGCCCCCGCGTTCGTTTACACCGCCATCGACGAGCATCTGTTCCAACATCGCGTGGAGCGGCTGCTCAGATTGCAGAAAGCCGATATCGAATATGCCTGGCAGCAGGTACGCCAACAGGGTTCGAATGGTCAGCAGGTGTATGAACAATTCAATCGCCTGGCGCATCTCGGCACTTTCCTGGATCTGCGCGAACTGATGGTTGCGCGCAGTCGGCGCTACCTCGAAGCCGCCTTGCCAGCGTGGTATCAGGCGGCAAGCAAGACACACAAACAGGCGCTCAAACAGCGAGCCCATGCCGAACTGGAGGCCAATAAACGCCTGGCCGGCCAATTTCGCACCGCGGCGATCCCCACTCTGCACGCGTTCGCCAGCAGTCAACTCACGCAGCAATTGCAACGCGATTATCCCGACTGGGACACGGTCCCGGATAAGGTTCAGGTCCACATCACCACCTCCTTCAACCCCGCCAGCATGGGGGGCGGCGCGGGCGTGGACCATGTGCCCCCGACCGATGACCCGGCCACACGGCCCAGCAGTGCGGCGGTCTTGACACTGACCCAACTGGCACTGAAGAACAACACGCCGTGGGATGTCAGCGTGTACCAGTTGCTCATCGGTAAACGCACTTCGATGTCAGCCGAGGGCAAGGCGACGTCCGGCAGGCCTATAACCCTGGATGACGCCTACCTCAAATCGCTGATTAAAAAGCTCGACGTGGGCGCAGGTTACGACCGGTTGTTGCAGTTACGCCTGCTCGATCAGGGCCAGCCCCTGCGCCAGGCCTGGAGCGGCGCTTATCTCGCCAGCCTGAAAACCCAGGCACTGACCGCCAGGCTGATCAGCGGCAGCTTCCTGAAAGACCGCGAGAACAGGGGCTATAAATGGGTCAACGCGATTATCGAGACCTTTTTGCTCAACGCCTATACCACTGTCAGTGGGCACAAGGTCGTGGCAAGCGCGCTGATTATCGCCAACTCCCCGGCAACGGCCAACGGCTACTCACTCAATGACAGCCTCATAATCAGCGTGGAAAATCGCCGCTCCGTGCCCAACGTGATCCTTTTCACTCCCTCGTGCCCCGCCGAGCACGATATTCAGGAATTTACCGACAGTGCCGCGATGCAGCAGTTTCTCCAATTGCAGTGGGACACCTCCAGCGAATGGCGCGACTACGTCCTCCAACACTTGACAGAACTCGGCAAGGCACGCGTCACGGAGCGCAAGAACCGCATCTACAACCCGTTCGATAACCTTTACTTCGAGACGATCAACGCACCGGTCTGCGATGCACTGTACGAGCAGCAGGTCTGGACCCTGCGACACAACGCCGACGTTGCGTCGACCAGCAACGCTGAAGTCGAACGCGAATCGCTGTGGAACAAGGTCACCTTCGGCATCGATTTGGCAATCGACCTGATCGGCTTTTTACCCATCACCAGCGCTTTCAATGCGGTACGCAATATCACGCGGACCCTCATGCTGCTCAAACAGATGGGACGCTCCAAGTCTGCCGCGCGCGCGCTGTGGTCCATCACCGGGGCCCGCAGCCGCCCACTCCTGGCCCCCCAATTTGATGCCGTCCCCGCGCTTCGACCGACGCCGGATCTTTCCGGGCTGGACGTGGCGGTCGACCCGCTGACCCTTGAGCGAATCCGCGGCAACCTCTACCAGAGCGCGACGTCGGTTCAGCAATATGTGCGGGTCAACGGCAAGCACTACCTGACCGACATTGCTCAGGGGCAACGCTTTCTCCACCCCGAAGGTGCAGCCGGAAAAAACCTGCGCTATCCACTGACACTGGATGCCTCCCTCAAGCATTGGCAGGTCGAACCGAAGCCCCGATTGCCTGGCGGCATGGTTCCTGTCGAAAGATCGGCGCTGCAAACCACTTATCGGGACTATGAATTATCACCCACCGACCTCGCCGCGCTACCGAGTGTCAATCAGGCGAGGCCAGGGTCTTTCAACCTGGAAAAGCTGCCCCCGGTGATCCCTGTTACCGATAATTGCGCAGCGATATTTCATGTGTTTGGCATTCAGGCAAGATTGCGTCGCCATGCCAGAAGTTATTACCGGGCGTTCGTTGCGCCTTCAAGGTCGATCGCCCTGCCGCCCCCGCGTCTGTCGACCGATGATTTGTTAAATCAGTTGTTCAGCCAACGTAGAGGCTTGATTTTCGGTGAACACCATTCGTTCCCGCTCACACGGCAGTATTTGACCAGACACGCAGTCAGCCTGAGCCGCGCGGGGGTCGCAGCGTTCTACATGGAGGTGTTCAATACAGATATGCATCAGGCTGCACTGAGGCTGTACAACGCTTCACCCAACAATCAATTGCCTCAATTACTGAGAAGCAGGATTGAACGCATGGGCGAATCAGCGGCCGGACAATCGCCATTCGACTACGTTCGATTGGTCGAAGCGGTACACGCCCAGGGCATTCCGATCCATGCGCTGGATACCACTGCCAGCTACCTCTATAGAGCAGGTGATCTCGAACTGCCACACCCGCTGACCCTCGCCGAGTACCTTGATCGCGTGACCATGTTCAACTTCTTTGCCTACAAGAGAATCAATTTCGATCAATCATCCATTGGACCGCATCGCTGGGTAGCCCTCGTCGGGGTCGGTCATTGCAACACCATGCAGGACATTCCCGGGCTGGCCGAGTTGACCGACGCAATCGGCATCCGAATGACCACACGTGTTGCCACCCAGCCGATGCCACGGGTGACCCATGATCCTGGCAGGTTGATCGATTACCGCGCGCCCTCCGGACGGTTTCTTTACAGATGTGATTTGCAGGTTTGCCTGCACAGCACCGTAAACGATCATGAACTGGCCCTTCGCCTACACAGCCCGTTCACTTTCACCACCGTCATGGCGCCCACCAACCAGGCTCTGTTGCTTTACATCAACGCACAGCACGCGGCGGTGGAAGTTGCGGTACTCGCCGACGGCTCCCAGGCGTATGTCAATCATGCGCCGTTCGGCGCGGTCAGCCATCGACGCTTCGCCGACCTTGATGCATTGACCGAAGCCTTGATCGATGAACTGGGAATGATCGAGGTTTGAGACTTGGACCGTTTGTCCCTAGAGGTCACGTTGCCGAACGCATCGAAACTCACCGCCAACTGGTCATAGATGCGCTCCAACAACGGGTAGTCGAACAGCCACATCGTCTGCGGCACTTCGCCGATAGGCCTTTGGTCACCGAGGCGCTGTCGAAGTGGCGCCAGATGCTCGGCAGCGCATTGTCATTGCCTGCCCACAGCGTCGTTCTGCGTCGATTCAACGCGTGCAATTGAAGTGAGGGCAATGCTACTGGGACAGGAGGCTCGCCAACATGAGCAACATTCATGCAAAACCCTCTCATGCTCCAAATGCGCACAAGTTTGCTATGATTCACGCCCTCCGTAATGCCTGACCCAGAGTAGTCCCATGTCCGATCGTAGCGCTCGCCTGCAAGCCCTTCACCAAGCCCTCAAGGACCGTATCCTGATCCTTGACGGCGGCATGGGCACGATGATCCAGAGCTACAAGCTCGAAGAACAGGATTATCGCGGCAAGCGCTTCGCTGACTGGCCAAGCGACGTCAAGGGTAACAACGACCTGCTGGTGATCACCCGTCCGGACGTCATCGGCGGCATCGAAAAAGCCTACCTGGACGCCGGCGCCGACATTCTGGAAACCAACACCTTCAACGCCACGCGCATCTCCATGGCCGACTACGGCATGGAAGCACTGGCCTATGAGCTGAACGTTGAAGGCGCACGCCTGGCGCGCCAGGTGGCCGACGCCAAGACCCTCGAAAACCCGGCCAAGCCGCGCTTCGTCGCTGGCGTGCTCGGGCCTACCAGTCGCACCTGCTCACTGTCGCCGGACGTGAACAACCCCGGCTACCGCAACGTAACCTTCGATGAGTTGGTGGAAAACTACACCGAGGCCACCAAGGGCCTGATCGAAGGCGGCGCCGACCTGATCCTGATCGAGACCATCTTCGACACCCTCAACGCCAAGGCTGCGATCTTCGCCGTGCAGGGTGTGTTCGAGGAACTGGATGTCGAACTGCCGATCATGATTTCCGGCACCATCACCGACGCCTCCGGCCGCACCCTCTCGGGCCAGACCACCGAAGCGTTCTGGAACTCCGTGGCCCACGCCAAACCGATTTCCGTGGGCCTGAACTGCGCCCTCGGCGCCAGCGACCTGCGCCCTTACCTGGAAGAGCTGTCGAACAAGGCCAACACCCATGTGTCTGCGCACCCCAATGCCGGCCTGCCCAACGAATTCGGCGAGTACGATGAACTGCCATCGGAAACGGCCAAGGTCATCGAAGAGTTCGCCCAAAGTGGCTTCCTCAATATCGTCGGCGGCTGCTGCGGCACCACGCCCGGCCACATTGAAGCCATCGCCAACGCGGTGGCCGGCTATGCGCCGCGTGCGATCCCGGACATTGCCAAAGCCTGCCGACTGTCGGGGCTGGAGCCGTTCACCATTGATCGCAGCTCGCTGTTCGTCAACGTCGGCGAGCGCACCAACATCACCGGTTCCGCGCGCTTTGCCCGGCTGATCCGTGAAGACAACTACACCGAAGCCCTGGAAGTTGCCCTGCAGCAGGTGGAAGCCGGCGCGCAGGTGATCGACATCAACATGGACGAGGGCATGCTCGATTCGAAGAAGGCCATGGTGACCTTCCTCAATCTGATTGCCGGCGAGCCGGACATCTCCCGCGTGCCGATCATGATCGACTCCTCCAAGTGGGAAGTGATCGAAGCCGGCCTCAAGTGCATCCAGGGCAAGGGCATCGTCAACTCCATCAGCATGAAGGAAGGCGTGGAGCAGTTCATTCATCACGCCAAACTGTGCAAGCGCTATGGCGCCGCCGTGGTGGTGATGGCCTTCGACGAAGCCGGCCAGGCCGACACCGAAGCGCGCAAGAAGGAAATCTGCAAACGCTCCTACGACATTCTGGTGAATGAAGTCGGCTTCCCGCCGGAAGACATCATCTTCGACCCGAACATCTTCGCGGTCGCCACCGGTATCGAAGAGCACAACAACTATGCCGTCGACTTCATCAACGCCTGTGCCTATATCCGCGACGAGCTGCCGTATGCGCTGACCTCCGGCGGCGTGTCCAACGTGTCGTTCTCGTTCCGCGGCAACAACCCGGTGCGTGAGGCGATCCACTCGGTGTTCCTGCTGTATGCGATCCGCAACGGCCTGACCATGGGCATCGTCAACGCCGGTCAACTGGAGATTTACGACCAGATTCCCGCCGAGCTGCGCGATGCCGTGGAAGACGTGGTGCTCAACCGCACCCCGGAAGGCACCGACGCCCTGCTGGCCATCGCCGATAAATACAAGGGCGACGGCAGCGTAAAAGAGGCCGAGACCGAAGAATGGCGCGGCTGGCCGGTGAACAAGCGCCTGGAGCACGCGCTGGTCAAGGGCATCACCACCCACATCGTTGAAGACACCGAAGAATCCCGGCAGTCGTTCGCGCGCCCGATCGAAGTGATCGAAGGCCCGCTGATGTCGGGCATGAACATCGTTGGCGACCTGTTTGGCGCCGGCAAGATGTTCCTGCCCCAGGTGGTGAAATCCGCCCGTGTGATGAAGCAGGCCGTGGCGCACTTGATTCCGTTCATCGAGCTGGAAAAAGGCGACAAGCCGGAAGCCAAGGGCAAAATCCTGATGGCCACGGTCAAGGGCGACGTGCATGACATCGGCAAGAACATTGTCGGCGTGGTGCTCGGTTGCAATGGCTATGACATCGTCGACCTGGGTGTCATGGTGCCTGCGGAGAAAATCCTGCAGGTGGCCAAGGAACAGAAGTGCGACATCATCGGCCTCTCCGGCCTGATCACGCCGTCCCTCGATGAAATGGTGCACGTGGCCCGCGAGATGCAGCGCCAGGACTTCCACCTGCCCTTGATGATCGGCGGCGCGACCACCTCCAAGGCGCACACCGCGGTGAAAATCGAGCCCAAGTACAGCAACGACGCGGTGATTTACGTCACCGACGCCTCACGCGCAGTGGGTGTGGCCACGCAGTTGCTGTCCAAGGAACTGAAGGCCGGTTTTGTCGAAAAAACCCGCCTGGAATACATCGACGTACGCGAGCGCACCGCCAACCGCAGCGCGCGCACCGAGCGCCTGAGCTACCCCGCCGCCATCGCCAAGAAGCCGCAGTTCGACTGGAGCAGCTACACGCCGGTCAAACCGACGTTTACCGGCGCCAGGGTGCTGGACACTATCGATCTCAGGGTGCTGGCCGAATACATCGACTGGACGCCGTTCTTTATCTCCTGGGACCTGGCCGGCAAGTTCCCGCGAATCCTTGAAGACGAAGTGGTCGGTGAAGCCGCCACTGCGCTGTACGCCGATGCCCAGGAAATGCTCAACAAGCTCATCGACGAAAAACTCATCAGTGCTCGCGCGGTGTTCGGTTTCTGGCCGACCAACCAGGTACAGGACGATGACCTGGAAGTCTACGGCGACGATGGCCAGCCGATTGCCCGGCTGCACCACCTGCGCCAGCAGATCATCAAGACCGACGGCAAGCCGAACTTCTCGCTGGCCGACTTTGTGGCGCCCAAGGCCAGCGGTGTAACCGACTATATCGGCGGCTTCATCACCACCGCCGGCATCGGAGCCGAGGAAGTGGCCAAGGCTTATCAGGACGCGGGCGACGACTACAATTCGATCATGGTCAAGGCCCTGGCCGACCGCCTGGCCGAGGCCTGCGCCGAGTGGCTGCACCAGCAGGTGCGTAAAGAGCATTGGGGTTATGCCCAGGACGAAGCGCTGGACAACGAAGCGTTGATCAAGGAGCAGTACAGCGGCATCCGCCCTGCCCCGGGCTACCCGGCGTGCCCGGACCACACCGAGAAAGCCCAGTTGTTCCAGTTGCTGGACCCCGAAGCCCGCGAAATGCATGCCGGGCGCAGCGGCGTGTTCCTCACCGAGCACTACGCGATGTTCCCGGCGGCGGCGGTCAGCGGCTGGTACTTTGCCCACCCGCAGGCCCAGTACTTTGCCGTGGGCAAGGTCGACAAGGATCAGGTAAACAGCTACACCGCACGCAAGGGCCAGGATCTGGCCGTGACCGAGCGCTGGCTGGCGCCGAACCTGGGCTATGACAACTAGGATTGTCAGGCCAGTCGTGCTGCTCGCGACCCGCGTTTAGCGCAGCAGCAGTTGCAGGCTGAACGGGTAACGGTAGGACGCGGGCTTGCCCACCGCCGACAATGCGCGAAAGTCCACTGCGGTCGGCGGCCCGAGTAAATGCCGGGCCTGGTTGGCATCGATCAATTGGAACAAGGCTGCCTGGCGATCGCGGCCGCCGTGGGCGTCGAGGTCTACGCCCTTGGCGTGATCATTGATCAACACCATGGCCCAGCCTCCCAGCGTGAAATGCCCGGCCACCAGGGTGGTCAGCCGTCCGTCCAGCCGCGCCTGCAGAATTTCCGGCGAGCTGTTAACGGCACTGAAGAGCACATCCTTGCCCGGCATTCGCCCGCTCGCTTGCACGGCCTGCATCGCGCCCAGCGCCATCTCATCGTTGGCAGCCCACACCAACGCCGTCTGCGGGTTGCGTTTGAACAACTGCGTGGCCTGCTCAAAGGCCCGCTGGCGGTTCCATTCGCCATAGACCAGTTGGCGCAGACGCACTTCGGGATGCTCGGCCAGGGCGCGGTGCAGGCCGCGCTCACGCAACTGCGCAGCCGGGGTGGTCTTGCTGCCGGAAAATGCCAGCAGGTCGATGGACGCCCCGGGCGCCAGCGGGCCGTACTGGCGCAACAGATCGATGAGCATCAGGTAGCCGGCCTGCTCGTCATCGGCCACCAGGCTGGCAATCCAGTCGGGATGCTGGTGGGTGCCCAGCAGTTGAGCCTGATCGGCCGTCAGCGCGTTGTTCACGATCAGCAACTTGACCCCGCTGCCCTCGGCCATGCGCAGGATCTGCGGGGCGATGTACTGCTCATTCACCAATACCAGGTAATCCGGCCGCGCACTGCCCAGCAGCGCTTCACGGGCCTGGGCCAAGGTAGTGTCGGAAACGCGCTCGGAATAGCGCACGCGCAAATCCAGGCCGAGGTCAGTGGCGGCAGCCTGCATGAATTGCGCGTAGTTGACCCAGAAGGCTTCCGTCGACATACCCGGATTGAGAAACACCACGGACGACGCCTGGACCATCGCCGCGCATGTCGAGCCGAGCAGCCATACACACGCAATCAGAACTTTCAACATGGTTGTCCAAGCCTTGAATATTGACCGCCATCATAGTGGCAATACGACAGGCAATCGAGACACCAGCGAAAAGGTCGTTATGGATGCCCAACCCAGAAAAGCGCTGTGCCCACCACCAGCACAACCAGGAACAGAATGGCCCAGGCATCCACGGTAATGCCGGGTTTACGGACTTTTGTAGAATTGCTCATCGCATCGCCTCTTGTCGGTTTTATAGGTGATTGCATCAAGACTCGAGCACAGTAAAGTTCATGCTTGCCCATATGACAAATGTGGGTATCGCGATAACGGTTCGCATTAGTCATTTTGGTTATTTGCATATACTCAAACATCACTTTTGCGCATAAACGCAACCTGTTATCGTGCGCCCGCTCCGTTGGGAGTGCGCGGCCGTGCGCGCAGATTTGCCGAGAACAGGACCTATATGTACGTATACGACGAATACGATCAGCGCATCATCGAGGACCGCGTCAAGCAGTTCCGTGATCAGACCCGACGCTATCTGGCAGGCGAACTGAGCGAAGAAGAGTTCCGCCCTCTGCGCCTGCAAAATGGCCTTTACGTTCAGCGCTTTGCGCCGATGCTGCGGGTGGCCGTGCCCTACGGCCAACTGACCTCGCGCCAGACGCGCATGATGGCCAAGATTGCCCGCGACTTCGACAAGGGCTACGCCCACATCAGCACGCGCCAGAACGTACAGTTCAACTGGCCGGCGCTGGAAGACGTGCCGGACATCCTTGCCGAGCTGGCCACCGTGCAGATGCACGCCATTCAGACCAGCGGCAACTGCCTGCGCAACGTCACCACCGACCAGTTTGCCGGTGTGGCCGCCGATGAGCTGATCGACCCGCGCCCTTGGTGCGAGATCGTGCGTCAGTGGACCACGTTCCACCCCGAATTCGCCTACCTGCCGCGCAAGTTCAAGATCGCCATCAACGGCTCGACCTCGGACCGCGCCGCCATCGAGGTGCACGATATCGGCCTGGAGCCGGTGCACAACGCCGCAGGCGAGCTGGGTTTCCGCGTACTGGTGGGTGGCGGCCTGGGCCGTACCCCGGTGGTCGGTGCCTTTATCAATGAGTTTCTGCCGTGGCAGGACCTGCTCAGCTACCTCGACGCGATCCTGCGGGTTTACAACCGCTACGGCCGCCGTGACAACAAGTACAAGGCCCGGATCAAGATCCTGGTCAAGGCGCTGACCCCTGAAGTGTTCGCGCAGAAAGTTGATGCCGAGATGGAACACCTGCGCGGCGGCCAGACCACCCTGACCGAAGCCGAAGTGCATCGCGTGGCCAAGCACTTCGTCGACCCGGATTACAAAACCCTGAGCAATCAGGACGCCGAGCTGGCGGCGCTCGATCAGCAGCACCCGGGTTTCGCCCGCTGGCGCACCCGCAATACCCTGGCGCACAAACAGCCGGGCTACGTGGCCGTGACCCTGTCGCTCAAACCCACCGGCGTTGCGCCGGGCGATATCACTGACAAGCAGCTGGACGCCGTCGCCGACCTGGCCGAGCGCTACAGCTTCGGCCAACTGCGCACCTCCCACGAGCAGAACATCATTCTCGCGGACGTCGAACAGAGCCAGTTGTTCGCCCTGTGGGGCGAGCTGCGCGAAGGCGGTTTCGCCACGCCGAACATCGGCCTGCTGACCGACATCATCTGCTGCCCGGGTGGCGACTTCTGCTCCCTGGCGAACGCCAAGTCGATCCCGATTGCCGAATCGATCCAGCGTCGTTTCGATGACCTGGACTACCTGTTCGACATCGGCGAGCTGGACCTGAACATCTCCGGCTGCATGAACGCCTGTGGTCACCACCACGTCGGCCATATCGGCATCCTGGGCGTGGACAAGAAAGGCGAAGAATTCTACCAAGTGTCCCTGGGCGGCAGCGCCAGCCGCGATGCGAGCCTGGGCAAGATCCTCGGCCCGTCCTTCGCCCAGGAAGCCATGCCCGAAGTGATCGGCAAGCTGATCGATGTGTACGTCGAACAGCGCACCGAAGATGAGCGTTTCATCGACACCTATCAGCGCATCGGCATTGACCTGTTCAAGGAGCGCGTCTATGCAGCGAATCATTAAGAACAACGAAGTCCTCGACGAAACCTGGCACCTGCTGCCCAAGGACGCGAGCTTCGATGGCATCTCCAACTGCGACGACCTGATCGTGCCGCTGGCGCTGTGGCGCGAACACGGCCACGCCCTCAAGGCCCGCGACGGCGGCCTGGGTGTGTGGCTGGACGCCGACGAGGAAGCCGAAGAGATCGGTGCCGACGTGGAACACTTCCAGGTCATCGCCCTGAACTTCCCGGCCTTCACCGACGGGCGCAACTACTCCAACGCGCGCCTGCTGCGTGACCGCTACGGTTACAAGGGCGAACTGCGCGCGATTGGCGACGTACTGCGCGACCAACTGTTCTACCTGCGCCGCTGCGGGTTCGATGCCTTCGCCCTGCGCGCCGACAAGGACCCGTACGAAGCGTTGGAAAGCCTTAAGGACTTTTCGGTGACGTACCAGGCCGCGACCGACGAACCGCTGCCGCTGTTTCGGCGGCGCTGAGTCTGACGAATGAAAAAGCCCTGGCATGCCAGGGCTTTTTTGTGGGCGCTCGTTGGTGATATGACCCACCGTACTGAGCCTCTGTGGCGAGCAGGCTTGTCCTGCGTTGGGCTGCGCAGCAGCCCCAAAGCCAGGCGCTGAGCCGTATCAGGTACACCGCGTTTTGCTCGATTGGGGGCGCTTCGCACCCCAACGCAGGACAAGCCTGCTCGCCACAAGGATGAGATTGCCTGAGATGACTTATGTGCAGCCAATACTTAGGGTGAAATTTCAGGATTTAAGATCGAAAGGTCATTTTGTGTCTTATAAAGTTGTCCAGCTTCAGCGAGGCGGCGATAAAAAACACACGCTGAGTCAGCGGAAAATCACAATACATTACTCAATATTTCAGAACCAAAAACCCTGAGAGACGAGCATCATACATTCGCCCATAAAAACAATAACTTAACCTCGCTTAGGACGCGCACGTAGGAAGTTGCAGGAATCGTCCGACTGATTTTTTCTTGTAAAGTCGCGATGCCTATATATTCTGAATCGCCACAAGACAAGCAAGACACCGCCGCCACAAGTATTACCGCCTCTTCAATACCCAGCCACACTATAAAATCAAAAGCAAAGAACTCAAATAAAAATGAGCACATTGAAAATTTTCAAAAACAAAAACGACAACCTATATTACGCCCTTTCGATATTTATAAACTTGGACGTCCAAAGAAGTTTATTCGTACTTTACCTATTGCAACTTGGAATCACCCAAGGCGAGATAGGCATCCTTCAATCTTTTTTATTTTTCTCCTCCGTCGCACTGGAACTACCTTCTGGTTTACTCGCCGATCGTTACGGACGCAAGCTCTCTCTTATCATCGGTTTTTTAGGGTTATCGCTCAGTGGTATTGGCTTTTTGCTATTTTCATCTTTCATTCCTTTCGCAATTATATTTTGTCTATTCGGCGCCAGTATTGCCATGGGCTCCGGTTCAGATAGAGCACTGTTATATGACAACTTACTGGCCAACCATCGAGCTGACGAGTACCCCATGATATTATCAAGAGCCCGCGCTATTGGTGCAGTGTCACTGGGTTTATCCATGCTGCTGGGTGGTATATTACAAGACACGTTATCGTGGAACGCCGTTTATATTTTCTTTGCGATATCAAAAATTATTGGCGCCATCGTCGTGACATTCATCCCCGAAATAAAACTCCCGCCCTTCTCATCAACTCCCCATAAGAAAAGCAACTTCATCGATAAGGAAGCCGATGGAGTCTTCACTTCGCTCATTCATTTTTTCCGCTCCAAAAAAGGCGCCTTTCTGATACCTTTATTTATCGGATATGCTCTATTCGAGCTTTCAACGATCCCTTTGTTTATTTACGGACAGCCGTTTTTTTCCATGCTGGGCTTGGAAGTGCCTGTCATTGCTGGCATTTATGCTGCCGTCGAAGCTATCTCAGCAGGCATGTTCATGGTGGCTGGTTTTGTTTGCTCCAGATTCTCGCTCGGCCTCATTGCTTTCACTACAACCATCGCCGCTACTTTTCTTCTTTTCGTTTTATCATTGGACATTGGGATAATAACTTCTATTGCAACCTTTCTTATCATCATGTCCCTCCCTGCCCTCTATGAAACCTCATACGAAACCTATATACATGACAATGTCGAGTCACGTATCCGAGCCTCTTGCCTCTCCTTCGCCAACTTGATTAATTCAGTTATTATCGGCATCTCCTATACTGTTTTCGGCGGACTGCTGGACACATATGGCTTCTCCGTCACTCTGATTATCGTTGCAGCTTTCTGTCTTGCTGGCTTGTTGGGTGTCAGCGCAACCTTACTATTAGGTGGACAAAAAACTCATTTAAAAAAACAGGCTATTTAAAGCGCTCCGCTCTTCTTCAGGCACGCTCCAGTGCTGTGCCAGAGCCTCTCCTGACGCAATCTTCACGTTAAAAACGGAGCATTCGCCGTGATCGAACTGTCCCCTATTGATCAGAATTTTTTTACCTCACTGACGATTGGAGTTCTTCATGGCGAAAATCAACCTGGCCCAGCAATTGGCGACCACCCTTGAACAGGCGGGCATCAAGCGCATCTGGGGCCTGACCGGCGACAGCCTCAACGGCCTCACCGACGCCCTGCGCACCATGGACAGCATCGAGTGGATGCACGTGCGCCACGAAGAAGTCGCCGCGTTCGCCGCCGGTGCCGAAGCCGCCGCCACGGGTGAACTGACGGTGTGCGCCGGCAGTTGCGGACCGGGCAACCTGCACTTGATCAACGGCCTGTTCGACTGCCATCGCAACCATGTGCCGGTGCTGGCAATCGCTGCGCAGATTCCGTCGTCGGAGATCGGCCTTAACTATTTTCAGGAAACCCATCCTCAGGAGCTGTTCAAGGAGTGCAGCCATTTTATCGAGCTGGTCAGCAACCCCGAACAGATGCCCCAGGTGCTGCACCGCGCCATGCGTTCGGCGATCCTCAACCGTGGCGTAGCGGTGGTGGTCATTCCGGGGGATGTGTCGCTGCTGGAGGTGGACGCCAAGCTCAAGCCGTGGCCGGCCCTGCATGCGCCGCGTAGCGTGCCGGCCGAGCCGGACCTGCAGCGTCTTACCGAGATGCTGCAGAGCAGCCAGAAAGTCACGCTGCTGTGCGGCAGCGGCTGTGCAGGCGCCCATGACCAGGTGGTGGCGCTGGCCGACGCGCTGGGCGCGCCGGTGGTGCATGCCCTGCGCGGCAAGGAGCATGTGGAGTGGGACAACCCGTTCGATGTGGGCATGACCGGTCTGATCGGCTTCAGTTCCGGCTACCACGCGATGCTCGATTGCGACACGCTGATCATGCTCGGCACCGACTTTCCGTACCGCCAGTTCTACCCGACCGATGCGAAGATCATCCAGGTCGACCGCGACCCGCAGGCCCTGGGCCGTCGTGCCACGCTGGACCTGGGAATCGCCGCCGACGTCGGCGAGACCATCGCCGCGCTGCTGCCACGCCTGACGCGCAAATCCGATCGCAGCTTCCTCGACACCTCCCTGAAGCATTACCAAAAAGCGCGCCAGGGCCTGGATGACCTCGCACAGCCGTCAAAAGCCGACCGGCCGATCCACCCGCAATACGTTGCGCGCCTGCTCAGCGAACTGGCCGACGACGATGCAATCTTCACCGCCGACGTCGGCTCACCCACCGTGTGGGCTGCGCGTTACCTGAAGATGAACGGCAAACGCCGCCTGATCGGTTCGTTCAACCACGGCTCCATGGCCAATGCCATGCCTCAGGCGATTGGCGCACAGGCGGCGTTCCCTGGCCGGCAGGTGATTTCGATGTCCGGCGACGGTGGTTTTGCCATGCTGATGGGGGATTTCATCTCGTTGGCGCAACTGAACCTGCCGGTGAAAGTCATCGTGTTCGATAACTCATCCCTGGGTTTTGTCGCCATGGAGATGAAAGCGGCCGGCTATCTGGACACGGGCACTGAGCTGAAGAATCCGGATTTCGCCGCCATGTCCAACGCCATGGGCATCCTCGGGATTCGCGTGGAGCAGTCCGAAGACCTGGAGCCGGCCCTGCGCCGCGCCCTGGCCCACGATGGCCCGGTGCTGGTGGACGTGGTCACCGCCACTCAGGAACTGGTGATGCCACCGACCATCAAGCTGGAACAGGCCAAGGGATTCAGCCTGTACATGCTCAAGGCAGTGATGAGTGGGCGTGGGGATGAGGTGATTGAACTGGCACGGACCAACTTGCTACGCTGATCCTGAGCTGACTACATCGTCCAGGGTGGGAGCAGGCTTGCTCTCACCCTGGATATCAGTGGTCGCTCAACCGTTGTGTTTTTCTACCCACTGGCCAAAGGCATCGATAAATGCCTGCAGGAAAGGCCGAGTCTTTTCCGACACGTTCCCCGACTCATCAAACACATTCCCGGCCCCACCGAGGTAGGCTTCCGGCTGCTGCATGCACCACACGTCCAGAAACACCAGGGACTGGCGCAGATGGTGGTTGGCGCCAAAGCCGCCGATGGCGCCTGGCGACACGCTGATGATCGCACCGGGCTTGGCGCTGAAGGCGCTTTTGCCATACGGGCGGGAGCCCACGTCAATCGCGTTTTTCAACGGGGCCGGCACTGAACGGTTGTATTCGGGGGTCACGAACAGCACCGCGTCGGATGAACCCACCTGACTACGGAAAGTGCTGTAGGCTGCCGGCGGTGATGCACCGTCAATGTCCTCGTTGTAGAGCGGCAGATCGCCAATTTCGACAATGTTCAACCTGAGGTTGGCAGGGGCCAGTTCGGCCAGTGCCAGCGCGACTTTGCGGTTGATCGATTGTTTTCTCAAGCTGCCAACCAGGACGGCAATCGTGTAGACCTTGCTCATTGAGGTTTCCCGACGTCTGACTAAAGGAGCCTGTAGTTATAAAGTCTTCGGGGCGTGTTCACCAGAAGCTTTTTGCGATTCACGCCGGGTTTGCCTCGCAGACTCTTGTGTAGGAAGCGGCTGAACTCGTCAGCGAATAGTATTTTTTTCCCATAGGTAAACTACCCGGCTTCTTGACGGTCTACACCACCGCAAATCGAGTGTTTATCTCCAGAGGTTCTAAGCAGATGGCAGCAGTACTTGTCGGACAGTTTCATGCCAGAGACGCGGAAGGCCGCGTGTATTCCGTGCATGAGTTCCAGGAATCCAACCCGGCGCAAGGCGACCTGGCTGGCTCGGCGCCCACCACTACCTACAAGCTGGCCATTGGCGACCGTGTAGAGAAACTGGAAGGCGATGAATTCAGACTGATTCAATCGGGCACGGTTATCGTCCGCGAATCAAAGACCACCCTCGCCTCATAAGATCTCGCCTCATCTACCCGCTCAGTCCTGGCCATTGACGGCATTGACTGGGCCGGGGTCGATCAGGGACGACGCATCTCCGTCAGCTCTATGCCCTCCTCTCCCTTGATCTGCTTGAGCGTCACCATCAGGCTGCCCCGCTCCCCCTCGACCGCAAACAATGAACGCAGGTAACCCGGCGAATCGGCCACCGGATAGGCCTCGACCTGCCTGACCAGCGTGATCCCCAGAATCGCGCCAACCTGCTCGTCCACCTGTTGCTGGGCGCGGATATAGCGTTCCAGCACCGAGTGTTCCGGGATGATTTCGTCTTGATTGTGCAGGAGATAAGCAGCCGCACACCCCACGGTCACCAGGACCAGGAGCTGCTTGACCGTTACCCCGCGAAACAGCGAGGGCATGCGCATTTGAGACCAGACCTGTTTTTGTTGTAAGTACCGGCGTGCCGGCAGTGGTCGTTGATGATCAGACGGCGTCATTCTAGTGAGATCGTGGCCCAACGCCATATGCATGGCCGACGCCAACTGTCTTTTTTGCGCACAATGGCCTGCGCCATTGAATACCCACGGCGCTGCACATAGACTCCGGCCATGCGTTTACGTCATATCGAAGTCATTCAAGCCATCCTGCAGACCGGGCACCTCGGCACGGCCGCCGAGTGGCTGCAACTCCCCGTGGGCGATGTACAAGCCTCGCTCAAGGATGCCGAGCAACAACTGGGCTTCATGCTGTTTGCCAGCGTGCGCGGGCGCCTGCAGGCGACGCGCGAGACCCTCGAATTACAGGCGCACATTGCCCACCTGTACGAAGCGCTGGAGCCGGTGCAACGCCTGGCCAGCCGCTTGAAACATCACCATGCGCCCACCCTGCATGCCCTCTGCACCCCGCCCCTGGCCAATCAACTGCTGCCGCAAAGCATTGCCGCATTGCGTCGCCGCTTTCAGGACACGCCGTGCAGCCTGTCGAGCCAGCCGACGCGCGAGATCGTACGGAGCCTGTTGCTTCACGAAGCGCAGGTGGGGCTGAGCCTGCATGATCCGGAACATCCGCAGATCCGGAGTACCCAAGTAGCCCAGGGCAAACTGCAAGTGCTCGCCCCCCGAGGCTGGCTCAAGCCACGGCAAAAGTACATCGCACTGCAGGACCTGGCCGGGCAGTCGCTGATCGGGCTTGAAGGGCACGACCCCTTGAGCCGTCTGCTGGACGCCAAACTGCAAGCCCTGCGCCCGCTGCCGGTGGTGCAGACGCGGGTGCAGACTTACCAGATGATGCGCAGCATGGTGGAGGCCGGCGAAGGCCTGGCGATTGTCGACCCGTTCACGGCAGCCGGCGCGCAGGAGGCCGGACTGGATGCCTGCCCGCTGTCGCCGCCCATCCCGGTGGTCCTTTACGCATTGATGTCGAAGAACGTCGAACCCACGCCCGCGCTGAACGCGCTGCTGGAGATCGTTGCGCACAAGGCCGAGGCTCTGCTGGCGGGCACTTCGCCCCATACGCCTGTCGCGTAACAGGCTCTCCAGGCCCCAGCGCTGGATCGGTTCATGACTGCGCTTTCAGCACCGTCTCGGACTTGAATAACCGATACCAGAAAATCGCCACTTCGCGGGTTTGCGGGTCGATGCCGCGATAGCGCAGGTGGTCGATACCCCCCATCACATAGCCGCAGCGCTCATACAACCGGCACGCGCCGAGGTTGTTGTTCTGGGTTTCGAGCATCATGCCCGGCAGGTTTTTCTTGCGGCTCCAGAACTGCGCCACATCCAGCAACGCCTTGGCCACGCCGTGACGCCGTGCCGGCAGGATCACCGCCAGTTCGTCGACATGGGCAAACCCGTTCCAATTGGTGCTGACCACGATATGCCCCACCGGGCAATCATCCAGGTAGGCCATAAAGATCGCACTGTCGGGCGCATCGCGAAAACTGGCGAACTCCTCGGGGTCGATGCCATAACACTTGCGGTACGGCAGGATACGCTCCACCTGCCATTGATCAACGCGCTTGCCCATCTCCGGCACGCCATAGGCACTGACCTCAAAGCTGAAATCGTTGCCCCACACATAGGCATCAAAGCCTGCATCGGCGACCCGCACACTGAGCCCTGGATACTTCGGGTTCATGACAGCTTGCATAACGTTCCTCAACCCTTGATGCCATCTACGGTGTAACAACGACCACTGCCGTCATCCTCATGTTGAACCCATGCAGATCGGCATCCATCGACACCGCCTCCACTTCGCAGCGCGCAGCGTTTGGCCAGGGCGCGGCGAAACACAAACACTTCCTGCCACAAGGTTAGAAGCCGGAAGCGGATGTGGCGAATGAAGATTTCACGGTTCAAGGCGATCAACCGTGGGAGGAGACCTATTCCCTCCCACACGGCCGATCGCATTTGAATCCGAGTCATTGTTGAGTCAGTTGAGTCCACAGCGCCGGCGCACCCGCAGACTTGGCAATCGCCTCCAGCCGCGCCACATGCTCGGCCAAATCCTGCTCACTGGCGCGGATGATCGGTGTGGGTGTGCGATCGGCCGGCAGGCGGCGGATTTCCGAAGGGCGGTTGCCCGAGCCTTCCGCCGAACCGCTGCCGTCGGACGCGTTACCGGCCAGGGAGAGGCTGGTCTGCCCGCCGGTCATGGTCAGGTAGACGTCGGCGAGAATCTCGGAGTCGAGCAAGGCGCCGTGCAGTTCACGGTTGGAGTTGTCGACGCCATAACGCTTGCACAACGCATCGAGGCTGTTGCGCTGGCCCGGGTGACGCTCACGGGCCATCATCAGGGTATCGAGGATCGAACAGTGCCGGGAAATATCCGCACGGTCCGTCTGCCCCATCAGGGCGAACTCGTTATTGATAAAGCCGATGTCGAACGCCGCGTTGTGGATGATCAACTGCGCGCCGTTGATGAACTCGAAGAACTCGTCGGCCACCTCGGCGAAACGCGGCTTGCCCTTGAGGAATTCGTCGGTGATGCCGTGGACGCCAATCGCGCCTTCGTCACTTTCCCGGTCCGGTTGCAGGTACACGTGGAAGTGCCGCCCGGTGAGGCGACGACCCATCAGTTCGACACAGCCGATTTCGATGATCCGGTGGCCGTCGGTCACCGGCATGCCGGTGGTTTCGGTATCGAGTACAACAGATCGGATGGCCATCAGGGTTCAGCTCTCAACGGTGTGGTGGAGTGTGTAGAAGGCGCGATGTTAACACGGCAGCCGGCCTCAGCTCTGCTTGTAGCCGCGCACCTCATCCACGCCACGGTTGGCCAGTTGGTCAGCGCGCTCATTGCCTGGATGGCCGATATGCCCGCGCACCCATTTCCAGGTGATGTTGTGGCGATTGCATTGCTCGTCGAGCAGTTGCCACAGGTCGGCGTTCTTGACCGGCTCCTTGGCCGCCGTCTTCCAGCCGCGCTTCTTCCAGTTGACCATCCACTCGTTGATGCCCTTCATCACGTATTGCGAGTCGGTCACCAGCAGCACGTCGCAGCGCCGCTTGAGTTCCTCGAGGCCGCGAATCGCGCCCATCAGCTCCATGCGGTTGTTGGTGGTGTTGGCTTCGCCGCCCCACAGTTCCTTCTCCACGCCCTTGCACACCAGCAATGCGCCCCAGCCGCCAGGGCCAGGGTTGCCCTTGCAGGCGCCATCGGTGAAAAGTTCTACGGTATCGGTCATCGTTTGCTCGGTCTTGAATCAAAAAGAGGGGGTTTACGGTTCGCTTTGCTTGCGATTGACCTTGGCCATGGGCATCGGCACCAGCTTGCCCATGGGCTGGCGGGCCACCTGACGCACCGGACGCAGGCCGACCACGATCTTGCGCGCCACCAATAGATAGAAGCCGCCACCGGCCAATTGCCAGGTCCCCGCGCGACGTTCCCAGCCGGCCAGACGGCCCTGCCACCGGGTCGAGGCAAGCGGCGGACGATAGCACCCGAAGCGGCGTTTCTCCAGCGCGAAGCCCAGCAGGTTCAGCCAGTCACCCACCCGTGAAGGCGCGATGCAGCGTGCCTGGCGCAGGCCGTCCTGGGCGAACACATGACGCAGGCCCCAGGTGCTCCAGGGATTGATGCCGATAATCAGCAAATGGCCACCGGGGCGCACGCTGCTCGCCGCTTCACGCAACAGGCCGTGGGGCGACAGGCAGAAATCCAGGCCATGCTGCAACACCACCACATCAGCGGCGTGCTCGCTCAACGGCCAGGCCTGTTCCTCGCAGACAATCTCCACACCGGGCAACGGGGCCCCCAGGCGCACATTGCGCTGCACCTGCGGCGCGGCGGGCGGGGTCTGGGCCGATGGGCCGTAATGCACCAGGTAGCCGCCAAAGAACCGGCCCAGCTCGTCTTCGAGCATGCGCCGCTCCTCCTCCAGCAAAAATTGCCCGATGGGCCCGGACAGCCATTCGCGGGCTGCGCCGATCAGCGCGAGCCACTCAGGATCGGCCTGGGCGAACGCTTTATCAGTCATTGCATTCTCCTACTCGCCTGGACGTTCTAAGATGCACCAATGTGTTCAGCTTGGCGAATCGAAGAATGATACAGATCAGTGCCCTGCCCGCCTTCACCGATAACTACATCTGGTTATTACAGGACCCGCATACCCGCCGCTGCGCCGCTGTCGACCCCGGCGATGCCGCGCCGGTGCTGGCCTGGCTTGGGCAGAATCCGCAGTGGACCCTCAGCGACATCCTCGTTACCCACCATCACCACGACCATGTGGGCGGTGTTGCGCAGCTCAAGGACGTGACCGGCGCCAAGGTCTACGGCCCGGCCAGCGAGAACATCCCGGCGCGGGACGTGGCGCTGCACGACAACGACCGCATCAGCGTGCTGGGCTGGGACTTTGACGTTTACAGCGTACCCGGCCACACCCTCGGCCATATCGCGTTTTATCACCAGCGCGTGCTGCTGTGCGGCGACACCCTGTTCGCCGCCGGTTGTGGCCGTCTGTTCGAGGGCACGCCGCAGCAGATGTACGCCTCGTTGCAGCGTCTGGCCGACCTGCCCGACGACACGCAGGTGTATTGCACCCACGAATACACACAAAGCAACCTGAAATTTGCCCAGGCGGTGGAACCGCACAACGCCGATATCGCCGAACGGGTGGAAAACGTCCGCCAATTGCGGGCTCGCGGCGAGATGACGCTGCCCTCGAACCTGGCTCTGGAAAAGCGCACCAACCCCTTCCTGCGCACCTCTGAAACATCCGTTAAACAAAAAGCGGACGAACGGGATGGTCGTGACAACCGGGCTGGGGCCGAGGTGTTTGCCAGCTTGAGGGCATGGAAAGATACGTTCTAAGCCTACGTATTCTGATACGTAATTTCTGAATGGTTGACCGGAACCAAAGCGCTTTCTAGAATCGCCCGACATTTTTGCCCGGAACTTACTTCCAGCCAATGTCGTCATCTATTCGTAAATCCATCTCTTCAGACGCATTGACCCGCCTGGCTCAAGCCGTGGCGGTGGCCGTTTCCGCAACTCTGGCGGGCTGCCAATCCACACAATATGCTGCACAATCCACCGTGCAACCCAAACCGAATCTTGCTGCCAAGATCAAGCAAAAACCCATCTGGCTTTCAGAGAAGCCCAGCCCCGAAGTGCCCCAGGATGTCTGGGAACGCATGCGTCGGGGCTTTCAATTACAGGACAGCGCAGGCGTCAACCCGCGCATCGAGCAACAGCGCCTGTGGTTCGCGAGCAATCCATCCTTTCTGGAAAACGCCGGCGAACGCGGCAGTCTCTACATTCATTACATCGTCGAACGCCTCGAAGAGCGCAACATGCCGCTGGAACTGGCGCTGCTGCCAGTGATTGAAAGCGCCTACAACCCGATGGCCTATTCGCGCAGCGATGCGGTCGGCCTGTGGCAGTTCATTCCCTCCACCGGGCGTTACTTCAATCTGCGCCAGACCCGCGCCTACGATGGCCGCCGTGATATCACCGCATCCACCACCGCCGCCCTGGATTACCTGACGCGCCTGCATGACATGTTCAACGGCGACTGGCTGCTGGCCCTGGCGGCCTACAACGCCGGTGAAGGCACGGTAAGCCGCGCCATCGAGCGTAACGAAAAGCTCGGCCTGCCTACCGACTACTGGAACCTGCCCCTGCCCCAGGAAACCCGCGACTATGTGCCCAAGTTCCTGGCGCTGTCCCAGGTGGTGCTGGCGCCTGAAGCCTATGGCGTCAATCTGAACCCGATTGCCAACACGCCCTACTTCGAAGTGGTTGAGGTCAAGCAGAGCATGGACCTGTCGCGGGTCGCCGCGCTGGCGGAAATCGACGAGGACGAACTGTTCCAGCTCAACCCGGCCCTCAAGCAACGCACCACCCTCGACGGCCCCCAGCATCTGCTCGTCCCCAGTTCCAAGGCGCACCTTCTGACCAGCACGCTGTCGACGATGAAACCCGAAGAACTGCTGGCCATGCGCCCGAAAAAGCAGGTACTCGACGAAGTCGAGACCGCACGCGTGGCCGGGCGTACCCGCAACTACAAGGTGCGCAGCGGCGACAACCTCACGCTGATCGCCAAGGCCAACAAGGTCGACGTGCATGACCTGCAGCGCTGGAACAAGCTCAATGGCCAGGCGCTCAAGGTTGGCCAGACCCTGGTGATGCAGGACACACGCCGCGCCGTGGCCAGTGCCAAAAAACCGGTGCAGTACAAGGTCAAGAAAGGCGACTCGCTGTCTATCGTCGCCAAGCGCTTCAACGTCGAGATGCAACATCTCAAACGCTGGAACCCGCGCACGGGTCAGGCGCTGAAGCCGGGGCAGATGCTGGTGGTTTCGGCACCGCGCTGAATCCTCGGCAACACTGAAAATCCAATGTGGGAGGGGGTTTGCTCCCGATAGCAGTGATTCAGCCAGCGCATGTACTGGCTGACACACCGCCATCGGGAGCAAGCCCCCTCCCACATTGGTTCTCCATCATCTAAACCGGCTTTTTCCAACCGGAACAAGCTGTTACTGTACCGACCATAAAGCCCAAGCCGCCTGGATCGGATCTCTGACTTGAAGCGTCCCCTCCTTCTACTAATAAGTCTGGCCTTGAGCTTTGGTGCGCACGCGACGATAACCGAGAGCCACGGTTACACGCAGTTCGGCACGCTCAAGTACCCGGCCAAATTTACCCATTTCGATTGGGTAAACCCTGCAGCGCCGAAAGGCGGCACCCTGCGGGTGATGGCGTTTGGCACCTTCGATACCCTCAACCCCTACACCTTCAAGGGCTCAAGCCCGGTTTCCACGCCCAATTTCCTGCAATACGGCGTTAACGAGTTGAACGAGCCGCTGATGGTCGGCACCGGCCAGTACGCGCCGTCCGGCGACGAGCCTGCGTCCAGTTACGGCCTGATTGCGCAGTCGGTGGAATACAGCGAGGACCGCAGCTGGGTGGTGTTCAACCTGCGCCCGCAAGCGCGTTTTCACGATGGCAAGCCGATCACCGCCTACGACGTCGCGTTTTCCTATCGCACCCTGCTCACCGAAGGCCATCCGCAATACCGCACCAACCTGCAGGAAGTAGCGCGGGTGGACATTCTCAACCGCCATCGCATCCGCTTCGTGTTCAAGCGCGCGGGCAACCCGTTGCTGATCCTGCGCCTGGGCGAACTGCCGGTGCTGCCCCAGCATTACTGGAAGCACCGCGACTTCAAGGCCACTACCTTCGAGCCGCCCCTGGGCAGCGGCCCGTACCGCATCAGCAAGGTCACCCCGGGCCGGCAACTGGTGTTCGAGCGGGTCAAGGACTACTGGGGTAAGGACCTGCCGGTCAACCGGGGCTTTTACAACTACAACAAGGTCGAAGTGGAGTTCTACCGCGACAGCGATGTGGCGTTCGAGGCATTCAAGGCCGGCGAGTTCGACATTTATATCGAGCACCAGGCCAAGAACTGGGCCAATGGTTACAACTTCCCGGCGGTCAACCGTGGCGAGGTGATCAAGGCGCAGATCGCCCACCAGATCCCCACCCAGAGCCAGGGCCTGTTCATGAACACCCGACGGCCCACCTTCAGCCAGACCAAGGTGCGCGAAGCGCTCGGGCTGATGTTCGATTTCGAGTGGACCAACCGCGCCCTGTTCAGCAATGCCTATAAGCGCGCCCTCAGCTATTACCCCAACAGCGAGTTCGCCGCCACTGGCATACCGGTCGGCCATGAATGGCTGATGCTCTCGCCCTACCGCGACCAGTTGCCGCCCAACCTGTTAACCCAAGCCTTCAGCCTGCCGCAGACCGACGGGCGCGGCATCCCTCGCGAAACCCTGCGTCGTGCCCTCGGCCTGCTCGGCGAGGCCGGCTGGAAACTGTCGGGCCAACGCCTGTTGAACAAGGACGGACAACCGCTGCGCTTCGAGATCCTGCTGGTCAATCCGAACCTGGAGCGCATCCTGCAGCCCTATGTCGAGAACCTGATCAGCATCGGCATCGATGCCCGCCTGCGCACCGTCGACCGCGCACAATACAAGCAGCGCCTGGATCAGTTCGACTTCGACATGATCCTGATCACCCTCAACCAGACCCTCAGCCCAGGCCTGGAACAGTGGCAGTACTTCCACTCCAGCCAGGCCGCGATCAAGGGCAGCAAGAATTTCGCCGGCATTGCCAACCCGGTGGTCGATCACCTGCTGGACCAACTGCTCGCGGCCCAGACCCGCGAAGAGCAACTGGCCGCCGGCCGCGCCCTGGACCGGGTGCTGCTGTGGCAGCACTACAGCATTCCCAACTGGTACCTCAACTATCATCGCCTGGCCTACCGCAACCGGTTCGCCTTTGTCACCACGCCGCCCTACAGCCTGGGCCTGAGCGCGTGGTGGCTGAAAGCTTCGGAGAAAGCCCAATGATGTCTTTGCGTAACGTTCTGCTGGGCAGCCTGTTGCTGTGCAGCGCCGCCCAGGCCGCGCCGCAGCATGCGCTGACCCTGTACAACGAGCCACCCAAGTACCCAGCCGACTTCAAGCACACCGATTACGTCAATCCGGACGCGCCCAAGGGCGGCACGTTCCGCGAGTCGAGCCTGACCGGCTTCGACAGCTTCAACCCGTTCATCAGCAAAGGCGTGCCCGCCGACAATATCGGCCTGATCTACGACACCCTGGCTACCCAGAGTCTGGATGAGCCCTTCACCGAATACGGCCTGGTGGCCGGCAAGATCGAAAAGGCCCCGGACAACAGCTGGGTGCGCTTCTACCTGCGCCCCGAGGCGCGCTTCCACGATGGCCACCCCATTCGCGCCGACGACGTGGTCTTCAGCTTCCAGACCCTGATCAAGGACGGCACCCCGCTCTATCGCACCTACTATGCCGATGTCGACGAAGTGATCGCCGAAGACCCGTTGCGCGTGCTGTTCAAGTTCAAGCGCACCAACAACCGCGAGCTGCCGCTGATCCTCGGCCAACTGCCGGTGCTGCCCAAGCACTGGTGGGCCAACCGCGACTTCAACAAGGGCAACCTCGAGTTCCCCCTCGGCAGCGGCCCTTATCAAGTGGCCGAAGTGAAGGCCGGGCGGTCCGTGCGCTATGAACGGGTCAAGGACTACTGGGGCAAGGACCTGCCGATCAACAAGGGCCTGTACAACTTCGACAACCGCATCACCGACTATTACCGTGATGCCACCGTGGCCCTCGAAGCGCTCAAGGCCGGGCAGTTCGATTACTGGTCCGAGTTCAGCGCCAAGAACTGGGCGAATGCCTACAACGTTCCGGCAGTCACCCAGGGCCGACTGATCAAGGAAGAAATCCCCAACGGCAACCCCACCGGCATGCAGGGTTTTGTGTTCAATATCCGCAAGCCGATGTTCCAGGACGTGCGCGTGCGCAAGGCCATCAGCCTGTTGCTGGACTTCGAGTGGAGCAACAAACAGCTGTTCAACGGCGCCTATACCCGCACCCGCAGCTATTTTGAAAACTCCGACATGGCCGCCACCGGCCTGCCCGGCCCCGATGAGCTGAACATTCTCGAGCCGCTGCGCGACAAAATCCCGCCCGAGGTATTCACCCAGGCCTTCGAGCCGTCCAGAACCGACGGCAGCGGCATGATCCGCGCCCAGCAGCGCGAGGCCTACCAATTGCTGCAGCAGGCCGGCTGGAAGATCGTTGACGACAAGATGGTCGACACCACCGGCACACCGGTGACCATCGAGTTCCTGCTGGCCCAGACCGAGTTCGAACGCATCCTGCTGCCGTTCAAGCGCAACCTGGCGGACCTGGGCATCAACCTGGTGATTCGCCGGGTCGACGTGTCCCAGTTCGTCACCCGCCTGCGCTCGCGGGACTTCGACATGGTGGTGGGCAGCTTCCCGCAATCCTCGTCGCCGGGTAACGAACAACGCGAGTTCTGGAAGTCCACCAGCGCCGAAAAGCCCGGCAGCCGCAACTACATCGGCCTCAAGGACCCGGCCATCGACCAACTGGTGGAGGAACTGATCGATTCGGACTCGCGCACCAGCCTGATCGCCCACGCCAAGGCCCTGGACCGCGTGCTGCAATTTGGCTACTACGTGATTCCCAACTGGCACATCAAGACCTTCCGCGTGGCCTACTGGAACAACCTCGGCCATCCGAAAGTGTCCCCGCTGTACGACGTCGGCACCGCCACCTGGTGGGCCAAACCCAATGTGCCGCCGGTAACCGCCGCAGGCACCCAAGCTGACGCCGATCCGGCGAAGGGAGGCGATTGAATGCTGGCCTATATCGTTCGCCGCCTGTTGCTGATCATCCCCACCCTGTTCGGGATCCTGCTGATCAATTTCGTCATCATTCAGGCCGCCCCCGGTGGCCCGGTGGAACAGATGATCGCCAAGCTCGAAGGCTTTGAAGGCGCCACCAGCCGCATCGCCGGCGGCGGTGCCGAGGTGGCCGTGGCCGGCTCCAGCTACCGTGGCGCGCAGGGCCTGGACCCCGCGCTGATTCAGGAAATCGAAAAAATGTACGGCTTCGATAAATCGGCGCCGGAACGCTTGTGGATCATGGTCAAGAACTACGCCCGGCTGGATTTTGGCGACAGCTTCTTTCGTGACGCCAAGGTCATCGACCTGATCAGGGAAAAGATGCCGGTGTCCATCTCCCTCGGGTTATGGAGCACGCTGATCATGTACCTGGTGTCGATTCCCCTGGGGATCGCCAAGGCCACGCGGCACGGCAGCCATTTCGACGTGTGGACCAGCTCGGCAATCATCGTCGGCTACGCGATCCCGGCGTTCCTGTTCGCCATCCTGCTGATCGTAGTGTTTGCCGGCGGCAGTTACCTGGACTGGTTCCCCCTGCGCGGGCTCACCTCCAACAACTTCGACGAGCTGAGCGTGAGCGGCAAGATCCTCGATTACTTCTGGCACCTGGCGCTGCCCGTCACGGCGTTGGTGATCGGCAACTTCGCGACCATGACCCTGCTGACCAAGAACAGCTTTCTCGACGAGATCAACAAGCAATACGTGGTCACCGCCAAGGCCAAGGGCTTGACCAACCACCGCGTGCTCTACGGTCACGTGTTCCGCAACGCCATGCTGCTGGTGATCGCCGGATTCCCCTCGGCGTTCATCGGCATCTTCTTTACCGGTTCGCTGCTGGTTGAAGTGATCTTCTCCCTCGATGGCCTGGGCCTGATGAGTTTTGAAGCCGCGATCAACCGCGATTACCCAGTGGTGTTCGGCACGCTGTTCATCTTCACCCTGCTTGGGCTGGTGGTGAAACTCATCGGCGACCTCACCTACACCCTGGTCGATCCGCGTATCGACTTCGCCAGCCGGGAGCATTGAGATGAATCTGTCCCCCCTCAATCGCCGCCGGTTCGAGCGGTTCAAGGCGAACAAGCGTGGCTGGTGGTCGCTGTGGCTGTTCCTGATCCTGTTCGGCCTGAGCCTGGGCGCCGAGCTGATCGCCAACGACAAGCCACTGGCCGTGCACTACGACGGCGACTGGTATTTCCCGGCGCTCAAGCGCTACCCGGAGACCACCTTCGGCGGCGAATTCCCGCTGGAAGCCAACTACAAAAGCCCGTACATCCGCGAACTGCTCAAGGCCAAGGACGCCTGGACCCTGTGGGCGCCGATTCCGTTCAGCTACCAGAGCATCAACTACGACCTTAAGGTGCCGGCTCCCGCGCCACCGTCCAGCGTCAACCTGCTGGGCACCGATGACCAGGGTCGCGATGTGCTGGCGCGAGTGATCTACGGGTTTCGTGTGTCGGTATTGTTTGCGCTGACGTTGACCGTGCTCAGCTCGATCATCGGCGTAATCGCCGGCGCCTTGCAGGGCTTCTACGGCGGCTGGGTGGATCTGGCCGGACAGCGCTTTCTAGAAATCTGGTCCGGTTTGCCGGTGCTTTATCTGCTGATCATCCTGGCCAGTTTTGTGCAGCCCAACTTCTGGTGGCTGCTGGGAATCATGTTGCTGTTCTCGTGGATGAGCCTGGTGGACGTGGTGCGCGCCGAGTTCCTGCGCGGGCGCAACCTTGAATACGTGCGCGCAGCCCGGGCACTGGGCATGCAGAACGGCGCGATCATGTTCCGCCACATCCTGCCCAATGCCATGGTCTCCACCATGACCTTCATGCCCTTCATCCTCACCGGCGCCATCGGCACCCTCACCGCCCTGGACTTCCTCGGCTTCGGCCTGCCGGCCGGCTCTCCGTCGCTGGGCGAGCTGGTGGCCCAGGGCAAATCCAACCTGCAGGCGCCGTGGCTGGGCATCAGTGCCTTTGCCGTGCTGGCGATCATGCTGAGTTTGCTGGTGTTTATCGGCGAGTCCGCTCGCGATGCCTTCGACCCGAGGAAATGAGATGAATCAGGACAATCTGATCGAAGTCCGCGACCTCTCCGTCGAGTTCGTCACGGGCGAGCACCACCACCGGGTGGTCAACAACCTCAGCTTCGACATCAAGCGCGGCGAAACTCTCGCCCTCGTAGGCGAAAGCGGGTCCGGCAAATCGGTGACCGCCCATTCGATTCTGCGCCTGCTGCCCTACCCGCTGGCGCGGCATCCGAGCGGCACTATCCGCTATGCCGGGCAAGACCTGCTGACGCTCAAGGAAAAGACCCTGCGGCATATTCGCGGCAACCGCATCGCGATGATCTTCCAGGAGCCGATGACCTCCTTGAACCCGCTGCACAGCATCGAAAAACAGATCAACGAAGTACTCGGCCTGCACAAGGGCCTCACCGGCAAGGTGGCCACCCGACGCACGCTGGAACTGCTCGAACTGGTGGGCATTCCCGAGCCACACAAGCGCCTCAAGGCCCTGCCCCACGAACTGTCCGGTGGCCAGCGCCAGCGCGTGATGATCGCCATGGCCCTGGCCAACGAGCCGGAACTGTTGATCGCCGACGAGCCGACCACCGCCCTCGACGTCACCGTGCAACTGAAAATTCTCGAACTGCTCAAGGAACTGCAGGCGCGGCTGGGCATGTCGCTGCTGTTGATCAGCCACGACTTGAACCTGGTGCGGCGCATTGCCCATCGGGTGTGCGTGATGCAACAGGGTTGCATCGTCGAACAGGCCGACTGCGAGACCTTGTTCCAGTCGCCGCAGCACCCTTACACCCAGGAACTGCTGGCGGCGGAACCCAGCGGAGGGCCGGCCACCAATGAAGTTGGGCCGCCCTTACTGGAAGTCGACGACCTGAAGGTCTGGTTCCCGATCAAGAAGGGCTTTTTGCGCAACACCGTCGATTACGTCAAAGCGGTGGACGGCATCAACTTCAGCCTGCCCCAGGGCCAGACCCTGGGCATCGTCGGTGAGAGCGGCTCGGGCAAATCCACCCTGGGCCTGGCGATCCTGCGGTTGATCGCGAGCAAGGGCGGCATTCGATTCGAAGGCCAGCAGTTGGATCAGCTCACTCAGCAACAGGTGCGGCCGTTGCGTCGGGAGATGCAGGTGGTGTTCCAGGACCCGTTCGGCAGTTTGAGCCCGCGGATGTGCGTCAGTGAAATCGTCGGTGAAGGCCTGCGCATTCACAGGATGGGCACGGCGGCCGAACAGGAAGCGGCGATTATTGCAGCGCTCAAGGAAGTAGGTCTGGACCCGGCGTCGCGGCACCGGTACCCCCACGAGTTTTCCGGAGGGCAACGCCAGCGTATTGCGATTGCACGGGCGCTGGTGCTCAAGCCCAGGCTGATTTTGCTCGACGAACCGACTTCAGCGCTGGATCGCACGGTGCAGCGCCAGGTGGTGGAGTTGTTGCGTGGGTTGCAGGCCAAGTACAACCTGACCTACTTGTTCATCAGCCATGATTTGGCGGTGGTCAAGGCATTGAGTCATCAGTTGATGGTGGTAAAACAGGGGCAAGTGGTGGAACAGGGCGATGCAGCGACGATCTTTGCCAATCCCCAGCATGGGTATACGCGTCAATTGCTGGAGGCTGCTTTTCTGGTGCCTGCTGCGAGGGCGTAACTTCGGTATTCGTCACTAAATAAATGAACTTTCTGCTCTGGATCAATCCCTAAACTTGCCTAATCGTTATCATCGGTGACGCTTTCAGGCACGGTGGCTCACCTCCACCCTCGCCTGAGAGGAAGTCATGCACCGCAGAGGTAAGCCCGGGATGCAACACAAACTGTCGAACAACCTGCAACCATTGCTGTTCAAGGCCTTGCTGTGGCTGGGCGGGGTCGCCCTGCTGTTCCTGATCAAGGACGTAGTCGAGATATTTTCAGACGAACCGGTCGCCGGAACCTGGGTGGACCTGACGCTGGTACTGACGGCCTACCTGATGTTCTTTCTGTTGCAGCCGATCAGTTCCAGAATCGACCGTCGTCTGCGCAAACGCGCACGGCGCAACCTGCAGACCGACCTCTGAGATCTTGCAAAGGAGCACGCCCTTGTCCCAACCCGGCGATAACCATCAACTGGCCCTGGATCGCTTCCTGAGCGATCACCCGGCACTTGCAACCGAGCTGGACACCCTGAACCCGCTCGCCGCCCGGGCCAAGGGTGAAACCCTGGCCGAATACCGCGCCGAGCGCCTGAACGAAGCTTTTGAAGCCGAAGCCGAGCGTCAGGGCCTGTTCGCCTGGGAGTTGACACTCAAGCTCACCGCCGAATCGCCCGAAACCTTCGCCGCCCAACGCCTCGAAGTGCACAGGGAAGTGGCACAAATGGCCGGCCTGAGCTGGTCGGAATATTGCGAGCTGTATGACGTGGCCGAGTAACCCCGAGCTACACGAACCAGCGCCATGATCGACCAGCCACTGCCTCCCGCATTTCCGCAACCGTGATCGTTCGTTGCTGCGGATCCGTCGCCAACGCCGCGCGCAAGGCCGACCAGCAATGGCGCGGTAACTGGCGGGGTCGTTTGAGCACATGAGTGGGGTGGCGTTCACCCGGACGCCGCCTTTGCGCCATTGCGTACAACACGCACGCTACGCCATACACATCCGCCGACGCTGAAAGCTCTCCCCCGCCCAGCAGCTCCGGCGCGGCATAAGCGGGCGTCCAGGCGCTGATGCGATGGCGGTCCAGACCTGGCAGCCCGGTCACTGCCTGCGACTGGCCCAGGCCAAAATCGAACAGGCGTATCCCCGTCTCCCCCACCATGACATTGCCCGGCTTCACGTCGCCATGCAGCACGCCGCGCCCATGGGCGTAGGCCAATGCGTCCAGCAGTTGCGATGCCATTGGCTGCCACTCATGCCAGCCGAGGCCCTCAGGACGTTCCAGCATGAGCCGGTCCAGGGTCATGCCGTGCATCAACTCCATGGTGAAAAACGCCAATTGGCGGGAGGTGTCGACGTCGAACCCGAATAGGCGAACCACTCCAGGGTGCGACAGGCCGCGTGTCAGGGAGAACTCGCTGTACAACAGCACATGGCCATCGGGGCACTCGGAAAAACATTCGCCGAGCACTTTCAAGGCGACGCTGGAGCAAGGCTCGCCAAACTGCTCATGCAACAGGTCGCGGGCACGGTAGACCACGCCCATGCCTCCGATGCCCAGCACGCGTTCGAGCCGATAGCGACCGGCGAGCAGGTCGCCGGTGCACAGGGGCGTTGTCATCGCTGGATCACCACGGCCGTGAGGTCGTCTCGCGCCGCGCCGCACAATACCGACTCAAACACCCGATCCAGCATCTGTTGCGGTGTGTCCAGGCTCAACGCCTGGCCCAGCTCGCCATGATCGAGTGCCTGGTAGACACCGTCGCTGCACAGCAGAAATACATCGCCAGGACGTGTACCGAGTTCCAGCACCTCAAGATGCAAGCGCTCGCGCGCGCCAACCGCCCGGGTCAGCGCCCTGGCATCCGGCTGGGCACCGGCCTGCTGCGCGCTCATCCGGTGCTCTTCCATCAGTTGCCGCATCCGCGAATGATCCCGGGACAGCAGGTAAAGCCTGCGCCCACGCCACAGATAGCAGCGGCTGTCCCCCGCCCAGACACACGCCGCGCGATCGCCTTCCAGCAGCAGTGCTACAACGGTGCTGCCGATAATGTCATGCGGGCCCTGGGCCGTATGCCGCAGCTTCCGGTTGACCTCTTGCAGGCAACACCGGACAGCGCCCACGCGCTGATCAAGGTCGCCGTGGCCAGCCATTGACGCCAGGTTGCTCACCACCCACTGGCTGGCCACGTCCCCGGCGCGATGCCCACCCATGCCATCCGCCACCGCCCAACACCCCCGCTCGGGGCAGTCGAGCAACGCGTCTTCATTGCGTGAGCGATCCTTGCCGCATAGCGTATGACCGGCACTGCGCCAGCGCGCAGGTGCCTGGCTCACAATTGCTCCGGCAACCGGAAGGTGCGCCAGTCCGCCATCTGGAACGGGCTGGGCGTCCGCTGACTGGTCAGCAGGTAATTGGCGCGCAAGCCTGCGAGGTCGGACTTGAGCACTTGCGCATCCCGACCGCTGGCGGGCTCGCTGTGCAGCAA
Organism: Pseudomonas sp. Leaf59; assembly: GCF_920984685.1. Classification (NCBI taxonomy): domain Bacteria; kingdom Pseudomonadati; phylum Pseudomonadota; class Gammaproteobacteria; order Pseudomonadales; family Pseudomonadaceae; genus Pseudomonas; species Pseudomonas sp. Leaf59. The sequence continues at coordinate 243,146 of NZ_CAKLBR010000003.1, read as the reverse complement.
GTCAAACAGCCTGAACAGCGACCAGGCTCCGCTATTTCTTTCAATACCCAGCGGCCGCTCGGCGCCCCGCTCCAGCACCAGGCTGCTGCGGCCATTGTCACCCTCGACAGGCCACTGGAACGCCATGGGTACGATGGGCCCATGGCGGTATTCCAGCTGTTGATCGCCCAGGCGCAGGATGGCGCGATTGACCGCCTGATCCAGGCTGTAGGGCGCCAGGCTGAAGCGCACCGACAACTCGCCCTGCTCGCTGAAAAAACCGCGCCGGATAAGCTGCACCTTGCTCAGTTGATCCAGCAGCGCGCGCGACACAGGCAAACTGCGACCGTCGATGCCCCGCAGGCGATGCCGACTGCCATCGGCGCTGATAAAAGGTCGCAGGTAGGTCTCCTGAAACCTTGCCAGCACGCCCTGAGGGCCGAAGAATTCCTGAAAGTCACTGAGGGCGACATCGCCGCCCGCGGTGGCATTGAACGGATACCGCTGGCGAATGGCTTTGCTGTAAACGCTGTACACCTCGCTCTGGTAACGCTGGTTCACATGCACGTAGGCCTCCTCCAGCAGGCGCTGCCAGGTGTCATCCGCAATCGCGCCGACCCACGCAGACAGCGGCAGCGGCAACCGGGCGGCGCCGTCGCGCAAATTGCCGAGCAGATCCTGCTGGCCATCCATGCGCCGCTTGACCCTGTGAAAGGCCGCCTGCTCCGGCGAACTTTCCCGAGTCAGCGTCGCCAGTTGCAGCTGCAACTGATCGGACAGTTGCAGCACATGGCTCACTGCCGTGCCAGGGTTGTGCTGCTCATCCAGCAACTGGTGCAAGGGCTCAAAACGTCGCTGCAACGCGCGTCGAGCGGTATCCGCCTGGGTATGCCCCAGCAATGGGCTGGCCAATATGGCGCCTGCCGCTTCGACCTTTGCGCCGAGCTCCCCGGCCTGACGCGCAACGTCGCCCAGGCGCTCGCTCGTGGGTAACAACCGGGTATTTTCCCTGACCTGCTGCAACACCTGCACCAGTGGCGACTGGGCTGAAGTGAGGCCGGCCAGTTGCTCGGCAGCTCTTTTGAGGCTGTCGGTTTCCTGCAGCCGGATGCGCCCCAGTGCATCGCTCCAGGCCTCGGCGTACTCGCTGAAGTAGCGTTGTTCCAGTTCGAGCATCAGCCGGCGCAAGTCCATCGCGCTGAGGTCACTCGCCTCACCGAGCACCCAGTTATCCTGGGCGATGGCATTCACCAGGCGCGCACCCTGCGCCTCGAAATACAGCCAGTATTTTTTGCTGTAGAACCCCGGTATTGGCTGATCACTCGCAGCGAACAGGCTGCCCTCGGCAAGCCGCAAAGGCTCCAGGTTACGTGCCTGCTCTCGCAGCATCCGATAAACCACATCGGCCAGGGACTCACCGCGCAAGGTCTGGCGTGCCTGCGCCACCAGGTCATCGTCAAGCGGCGCCACGAAGGTTTGCCCCAGCAAACGCGCCAGGTGCAGGTTCAAGCGCGTTTGCGCCGAGCTGTCGGCGGCGTGGCGTGCAGACCACAGCGCGGCCATATGCTGCGTCAGCCAAGGATTGTCACGACGTTCCGGCAGCGCCAGCATCAGGTAGGCGCGCAGGTTGTCCAAGCCCTGCGTGCTGCAGGTGATCATCCAGTTGTTCGAGCTGGATCTTCGCCAACTCGTGCTTGCCTGCCAGTACACATAGACGGGCCTGGGCCAGGCGCCAATGGAAACGGTCGCGCTCGCTTCGCTCGGCGTGCAGGCTTTGCGTGAACTCGCCGACGACAGCCTTGAGCCCGTCCTTGCGCAGCCTGGGCAGCCCTTCCTGCAATGCCGTCTCCCACGGTGCGGCGTCGATGTTTTTCGCCTGCGCCAGGGGTTGGTTTGTTTGCAGATGGCGGGCCACATGGAGCGCAATCCAGTCACGGGTGCTGGCATCGGCAAACGGCACTCCGTCGTAAAAGCGATACTCAGGCAGGTCCGGCAGACGCTGCAGCAACAGCGCAAAACTCACTTCCAGCTCGGCCTTCGCCAGGTTGGCGTGCAGTGCGTCAAGGCACTCCCACTGCATGCGCAGTCCGTCAAACCAGAACATTGCGCTGCTCAGGCTCGCATCGAATTCAAGTATCAGATCGGCGTAATGCCCCTGGGCAAGACGCTCCTGGCACCGCTTGAGCTTGTCGCCTGCAGGGCCACGCAAGGTCGTGGTTCTCTGGCTGTCTGCGTCCGGATAACCGGTCAGTGAGAGCCAGGCCAGTGTTCGACTCAGGCGCAAGGCGCGCAGGTCTGCAGCGCCCTGGCCCAACCACCACTTGCACAGGGGGCGGGCCTGGTCCTGCAAGGTACGCAGGCGTTTCGCCGCATCCCTTTCGTTTTCGATTGCGGGCTCGGGCTTGAGCAATTGAGCCGCCACCTGTTTGACCTGGGTCATCCCATGCGGCAATGCTGCTGGAGCGGGATTGCCTTGCGTGGCATGTTCAAGGCGCTCCGACAATTGCCTGCGAATCGGCAGCAGCAATGGAGCATCATTACCCAGACGCTGACGCCAGCACTCATCGAGGCGCGACAGGTGTTCGTGGAGCAGATGAAACACCTGCTGCTGGCCTGCAACCGACAGGCTTTGGTCGAACACCGGTTCAAGGCGCAATACCAGCCAGCCAAAAGCCGCACTGCGGGTGCGCAGCTTGAGCGGGTAGACAACCGCCCAATGCTGCTCGCAGAGATGCAACAGGAGGCCGAGTCCGGCCAACAGGCCGGCAAACGATTCACGCTGGTAAAGCGCCCAGACCAGCCATACCGCGACACGCAGATCCCTGGAATGCTCGCGCAACATGCACTCGCTGGTTTCAACGACTTTTTGCCAATCCGGCTGGCGTTCACCGTGTATCGATTGCATTTTCGCCAGCTCGTTTTCCAGGGCCTCATATTCGCTGGAAAAGCGCATTTCATTGCCGGCGAAACTTGCATGCGAGCAAGGTTGCCGCGCCAACTCAAGATAATAATCACACAGCGTTTTCAAATAATCCATTTTGCTCCACGCACAACTACTCACCTCATAAAACACACTGAACACGCAATAAATCATTAAAACGCTATTGAGCCAGCGATGAGAAGCCTCTTTAAGAGTTGCAAACACTAGCCACGATAAAGAGATTCATCAAGCGAAAAAAATAAACTTGAGACTTATCCTACAACACCCGCAAAACAAGGCCTGCGCAGAAAATTGCGCAACTTTTTTTGAAGAAAAACTCAAATATGGTTTATCCAGCCCACTGCCGCCCGCCCGATGAAACGGCAACTAATTGCGCACTCATGCGCAAACAACCTCAATAAACTTACACACTTATTCACAGCAACTTATTAAAAGACACTCGCCGACTAACCCTGCCCCCATATTTCATTAGGCCTTGCACTTTCCGGCACGTTTTTTGTTAAGGAGACAGGGCCATCCGGTTTCAATATGGGATGGACTCCCTATCAAGCAGACAAGGAAACCCGTCATGCCAACACCCGCGTATCTCTCCATCACTGGCGTCAAGCAAGGTTTGATTACGGCAGGTACTTTTACTCAGGACTCGGTAGGCAATATTTACCAGGAAGGGCACGAGGACCAGATTCTCGTCCAGGCGTTTGCGCACCAGGTCATCATCCCGCGCGATCCGCAATCCGGTCAGCCAACAGGGCAACGGGTGCATAAACCATTGATGATCAGCAAGGTGTTCGACAAGTCATCGCCCCTGCTTTTCAGCGCACTCACCAGTGGCGAGGAGGTGAAATGCCGGCTGGAGTGGCTGCGCACTTCATCGGCCGGCACCCAGGAGCATTACTTCACCATCGAACTCGAGGGCGCGACCATCGTCGATATCCAATCGCGCATGCCCAACTGCCAGGACCCGGACAACGCGCACTTCACGCATCTGGAAGACGTGTATTTCACGTATCGCAAGATTGTCTGGACCCACGAAGTGTCGGGCACCTCCGGCTCGGACGATTGGCGTAGCCCGGTGTCCAGCTGACGTAATGTGATGTGTAAACGACGCCCAGGGACGGGCGCCGTTTCTATCGAGATGGGTTGTTACTGAGGGCTAGACCATCGCCAGCGGATGCTTGCGCTTGGGCGCGCCGAATACCCGATCGATCGCGTCCAGATCATGTTCATCCAGCACCAGGTTCGCAGCACGGGCATTGAGTCGCACATGCTCCGGCGTAACGGCCTTGGGGATGGCGATCACGCCGTCCTGACGCAGTACCCACGCCAGGCAGACCTGGGCAGGCGTTGCCTCGTGACGCTGGGCGATCTGTTTGAGCGTCGGGCTGGACAGCAATTTGCCGCCCTGGGCGATGGGGCAGTAAGCCATCAGCGGCAAATGATGTTGTTGCCACCAGGGCAGCAGGTCGAACTCGATCCCCCGCTCCTCGATGTTGTAGAGCACCTGATTGGTGGCGCAGGCCGCAGAGGCCAGCTCCTGCAGATCGGCCACATCAAAGTTGGAGACACCCCAACGGCCGATCTTGCCGGCTTCGCGCAAACGCTCGAAGGCCTCGACCGTTTCTTCAAGGGGATACTGGCCGCGCCAGTGCAACAGGTACAGGTCGATAAAGTCGGTGCCAAGCCTTTGCAGGCTGGCTTCACAGGCACGAGGGATGCCCGTTCGGCTGGCATTGTGCGGGTAGACCTTGCTCACGAGGAACACCTGGTCACGCTTGCCGCGTATGGCTTCGCCGACGACGGACTCGGCGCCCCCTTCACCGTACATTTCGGCGGTATCGATCAGGGTCATGCCCTCGTCGATCCCCAGTTGCAATGCCGCCACTTCAGCACGGTGCTGGTCGGGGTCTTCCCCCATGCGCCAGGTGCCCTGGCCGATGACGGGGACCGGTACGCCGGCCAGATCAATGGTACGCATGACAACCTCCTGATGAGTTCGCAAGTAAACAGTGGGGCATTGACCGGACAAAAGGGTTCAATCGAAGTATGGTTGCCCTCTGCCAAGTCGCCAGGAAGAACCTGCAATGCTGTTTGTCGTGATGCTCGGGGGCAAGCACCCGCGGGCGAGGATCGAAGTCCATGATGTGGTATTCGCCGTGGCGGATACCCTGCAAGCCACTTACCCGCAATTGCGTGAAAACTGGTTCGGCAGCGCCAAGGGCGTACACATCGACGCCTGGATGGCGGTGGATGGCGTCGATGGCTGGAAAGTCGAGCTCAGCCCGCTGGCCCCGCAAGCCGGAGCGCCGCGCCTGTATTTCATCAACCTTGGCGGGTACGACACCCACAGTTTCGGCGAGGCCCATCACTACCTGCTGGTCGTCGCGCGCAACAAGCAGGAGGCAAAGACGCTGGGCAAACGCCAGATGCTGCGCGGCTGGTCCCAGGCGCATACCGATGCCGTGATGGATGTGGATGACTGCCTGCCCATCGACCTGGTGGACGGTCGCTATGTGCATCTGGTGCAGGGCGCGCACGCGCCCATCGTGCAACGCAATGATTACCTCGTACTGTCCTGAGTGCTCGTGTCACCAACTGCCCGACGCACCGCCGCCGCCACTGGATCCGCCGCCGCCGGACGAGCTGCCGCTGGAGCGCGAGCTGCCGGAGCTTGAACTGGAGCGGCTGCTCGAGCCCGAGCCTGAACTGGAGACGCTCTGCACGAACAGGATAAACGCCGCAATCGTCGCCACCGGTATCGCCACCCACCAGCCTTGAGCACCGTGCCCCAACAGCAGGCCCGCCGCGGTATAAATCGCGACAACCGCCAGTACGCGCACGAGGAAGAAACGCGGGCTGCTTTTCCATGATGCCTTGATCAGGAAGAACAACCCCACGTACAGACCCAGCACCACGGCCGCGCCCAACGGCCACAGCAGCCAGTGGACAAGACTGAGTTCGACAAACCGAGCCGCTGCCAGCACGCCGACGATATACGCCAGTGCAGCCATCACGCAGTAAAAGACTGCGCGCGCCAGCCACAATGCGCCAAACGTGGCACCGCCGATCAGCATCGTCAGCGGTAATACCAGCAGGAATATCGGCCACTCACGTCCACCGATGTACACCGTCAGCAGCAGGGTCACTCCAGCCGTGGCAATCAAGGCACGGCGCCAGTGCAACATGCCTGCGGCCATCAACACACCACCGATGCCGCCGGCGATCAGTGCCAGCAGTATCGCCATGGCCTGGGGACTGACGCCCGGAACGGCGACTGCCGGCAAGTCGCCGCCCTCAACCAGCACAACGAGGTCGTTCACACCCTGGCTGACGCCACCGGCAAAATCGCCTTGGCGAAACGCCGGGGTGATGTGTTCCTCGATGATCCGGCGGGCAAGCAAATCGGTGACTGTGCCTTCCAGCCCGTACCCGACTTCGATACGCACCTTGCGGTCGTCCTTGGCCACCACCAGCAGGATGCCGTCGTTGACGTCCTTGCGGCCCAGTTGCCAGGCGCGAAACAGTTGATTGGCGTAATCCTCGATGCTGGCTCCGCCGGTTCCGGGCACCAGCAACACGGCAATCTGCGAACCTTTGCGCTGTTCGAGGTCGGCTAGCCGGCTTTTCAGACGGGCGGTGGTGTCGGCGTCGAGGGTGTTGGTGAGGTCGATCACCCGCTGATCGAGGGCCACGCCAAGCGGCGAAACATCAGCCTGGGCGGCAGTAAACACGCCGAAGCACATCAGTGCCAGCAGACTCAAGACGGACAGCCGTACCCACCGCATCATGTTTTGTTACCTGAAGTTTCGTCCTGAATGGCGCTGACTGTAACCTATCGTCGCTATAACGCGTGACCCAAAGGCGTTGACTATCTAAACTGCGCCTCACATAGCAATACGCCATAATTTTGAGACCTCCATGGACCTACGCCACCGCAACAATGTGAATGTGATGGGCGACGGCATGGCGACCCTGGTGTTCTCCCATGGCTTCGGCTGCAACCAGGCGATGTGGAACTATTTGGCGCCGCATTTTACCGAGCGTTTCCGCGTAGTGATGTATGACCTGGTGGGTGCAGGCCTGTCGGACCTTGTCGCCTTCGACAAGACCAAGTACGGCACGCTGGACGGTTATGCTCGTGACTTGAATGAAATCATTGACGCCTATGCCCAGGGCCCGGTGATTCTGGTGGGCCACTCGGTCAGCGCGATGATCGGCGTCCTCGCCGACCGCCTGCAGCCCGGGCGCATCGCCGCCCATGTGATGATTGGCCCATCGCCCCGCTACATCGACGACGCAGGCTACATCGGCGGTTTCAAGCGCAGCGACATCGATGACCTGCTCGACACACTCGACAGCAATTACCTCGGCTGGTCCAGTGCCATGGCCCCGGTGATCATGGGTGCGCCCGGGCAACCGGAACTCAGCGAAGCGCTGACCGAGAGCTTCTGCCGCACCGAACCGGACATTGCCAGGCAATTCGCACGCGTGACTTTCATGGCGGACAACCGTGAAGATGTGACCGGCCTGGCCGCCCCGGTGTTGATCCTGCAATCGAGCGACGACCTGATTGCCCCGGTCGTGGTGGGTGAATACCTGCATCGCGTAGTCCCCAACAGCACTTATTGCCTGATCGACAACGTAGGCCATTGTCCGCACATGAGCGCGCCAGTGGCGTGCGCGGCGGCGATGCACAGCTTCCTGGCGCCGTGGGCAGCCGCCCATGCCCATTGACCTGTTCGACAGCGCCGCCTGTGCGCTGGCCGTGACTGCCGAAGACGGCACGATTCTGCAGGTCAATGCACGCTTCACCGACTGGTTGGGGTTCAGTGCCCAGGAGCTGTGTGGCCGGCGCTTCCAGGACCTGCTGACCATGGGCGGGCGAATTTTCCATCAAACGCACCTGGCGCCGATGCTGCGCATGCATGGCAGCGTCACCGAGGTGAAGCTCGACACCGTGCACCGCGACGGGCAGAAAGTGACGGTGCTGCTCAATGGCAATCGTCGCCAACTCGGCGACGCCGTGGTGTACGACCTGGCGCTGTTCGGTACCACTGACCGTGACAAGTACGAACGCGAGCTGTTGAACGCGCGCAAGCTGGCCGAAGCCCTGTTGCAGGAAAAAACCGCCACTGAAATCGCCCTGCATCAGGCGCAGGCGGAACTCAAGCAAGCCTATGCCATCTCGCAGCGGCGCGCGATGTTCGCCGAACAGATGGTGGCGATTGTCAGCCACGATTTGAAAAACCCGCTCACGGCCATTCGCATGGCTTCGGATTTTCTCAGCCGTGGTGAGTGCACGCCAAAGGAGCGCCAACTGCTGGGGCATATCGACCAGTCATCCGAGCGCGCCCAGCGCATGATCGCCGACTTGCTTGACTTCACCCAGGCCAGGGTTGGTCACGGCATCATTATCCGCGCCGCGCCGCTGGACTTTCACACAGTCATTCACCATGCCGTCGAGGAACTGCGTGTCGCCTTCCCCAAGGCGACACTGGTGCACCATATCGAGGGCTTTGGCAGCGCGAGCCTGGATGCCGACCGCGTACAACAGATTATCGGCAACCTGGTGGCCAACAGCGTGGCGTATGGCGACCTGCAGCGCGAAATCCGCATCACCTCGCGAATCGGTAATAACGTCTGTGAAGTCGCCGTACACAACCATGGCACCGCGATTCCCGAGGGGCTGCTCGCCAATCTGTTCGAACCCATGACCCGTGGCACCGATCAAGGCAGCCAGGTGCGCAGCGTGGGCCTTGGCCTGTATATCGTGCGCGAACTGGCCAAGGTGCATGGCGGTGATGTGGCGGTAAGTTCATCGGCAGAGGCCGGCACAACCTTCACCGTGAAATTGCCTGCCACCCATTAGTCCGTTGCGGATCCTGAACTCAACGCCAGCGCCAGGACACTCCGGTATAGATGCCCCGCCCATCCGCCGGGGTCGAACGCGCGACGTCCAGCCCCTTGTCGTCATACCCCGGCGTGACCGTATTGGCATAGCGGCGGTGGGTGAGATTGCGCAGATCGACCCACGCCTGCCAGTCCTGCTTCGGCGCGTCGTAGCCAAAGGTCGCGCCCAGCAAGGTATAGGCGGCCGCGTAATAGGAATTGGCATAGTCCACCGCCACCCGCGAAGAGTGCTCGGTGTTGAGGCTGGTGTAGAAGCCGCTCGGGTGACTGTAGCGAACTTGCGCCTGGTAATAATGCCTGGGGATGCCCGGCAGCGTGTTGCTGCCAAAGCGGTCATCGTCACGGTAGTGGAAGTCGCTGAAGGTGTAGGCCTGGCGCAGATCGAGCCGGCCCTCGCGGCCGCCGTCCCACAGCGGGCTGAGCAGGCTCAGTTCCACGCCCTGATGCACCGTGGGGCTGGCGTTGGCCTCGGCAATCACGGCGTTGCTGGTGGCGGTCTGGGCCTGGGTTTCCACGGCCAGCAGTTCGTGGCGCACTTCGGAGCGGTACAGCGCCAGGTCCCAGGCACCAAGCCACGCTTCACCCCGTCCGCCGACTTCCAGGGTGGTGGCGGTCTGGTTTCTCAGGCTCACGCCTTCACGCGCCAGCCCTTTGGCCGGGCCGCTGGTGAAGTATTTGTTGGAACCCCAGATCATCGACCACGCATGCGGCGGCTCGACCGAGCGACTGAGGTTGCCGTATACCTGCAATTGCGGATTGAAGTCATAACGCAGGCCAATGCGCGGTGCGTAATCCCAGTCATGCTGACTGAGCGGCGCCTGACCTTGCGGGTAGGTAACCTGGGTTTCGCGGCGCGTATAAATGGCCGCCAGGCCGGTGGTCAGCCACAGGTCCGGCAACAGTTCCAGGTCATTACCGATATGCAGCACGGTGTCGGACCCGAGGTAGGAATAATCGCGGGTCCTGGTGCCTGGCGCGTAGCTGGCGGTATTTGTGGCCGGCGTACGTACATATTCCGACGCGCCATTGTTGGGCATCGCCTGGGTGGTGCGCAGGCCGAGGGTGGTTTTGCTGTCATGGCCGAACAGGCTGTCCTGCCGGATGTAGTTCAGGGTGCCGCTGATATCGGTGTAGGCGACTTTCAGGCGGTTGGTGCCTTCGCGCAGGTCCATGGGGTAATCGTGATAGGCCAGGCCGACCTCGACCTTTGAGTTTTCATCCAATTGCAGGGTGGTTTTGTTGGCGATCCAGGTGGAGCCTGGTTGCAGGCGCTTGGAATCGCGGGCGGCGTTGAGGCTGTTGGCGGCACGCGGATCATGGCTGATCTGGTAACGCGTGAGCTTGCCGGGGGTGTCGTTGGCGGTTTCGCGGTAACGAAAATAGAAGCGGGTTTCCAGGTCCGGGTTGAAGCGATAGCCGAAGTTGGCGGCAATACCCTTGCCGCTACCGGCGCTCTGCTGCTGATAGCCGTCGGACGCGGCGTCGGTGAGGCTGATGTAGTAGTCGGCGTCGCCCAGCACCTGGCCGGAACTGATTTCACGCTGGGCATAACCGCGACTGCCCGCCTCATAGCGCAGTTGCAAAGTCGGCGCGTCATAGCCGGTACGGGTGATGTAGTTGACCGCCCCCCCCAACGCCAGCGCACCGCGATCAAAGCCGTTGGCGCCGCGCAGCACCTCAACGCGGCTGTGCCACAGTGGGTCCTTGAGTTCATAGGGCGTGCCGCCGGGCCCGGTGAGCGGCAAACCGTCGAGCATCTCGAACAGGCCGGACGCATGGGACCCAGGGCTGCGGTTCAGGCCCGAGCCACGGATGGACAGCTTCACCCCTTCATTATTCGCAGCCTTGGCATACACCCCGGCCTGATACTTGAACACATCCTCATTGGTGCTGACGCGCCCCTGTTGCACGCTGTCCAGGTCGATGTAGTTAGTGGCGCCAGGCACGCTCTTGAGCTGCGCCTGAGCCATTTCACCGGCACTGGCGGGCGCCGTGCTGACTTCGACCGGTGCCAGTTGCAGGGTTTCGGCGTGCACCGTCAGGCTGAGGGTCAGGGCGGCAAACAGGAGCGGGGATTGGCGCAACAGCATGGGGCAGGTCCTTGGCATTCGGAAGCGTAAGAAGCCTGGCGGCTTCGACGGGTCACTCCTTACAAACGAATCATCAGCTTGCGGCAACAGCCTCCAGTGCCTGCATGAAGTCATCGGCCTCCGACCCCGGGGGAAACCTGAAACCATACATTTCATCTGTGGCCAGAATCGCGTCCAGGGTGTTGCGCAACTGTGCTTCGGTCGGCGAGTCCTGCAGCAGTTTCTGCGCCGGCAGCAGCAGCTCCGCCGCGACGCCCTGGACGCTTGCGGTGTCGATCACCGCAAACAGGATGAAGCGCAAACGAATGTCGCGATCCGTGAGCCAAACCGTTTTTCGCTTACCCAAGGTAGGCCTCGACTTTTAGGAAAAGTCCGAGGCTATTGCCGCTGGAGGGGTGTTTCAAGCGGCCTGTTGCAAGATAGGCCAGTTCCTACATGGGAAAGCGAAACGCCGCACTCCCCGGCCCTGGGTATCACTGCACCGGCAGAAAATTCATCAACAACAGGCTTTGCGCATAATTGAGACCAATGCGGCGGTAGCGCTCGTCGAGGATCTGGGTGAGCAGGTCCAGGCGCGCGACGATCTTGCCGAATTCCACGGCGAAACTGAGGTTGCTGCCCTCCTCCGAGATCTCGTTGGAAAACAGCAGCAACACGCCATTGGCGTCTTGGCGCTGGCCGAGCAGCCAGGTGGCCTTTTCAATATTGCGCGCGGCGTTGCTGACGAATTGCGGGTTGATCGAATCGGTCACGTAGAACCGGGTGCGCCCGCCATGGGCGGTGACCAGCATGCTGCCGATGGCGTAGATGAATGCGCCGACGCGGTCGCCGCGAAACTCCGGGCTCAGCGAGTAACTCAAGGCTGCCAGGTCACGACGCTCGCCAAGTGCCGGCAACGGCTGACGGTTTTCGATGGCCTGGCGGATTGTCCGCGCGGCGGTCACGGCATCCGGGTAGCCCGACTGACGCCACTGGCTCGGGTTGCGCAGGTAGAGCTTGTTCATCAACAGATACAGGCTTTGCAGGTTATCGCGCATGCCCAACGTTGCCATGCGGTCCACGCTGGTCTGGAAGAACTCATCAGGTTTGCCTTCGCTGAATTGCCGGGCCATATCGCGGCCCTGCTGCTGGCTGCACGCCGTGGCACAGAGCGCCAGCATTGCTGCGAACAGCAGCGGCCAGCGTTTGATTAAACAGGTTGAAAGGTGGTTCATCCGCATCCGGTCGGGTCCTGCTGCCTGCGCGCGGAATGCGCGCGCTCGTGACAGGGATAGATCAGAAGAATGAAAAAAAGTGCAGCCCTGCCCGGCAGATCAGTAAAGGACTACACCCCTGCACTAGCGCATTCCTGTTGAATACTTGCCTGATCCTACGGAGTTGCCGCCGATTGGATAGATAGCCCTGGCCCGGTGGTCTAGAGTGCAAACATGGGCGACCTGCGTCGCACCTCTTATAAGAACTCAGCTACACCGACCGATGATCAGCAGGTGAACCCGCCATGGAATTACGCATCAACCAAAAAGCCTATCAAGTCGAGGCCGACGCCGACACGCCCCTGTTGTGGGTGATCCGCGATGACCTGGGCATGACCGGCACCAAGTACGGCTGCGGCCTGGCCCAGTGCGGCGCCTGCTCGGTGCTGGTGGACGGCAACGTGGTACGCGCCTGCGTTACACCGGTGGCCGCCGTGGCGGGCCGCGAAATCACCACCATCGAGGCCATCGAAGCCGATGACGTGGGTAAGCGCGTGGTCGCCGCCTGGGTCGAGCATCAGGTGGCGCAATGCGGTTATTGCCAGTCCGGGCAGGTGATGGCGGCCACCGCGCTGCTCAAGCACACCCCCGCGCCCACCACGGCGCAGATCGACGCGGCCATGGTCAACCTGTGCCGCTGCGGCACGTACAACGCGATCCACACCGCCATGGATGACCTGGCCAAGCAGGAGCGTGCCTGATGAATACGCATCTGCCCCTGCCTGAATTGCCCCTGGGTGATCCGGTCAACCTGTCGCGCCGACGCTTTCTGGCCAGCACCGCCGTGGGCGCGCTGGTGATCGGCTTCGGCCTGCCGATGGGCTCGGCCCGGGTGCAGGCTGCCACGGCCAACGCCGCAGAGCGCGGCACCCAGGTGCCGGCGTTTCTGGAAATTCGCCCGGACGGCAGCGTGCGTCTGCTCAGCCCCTTCATGGAAGGTGGCCAGGGCACCCACACCGCCATGGCGCAGATCGTCGGCGAAGAGCTGGACGCCGATCCCGCCACCTTCGTGGTCGAGGCCGCTCCACCGGGCGAAGCCTACGTGGTGATGGAAAACGGCATGCGCATTACCGGCGGCAGCATGTCGGTGCGCATGAGCTACCCGACCATGCGCCGCCTGGGCGCCCTCGCGCGCGCCATGCTGCTGCAGGCCGGCGCCGAACAGCTCGGCGTGCCGCTCGCCGAACTCACCACCCAGCCCGGCCGCGTGGTGCACGCAGCGTCCGGCCGTTCGCTGGGCTACGGCGAATTGGCCGGGCGCGCCCTGGACATGCCGGTGCCCGACCCGGCCAGCATCACCCTGCGCGACCCGAGCCAGTTCCGCTGGATCGGCAAACCGGTGAAACGCCTGGACGCCTACGACAAATCCACCGGCAAGGCGCTGTATACCATCGACCTGAAAGTCGACGACATGCTCCATGCCGCCGTGCAGCACGCGCCCCGCCTGGGCATGACCGTCGGCAGCCTGCGCAATCAGGCGCAGGTCGAAGCGATGAAAGGCGTGCATTCGGTGCACACCCTGCCCGGCGCCGTGGCGGTGGTGGCCGAACGCTGGTGGCACGCCAAACGCGCCGTCGAAGCGATTCAGGTGGATTGGCTGGAAGCGGCCGCCGATTCGAAGCTGCGCGCAATGCCTGCCGACTTTTCCAGCGACAAACACCGCGAATTCCTCGCCGCCCAGCAAGGTCCGACCCGCGACGACGAGAACGAAGGCGACGTGGCCGGCGCGCTGAAAAACGCCAAAACCCGGGTCGAGGCCACTTACCACAACCAATACCTCAACCATGCCCAACTGGAACCGCCGTCGGCGCTGGCGCGCTTCAACCCCGATGGCTCACTCGAGGTGTGGCTGCCCAACCAGGCACCGGACATGTTCCGCGCCGACATCGCCAAGCGCACCGGCCTTGATCCTGCGAACATCACCCTGCACTCGCCGCTGCTGGGCGGATTTTTCGGTCGGCACTTCCTCTATGAGTCGGCCAATCCCTACCCGCAGGCCATCGCGCTGGCCAAGGCCGTGGGCCGCCCGGTCAAACTGATCTGGAGCCGCGAGGAAGAGTTCCTGCGTGACGTGTTGCGGCCGCTGGCGGTGGTCAAGTTCCGCGCTGCACTGGATGACAAAGGTTTGCCGGTCGCCATCGAAGCAGTCAGCGCCACCGAAGGCCCGACGGAAGCCCTCGCCGGCAAACAGGGTGACAAGATTGACCCTGCGGCCCTTGAAGGGTTGTCGGGCAAAAGCTACGCAATCGCCAACAAACGCACCGCGCAGATCTACGTCAAAGGCCCGGCCATGCTCGGGTACTGGCGTTCGGTGGGCAATTCGCTCAACGATTTTTTCTATGAAGCGTTCCTCGATGAACTGGCGGACAAGGGCGGTCACGACCCCTATGAGTTGCGCTTGCACCTGCTGCGCGACAACCCGCGACTGACTACCTTGCTCAAGGCTGCAGGCGAGTTGTCCGGCGGCTGGAAACGGGGCCCCTACACCGCCGAAGACGGCAGCCGCCGTGCCCGTGGCGTGGCGATGGCGTCGCCGTTCGGCTCCCATGCGGCGGTGGTCGCCGAAGTGTCGATCGAGCACGGCCAGGTCAAGGTGCATCACATCTGGGAAGCGATCGACCCCGGCAGCATCGTCAACCCTGCCATCGTGCAGGCGCAGGTGGCCGGCGCCGTGGCATTGGGTCTGTCGCAAACCCTGATCGAGGAAGCAGTGTACGTGGACGGCAAGCCACGCGCACGCAACTACGACCTGTACCCGATCCTGCCGCCCTCGCGCATGGCGCAGGTGCACGTGAAGATCGTCGAGAGTGGCGAAAAAATGGGCGGTATCGGCGAACCCCCGCTGCCCGCAGTGGCGCCGGCCGTGGCTAACGCGGTGGCGCAGTTGACCGGCCAGCGCATCCGCAGCTTGCCATTGAGCCGATACACCTTCAGCTAAGGACAGGGAACGCCCATGAACACCCGACGATTCGCCCGAACCGCAGGCTGGCTTGCCCTGCCCTGCCTGATCGCTGCCGGCCTGCTGGCCTGGTATGTCACCCGTGAGCCTGCCTCGCCATTCGAGCAGGAACAGGCCACAACTTTCGACCCGGCGCTGGTCAGCCGTGGCGAGTATGTCGCGCGCCTCGGCGACTGCGTGGCCTGCCACAGCCTCGCCGGCAAGGCGCCCTTTGCCGGCGGCCTGGAGATGGCCACGCCGCTGGGGGCGATCCACGCCACCAATATCACCCCGGATCGAGACGTCGGCATCGGCGCCTACAGCCTGGCCGACTTCGACCGCGCGGTACGCCAAGGCGTGGCGCCGGGCGGCCGCCGACTCTACCCGGCCATGCCCTACCCGTCTTATGTGAAGCTCAGCGACGATGACGTGCGCGCGCTGTATGCGTTCTTCATGAAAGGCGTGCAACCGGCCAGCGAGCCCAATATTCCCGGCGCCATCCCCTGGCCGCTGAATATGCGCTGGCCCATCGCCCTGTGGAACGGCGTGTTCGCCCCCACGGCCACCTACGCCGCCAAACACGGCCAGGATGCGCTGTGGAACCGTGGCGCCTATATCGTCCAGGGCCCTGGTCATTGCGGCAGTTGCCATACGCCGCGCGGTTTGGCCTTCAACGAAAAAGCCCTGGATGAGACCGGCACGCCGTTCCTCGCCGGTGCGCTGCTCGATGGCTGGTACGCGCCGAGCCTGCGCCAGGACCACAACACCGGCCTGGGCCGCTGGAGCGAGCCGCAGATCGTGCAATTCCTCAAGACCGGGCGCAACCAGCACGCGGTGGTGTACGGCTCGATGACCGAGGCCTTCAACAACTCCACGCAGTTCATGACCGACGACGACCTGGCCGCCATCGCCCGCTACCTCAAGGCACTGCCCGGCGATCCGCAGCGCGACGGTGCGCCCTGGCAGTACCAGGCCGCCGCCGCCGACGCACGCCCCGGCGCCCATCTGTACGCGACACGCTGCGCCTCCTGCCACGGCCCGGACGGCAAGGGCCAGCCCGACTGGATGCCACCCCTGGCCGGCGCCACCTCGGCGCTGGCCAAGGAAGCCGCCTCGGCCATCAACATCACCCTCAACGGCTCCCAACGCATCGTCGCCGCTGGCGTACCCGATGCCTACCGCATGCCAGCGTTCCGCGAGCAACTGTCCGACCAGGAAATCGCCCAGGTGCTGACCTACATGCGCAGTACCTGGGGCAACACTGGCGGCGCAGTCGACGCCAAGGACGTCAACAAACTGCGCGGCCACACCGACCCGGCCAGCAGTAGCCCGATCATTTTGCATATGCGCTAAGAGCGGGGCAGCCTGAGAGCCGACCGGGATGGTCTGCCGAGCGCTGTACAACAAGGGGGCTTGCTCCCGATGAGGGTGGGTCAGCTTATGTGTAGCTGACCCACTGCCATCGGGAGCAAGCCCCCTCCCACATTTTGATCTCCATTGGTCTGATGGATATCACACTGCTTTTGATCTGCTTTGGCTTGGCTTTTGATCGTGGGCGCCCCGTCAACCACGCTGGCCGAACGCAGGCTTGAATCCGTGGGCCGCCGTAAGGGCGGAATCCATAGCAGCCATCCTCGCAGCAACGGATATTCCCCCATCAAATGCCTCCAAATCCGTAACATTTTTGGCAATATCCCCCTCTCCATCATTTCTCCACAAACCCTCCCACAAAAGCGCATGGTAATTACGCACAATCCCCCCAGCCCCACGGCAACCACAACACCGAGCCCGCCATGAATGACCTGCCCAACAGCCCCCGGGAAACCCAGGCGCTGGTACTGATCGCCGAAGACGAACCCGAAATCGCCGACATCCTCATCGCCTACCTCAAGCGCGCCGGGTTTCGCACCGCCCATGCGCTGGACGGCCGGCGCGCGCTGGAGCTGCATCAGACGCTCAAGCCGGACCTGCTGCTGCTCGATGTGCTCATGCCCCATGTGGACGGCTGGAAGGTGCTCGCCGAAGTACGCCATCGCGGCAATACGCCGGTGATCATGCTGACCGCGCAGGACCAGGACCTGGACAAGCTGATGGGCCTGCGCATCGGCGCCGACGACTACATCGTCAAACCGTTCAATCCGGCCGAAGTGGTGGCGCGCACCCAGGCCGTGCTGCGCCGCACCACCGACTATCAATACGTGTCGGCCAGCAGCGTGCTGCGCGTGGATGCGTTCGAGATCGATATCGAAAGCCACGAAGTCACGGTGCGCAGAGCGGGTGAGGCATTAACGCTGCTGCTCACCGCCACCGAATTCAAGTTGCTCGCGCAACTGGCCAAAGCGCCCAAGCGCGTGTTCAGCCGCGCCGAGCTCCTGGCGCTGTGCTCGCCGGAAAGCGACAGCCTGGAACGCACGGTGGACAGCCACATCAGCAAGTTGCGCCGCAAGATCGAAGACCTCGGCCTGCAAGGCGTGCCCGAAAGTATCCGGGGCGTGGGTTACCGGTTTGGGAGTGTGACGTGAAAATCCTCAACGGTTTGAGCCGCCAGATCATTGTGTCGATGTCGGCCGTGGTGCTGTGCGTCATCGCCCTCGCCGTGATCGGCTCCTACGTGTTCTATTCGCTGTTGTGGGCCTATTGGCCGCTGTCCGAAGAAGACGTGGACACGTGGATGCCGTCCAATATCGAATGGGCCTGGATGGGGCTGATCACCCTGGTGGGCCTGGCCGTGGGCGCGGTGGTGGCGTTGAAGTTGTCGCGCCGGATTCTGATGCCCTTGAACTCGGTCGCCGAGAACCTGCGCAAACTGGCCGACGGTGACCTGGAAGCGCAAGCCGTGGCGGGTGAACACCCCATCGGCGAGGCGGCGATTCTGGTGGATGACTTCAACAGCATGGCTCAGCGCCTTAAACGCATGGCCCAGGAGCAGGCGTTCTGGAACGCGGCGATTGCCCACGAACTGCGTACGCCCCTGACCATCCTGCGCGGACGCCTGCAAGGCCTGGCCGAAGGCGTGTTCGAACCGGACAACGCGCAGTTCTACAGCCTGCTGGGTCAGGTCGAAGGGCTGACGCGGCTGATCGAAGACCTGCGGGTGGTCGGGCTGGCCGACAGCGGCTACCTGGAACTGCACCTGCAGAACGCCGACCTCGCTGCCGGGATCGAGGACGATGTGCGGCTGTTCGAACCGAGCCTCACGGCCGCCGGGTTTGTGCTGCACCTGGACCTGCAACGCCGTTTGATGCGCTGCGATCCCGGGCGGATCCGCCAGGCCTTGCTCGCCCTGCTGGACAATATCCGCCGCCACGCCACGCCGGGTAACGTCAACATCCACCTGAGCACGCGCGACGCGATCCATTATCTGCGGGTGCGCGATGACGGCCCCGGCATCGACGCCGAATTTGCCGTGCACCTGTTCGAAGCTTTCCAGCGCGGCGAAAACTCGCGCTCCCGGGCCCAGGGCGGCAGCGGCCTGGGCCTGGCGGTGGTGCGCGCGATTGCCCTCGCCCACGGCGGTGCGGTGAGCTGCCGACGCATGGAAAACGGCGGCACTCTGTTCGAATTCAGCTGGCCCATTTGATCAACCGGATACCGCGATGCGCGTCTTTGCCTGGCTGTTCAGCTCCACCCCCGACTACCGGGACTTCGCTTTACTGGATAACCAGGGCGTGTGTATCGCATTCAAACGCTGTACCGCCCAGCCTGCCAACGGGGACTGGGTCGCCGTCCATGAGATCAACCTGAGCTGGCTGGGCAGACCGTTGCCCGGCAGAGCCCGAACCGTTTAACAACCTTCATCCTGTACGCAGTGGCCTACTCTTATGTCGAACACGTATCTGTCCAAGCTTGAAGACTCACTGAGACTGCACACCACCCGGTTGAAAAAGTGGCAGCGGCTGTGGGTGCCCTTGCAGCAGCGCGCACCAAAATGGGTCTTGGGACTGTGGATTCTGGGGGTGTTCTTCTCGTTGATCACCGAGTTCTATGCGCACTGGATGGTGACCGCGCCGTTGATTCTTGCGTTGATCGTCGCCGAAATCGTGATTGACGAGCGGCAAATGACGCTGGCGTTGCAGGCCGATAAACTGCGCGACCTGCTCAGGACCGCCAGGCATCGCTATGCCTGCCCTTGAGGGTTATGTGCCTGGCGCATGGCCCATTCTTAAACGTCATAACGCTGATTTCATCTGCGTGGTAGGCTCGCTGGTTTATAAACAGGCATTGATCGTGCATTAGACGATGGCCAGAACCAGGAAAGATCATGCCAAAAATTTCCCACTCAGCGCTTCGCTGCAATTTTCGTGAGTTGCTTGCCGCCCCCCAGTGCGTCGAAACAGCTTCTGTGTTCGACCCGATGTCCGCACGCATTGCGGCCGACCTGGGTTTCGAGGTCGGCATCCTGGGCGGCTCGGTCGCCTCGTTGCAGGTGCTGGCGGCGCCCGATTTCGCGCTGATTACCCTCAGCGAGTTCGTCGAACAGGCCACGCGCATCGGTCGCGTCGCCCAACTGCCCTTTATCGCCGATGCCGATCACGGTTACGGCAATGCCCTGAACGTGATGCGCACCGTCGAAGAGCTCGAACGCGCCGGCGTGGCCGCACTGACCATCGAAGACACCCTGCTGCCCGCGCAATTCGGGCGCAAATCCACCGATCTGATTTCCATCGACGAAGGCATCGGCAAGGTCAGGGCAGCCCTCGAGGCTCGGGTCGATCCCGCGCTGTCGATCATCGCGCGCACCAACGCCGGCGTGCTGCCCACCGAGGACGTGATCAAGCGCACCAGGGCCTACGAAAAGGCCGGTGCCGACGGCATCTGCATGGTCGGCGTCAAGGACTTCGAGCACCTGGAGCAGATCGCCGAGAACCTCAGCGTGCCGCTGATGCTGGTGACCTACGCCAACCCCAAGCTCAACGACGCAGCACGCCTGGCCAGCCTCGGTGTGCGCGTGGTGGTGGCCGGCCATGGCGCCTACTTTGCGGCCATCAAGGCCACCTACGACAGCCTGCGCGCGCAGCGCCAACTGACCCACCGCACCTCCAACCTCAGCGCCACCGAACTCACGCACACCTACACGTTGCCGGCCAGCTACATGGCGTGGGCCGAAGAGTTCATGGACGTCAAAGAGTAAGGCTGACGGCATGCTCCAGCACCACTTGCAACGGGTGGCGCAGGTGCTTGCCGGCTTGACGCTTGACCTGACTGCGGCAGGAATACCCGGTGGCCAGCGCCTCACCGGGCCGGTCCAGCTTGCCCGCCCATGACTGCTCGAAAATGGTCTTCGACGTGTGCTGATTGCGGGCCTCATGGCCGTAAGTGCCGGACATCCCGCAACAGCCACTCGCCTCGCTGACCAGCGTGAGCCCCAATCGGGCAAACACGGCTTGCCACTGCGCGGTACTTGCCGGGGCGTTGGTCTTTTCGGTGCAGTGCGCCAGCAGCCGGAAGGTCTGCGAGCGGTGGGTCGCGCGCTCCGGCAGCGCGTCGACCAGCCATTCCTGAGGCAGCAGCACCGTCGGGCATTCGCCAATCCCCGGCACCTTGCGGTACTCCTGGCGATACACCAGCGTCATCGCCGGATCCAGCCCCACCAGCGGCACGCCGCAGTCGGCCAGCGCCTTGAGTTGCGTGGCATTGCGAATCGCCGCTTTCGCGAAGGCGCCGAGGAAGCCCTGCACATGCAAGGGTTTGCCATTGGCGCTATAGGGCGCCAGAAACACCCGATAGCCCAACTGATGAGCCAGTTGGATAAAGTGCGCCAGCAACGGTGTTTCGAAGTAACGGGTGAATGCATCCTGCACCAGCACCACGCTGCGCTCGCGTTGCGCGGGCGTCAGCTCGCGCAGGGTCGGCACGCGGGCAACCTTGACCTTGCACGCGTTGAGCGTGGCCTGCAGGTCGTGGCGGTGGATCAGCGGGCTGTCGAGCATGCCGACATGGCGCGCCAGCAGGCGACTCATCCAACCGGCGCCCATGACCGCGTTGTACAGGCCCGGCGCGTAAGCCAGGTAGGGAATGCTGAACTCCAGCGAGCCGATCAGGTAGTCGCGCAACGGACGTTGATAGCGACCGTGATACAGCTCCAGGAACCGCGAGCGAAACTCCGGCACATTGACCTTGATCGGGCACTGGCCCGCGCAGGATTTACACGCCAGGCAGCCCGCCATGGCGTCATACACCTCATGGGAAAAGTCCGCCTTACCGCGCGAGCGCGCCAGGTTGTTGCGCAGCCTCGCCGGTAACCCGCCCAACCAGGCCAGCCGGCCACGGGCCACGGCCAGTACGTCGATATTGGCTGCGCCCTGCAGACGCAACCACTCGCGGATCAGCGACGCCCTGCCCTTGGGCGAATGCTGGCGTTCGCGGGTGGCCTTCCACGAGGGGCACATGGCGTCGTCGGGGTCGTAGTTGTAGCAGGCGCCGTTGCCGTTGCAATGCATGGCGGTGCCGAAGCTCTGCCACACGCGTTCGTCGATGTGCCGATCGAGGTCGCCGCGCAGCGTCACTTCGTCAACCTTGAGCAACCCCTGGGCGGCATCTGGCGGCGTGCAGATCTTGCCAGGGTTGAGCTGGTTGTGCGGGTCAAAGGCGCCCTTGAGCGCTTGCAACGCCGGGTACAGTTCGCCGAAGAATGCAGGCACGTATTCGGAGCGCAAACCCTTGCCGTGCTCGCCCCACAGCAGCCCGCCGTAACGCTGGGTCAGGGCGGCCACGGCGTCGGAGATCGGTTTGACCAGGGCGGCCTGGGCCGGGTCTTTCATGTCCAGCGCCGGGCGTACGTGCAGCACGCCGGCGTCGACATGGCCGAACATGCCATAGGCAAGGCCATAGCTGTCGAGCAAGGCGCGAAACTCGGTGATGTAATCGGCCAGACGCTCCGGCGGCACGGCAGTGTCTTCGACAAAGGGCTGCGGGCGAATTTCACCGTCGACGTTACCCAGTAGCCCCACCGAGCGTTTGCGCATGGCGTAGACGCGGGTCACCGCTTCGGCGCCTTCGGCCAGGGTGTGGCCCAGCCGCTCGAGGGTGGCGTCGCTCTGCAAGTGCGCGACAAAGGCCGCCACCCGTGCGTTGACCTGCGCCACATCGTCGCCGCTGAATTCCACCAGGTTGATGCCCAGCGTCGGGCGCACGGCCTCGGTGGGGAAATACTCGGCGACGCTGTGCCAGACAATGTCCTTCATTGCCAGCTGCAGCACCCTGGAATCCACGGTCTCGATGGACAGCGGCGCGTGCGCAAGCAAGGCGTTGGCGTCGCGCAGCGCGTCCATGAAGCTGGCGTAGCGCACATTGACCAACACCGAATAGCGCGGAATCGGCAGCACATTGAGCCGGGCCTCGACCACGTAGCCGAGCGAGCCTTCGGCGCCGCACAGCACACTGTTGAGGTTGAAACGCCCCTGCTCGTCACGCAGGTGCGCCAGGTCGTAACCGGTGAGGCAGCGATTGAGCGTGGGGAACACCGAGGCGATCAGTTCGGCCTGGGTGTCGTGGATCTGCCGCGCGGTACGGTACACCTCACCGATACGCCCGCCCTGCGCGCACGCCGCGTCAAGCTCGCTGCCGGACAGCGGCCGGCTATGCAGGTGCTCGCCGCCGAGCAACACGCTATGCAGTTCAAGGACATGGTCGCGGGTCTTGCCGTAGGTGCAACTGCCCTGGCCGCTGGCGTCGGTGTTGATCATGCCGCCCACGGTGGCGCGGTTGGAGGTCGACAGCTCCGGGGCGAAGAACAGCCCGTGGGGCTTGAGCGCGGCATTGAGCTGGTCCTTGACCACGCCTGCCTGCACCCGCACCCAGCGCTCGGCCACGTTGATCTCAAGAATCGCGTTCATGTGGCGCGACAGGTCGACCACGATGCCATCGGTCAGCGACTGGCCGTTGGTGCCGGTGCCACCGCCGCGCGGGGTCAGTTTGATCTGGCGAAAGCGCGGTTCGGCCATCAGGGTGGCGATGCGCGCAATATCGTCGGCGTCCAGGGGAAATACGGCCGCTTGGGGCAGGCGCTGATAGATCGAGTTATCGGTGGCCAACACGGTGCGGGTGGCGTAGTCGGCACTGAGCTGGCCGCGAAAGCCGCTGGCCTGCAAGGCCTGCAGAAACTCCGGGTAATGCGGCGCAGGTGCAGCGGTAGGCAACGGGGCGATCATCGCGGGCAGGTCTCTGGTCACGGAAAGTCGAAATACTTGTCGCCTGGGCATTAATAGGTCAGCCTCAGGTCGTTGGTTTGGCCCATGATCCTGCAGGTTACGGCGCGCTACAAACGCATAATCCTGCCGCTATCGATGACTTTTACGAATGAATTACCGTCACCTCACCCCTTCAATGTCGCTGCTGCTGGCGTTTGAAGCCGCTGCGCGGCACGAAAGCTACACCCGCGCGGCCATGGAACTGTCCCTGACCCAGAGCGCCGTGAGCCGACAGGTTCAGGCACTGGAGCAGCAACTGGGCCTGACGCTGTTTCGCCGCGAAGGCCGGCACGTCCAGTTGACCGACGTGGGCAGGCTGTATCAGCGCGAGATGAGCCATGCGCTCGGCCTGATCCGCAGCGCCACGTTGCAGGCCCTGGCCTACCAATCGGGCAGCGGCACCCTGCGCCTGGCCACCTTGCCGACCTTTGGCTCAAAGTGGCTGTTGCCGCGCCTGCATGATTTTTACAAAAGCCACCCCGGCATGCTGGTGCACATCCATTCGCGGATCGACGCCATCGACTTCGAAACCAGCGGCATCGATGCCGCCATCGTCGTGGGCAGTGCCGATCTGCCAGGGCTGATCAGCCATCGGCTGCACATGGAAGAACTGCTGGTGATCATGTCGCCCGAAGCCGCCCTGGCCCATAAAGACTGGCAAGCGCAGCACCTGGCGCAGCAGATGCTGTTGAATGTGGCAAACAATGCCAGCGTCTGGGGCGAGTGGTTCAGCCACCACGGCCTGCCCCATCGCCTGATGCGCCTGGGGCCGAGCTTTGAGCTGACGTCGCACCTGATCCAGGCCGTGCGCGCAGGCATCGGCATCGGCCTGGTGCCGCGTATCCTGGTGAGCGACGAACTGGCCAAGGGCGAATTGATCAGCCTGGGGCAGCCCTTCGCCAGTCAGCGCAGTTATTACCTGGTTTATCCGCCGCGCAATGAAAGGCTGCCTTCGTTGATTGCGTTTCGCACCTGGCTGTTGGAGCAACTGTGAGTGAGGCCGCAGCCCTTCAGGCATTTTTAAGCCAGCCCTGCAACTCCATGTGTCGTTAGCGGCTCCCGCCGATAGTGTCGAAACGCGCTATGAACTGCGCAGCTCGGGGTTAATTGCCCGCGTGGATGAAACCACCAGGAGTGAAGTTAAGTGGCAGTCTGTAACGACCACTCCTTAAGTCGTCATCCCCCCGCAGTGGCACCGCCTCGACCCCCAAATACTCGACCCTCTGGGAGTGACTCAAACCACGCTCAATTTCGCCTGCTGGAGGAGGTATCAAGTTCGGTAAAACGGGAACTGATGTGATCCGCAAGCTCCCATTCTCGTAACCAATAATATAGTTGCCGAACGTTAGTGGCCCCAGCGGTGCAATAGAATAAGTTCCCGCTGCAACAGCGTTTTGGGCGGAGCCTGCATAGCGCAGGGGCAGACCAGCGAGTTCGTTTGCATCTTCGCCTGCCACGAATCCGGCATAACGGACGCCGTTACCTCCCGAATAGGGGCGACCGCTCCAAGGCACAACCTGGTCGTTCGCCGTTATCTTCAAGGTAGCCGGAAGTATTGAAGCGACGATGCTGCCATTACTCGGAGCGACAAATTGATAGTTGCCCGCATCGGCTCCGGTCAGGCTGCCGAGGACGCTGACGGCTTTGCCTTGACCGACGTTTTTATCGGCAAAAAGGCCGTTGGTGGTGACGCTCAAGTCATCACCCGCCACGACTGTGTTGCTGTCGAGACCGCCATGCACTGTGGCGGTGGTGGTGCCGTCGTAGACCTTATTATCAGCGGTGAATGAACCGCCAATCGTCCTAGGGGTGATGGCGGCGACAACGCTGCCATTACTCGGAGCGATAAATTGATAGTTGCCCGCATCGGCTCCGGTCAGGCTGCCGAGGAGGCTGACGGCTTTGCCTTGACCGACGTTCTTGTCGGCAAAAAGACCGCTGGTGGTGACGTTCAAGTCATCACCCGCCACGACAGTATTGCTGTCGAGACCGCCATGCACAGTGGCGCTAGTCGTGCCGTCGTAGACCTTGTTGTCGGCGGTGAATGCACCGCCAATCGTCCTTGGCATGATGGCCGCGAAAACATTACTCGGGGCAGTAAATTGATAGTTGCCTGCATCGGCTCCGGTCAGACTGCCGAGGACGCTGACCGCTTTGCCTTGACCGACGTTTTTATCGGCAAAAAGGCCGTTGGTGGTGACGCTCAAGTCATCACCCGCCACGACAGTATTGCTGTCGAGACCGCCATGCACAGTGGCGCTAGTCGTGCCGTCGTAGACCTTATTGTCAGCGGTGAATGCACCGCCAATCGCGCGTTGGGAGATGGTGTATGTCCCCTGGACGTAACTGATGTCGTAGCCGAGCTGATCGGAGTAGAGGCCACTCATGCTCAGGGCGTAGGCGCCGGCATTACGGGCAGAGGTGCTAGCATAGATCGGCGTGCCCAGGACCTGGGCACTGCTAGCTGATAGCGTAAAGCCATTTCCACTTACCGTTGCAGTGCTCCCGTCGTAGACCCGGCCATTATCGTTCACCGTTGCATTCACTGGTTTGAGAAAGCTGCGCAGCAACGGCGTCGTCTGCCCCTCGTATAGGCGCCAAGCCCTCCCGGTCCCGCCCGTAGCATCGATGTCCCAGTTCTGGAAAGTGCTGAGCGTGGTCAGCTCGCTCCGGCTCTTACCGATGCCAAAGCTGTTGTAATTGCTCGCATTATTAATGCCCGCACCTGAGCTATCGGTGGTCGCGTAGAAGGAGTCGGTGATGGCATTGCCACTGTGCTGCCCGAGCAAACCGCCAACGAAGGTCCGATTACCCCGTAAGGCTGTTGCGCTGCCCAAGGCGTAACTTTGCTGCACTGTACCGATATTGCTTGCGACCAACCCGCCGGCATAGTTCGAATCGATACCGTCACTGGCGGACGCAGATCCCACGGCGTAACTTTGATAGAGGGTTCCCTGGACATTGGTACCGACTAAACCTCCCGCGAATGCAGACGTTTTGCCCTCGGACGCGATGACTGACGCCGTGGAGTAGCTGCCGCTGATAGTGCCCCCTTGCGCGGTACCGTTCACCGTTGTGGAGGTGTTATTGCCTACCAATCCTCCAGCGATATTTTGATCCGCGTTGGCGTCGCCAGTTGTAACGGAACCCGTGGAATAACTGCTGTCGATACTCCCCAAATTGCGCGCGGCGAGGCTACCAGCAAAATTATCATTGCCACCGGAAGCCGAGAAAAAACCGTCAGTAAGGCCCAAGTGGGTAACATGAGCCCCGCTTCCTAAAGTGCCAAACAGCCCGGCCTCAGCGTTGGTGCTTTGCGAGGAGGCATGGACCGAGACCTGAAGCTTATCGATCAGGTGACCGCCACCGTCCAAAGAGCCTGTGAAAGGTCGATCGAAGTTGCCGATAGGCACAAATCCACTGCAAGAGGAATCACAGTTCCAGTTCTGGGTACCTACAGCCTGGATATCATTGGCCAGTTTGAAGTGGCTGCTCAGGAACCCTTGCATCCCCTGCACACCATAAACGTCGGTGAGCAGGTAAGGGTTGCTTGAACTTCCATCCCCCCCGTTCGCGCGCAGGAAGGAGCCGCCATTCAAGCGAAAGTCATGGGCCTGAAATGTAGGTAGGTTTGCACTGTTTTGAGTCCAGGTTCCCCCCAGGAAGTTAAAGGTTCCCACATCAATCGCAGCGTTGACGTTAACGTTGCGCGCTATGCTCAGTGTCAGGCCGCCATTGACGGCGCTGATGGGCGCATTGATATTCAGGTCGCGCAACGTAAGCAGGCTCAGGGTAGTCGCGGCATTCCAGCTGATTGGCGCCTGGATATTCAGATCTCCAGGCTCGCTGCCTTGAGCGTCAGTTTGCAGAAGAATATTGGTGCTGGCCAGATTGGAGACGAGAGTGTCTGCACCAATGCCGCTGGTGGTTTGAGCTTGGCCACCCGCCGATACGGTGAAATCGGTGGGGTCGACAAGCCACTTGCCGGTCCGTCCCTTGGGCGCCTGAGTAGTGACTCGAGTCGCCGGTGCTATCTGTACCTGTGCACCACTCGTTTCGACGAAACCGCCATTGCCACCGTTGATGGCGCTGGCATCCAGAGTGCCGGCCACCTCGGCACGCCCACCGTGCTCCAGATCGGCCAATAGCAGAATCTTGCCCTCGTGTTCCGCCACCGTGTGAGCCTGCAGCGTGCCAGTATTGCTCACCACTGCCGAGGCGAGAGCGTTGGCGCCCTGAGCATTGAGTACGATCTGCCCACCATCAGCGTAGATTGCACCGCCGTTACGGATGCTGGACTGCAACTCAGACGCACTGACGGCAATCTGCAGATGGCCGTCGGCACCCGCCGCGAAGCTGACTTCCTGACCGCCCGCGAGCACGACGTTGCCGTTATCGGCCGATATACTGCCGGTGTTGCCGACGGTTCGCCCCAGCAGTGCTACGGTGCCATTCCTGGCGCTGATGTGACCTTGGTTGATAACCTCGCCCTTGCTCTGGTCTGTGAGCACGAATCGGTCCCGCCCGGCCAGGAAGTCCTCGTTGGCAATATCCAGCGTCGAGGCGACCAGACCTCCCGTGTTCACTTGGGCGCTGGGGCCGAAGAGTACGCCTGCGCCGTTGACCAGATACACCCTGCCATTAGCGGAAAGGCTGCCCTGAATCAGCGATTGACCACCGCCGCCCGTGACGCGATTAAGGGCTGTCGCATTCGTGCCTGGCTGGTTGAAGCGCACGCTTGCGTTTTGACCTATGTCGAAGGATTGCCAGTCAAGGATGGCACGATCAGAATGCTGCTCGACAACCAGCTGATTGCCCTGCTGCTGAAGTAATGCCTGGCCGCCGAAGACCTTCCCGCCCGTTGGTAGCGCACCGGGCTCAAGCGCCACGCCAGGTGTGGACACCATCAACAGGCTTACCACCATCGCCAGGTGCACTGAATGAAACGCTGGTTTTCGATAGGGGACGTTAACCCTGAAAGTCCACCTCAACCACGCCGCAGGTTCGCAGTTCAGTGCACGTGACGCCGCAGGCCAGGGAGTTGCAAGGGGGGCTTGTCGTTTCATGGTTATGTCCCGCGCAAAAGTCTGAGCAGTTGTGAGTCAATCAACCTAGAAGCTTTGACTGGCGGTGAGCCAGACACGCGGTCCGGTCGAGCCACCATCCTGGTCTTGATCGCTGCGGGTACCACCGGGATTGTTGCCCAGCGGCACCGCGAATATCCCATTGATGACGAAACCACGCGCATGGGTCCAGGCAAGACCGACGCCGCTGGCATAAAGGGGATAGGTGTTACGGCCGCTACCTGTAGTATCCCAGCCTCGCCAGGGAGTCTGATGTTGGCGTGTGACACCCGCATCAAAGAAGGCATAACCATCCAGGTTCGCAATACCCAGCATGGGTAGCAGGCTATGCAGTTCCAGTTGCATCAGGGCACCACTGTCGCCACTGCCCTCGTTGACCGGATACCCCCTCACGCCGTAGGGGCCACCCAGGCTGAACTGTTGCGACGAGGCAAGGTTATTGAAAGCGAGCTGACTGGCGAAGCGCCCTCTCAGATAGAGCGCCGGAGCCAGTACCTGATCGCGGCGAAGTTCGACCCCAAGCGCAGCGAAGCCGCCTTCAACGCCCGCGCTTTGGGCGTCCTGATCACGGTCCGCGGCAATCCGCAGCGCGGCGCGCCCGCCCTCCAGTGAGAGTCTTGCGGCGGTGACACCGCCACCGCCCCAACCATCCCTGGCGTCGCCGCGCAGTTCGAGCGTCGCCAGTTGAATATCTCGCCGGCGCAGGGTGACATCAAAGGCCTCGTCTTCCAGACGCGCATGGCTGACGTCCAGCCCCACCGTGATATTGCGTTCTGTGCTGCGCAACAATGGATAGCTCAGGCCCGCATACAGGGTGCGACTCTGGCCGCGTGCGTCCAAATCGGCAAACTCTTTACCCAGTTGGTAATGCAATTGACCATAGCCGACGCTGGCGCGCAGGCCGTCATAACCCACAGGCGCGCTGTAGGAAACGCTCTCATAATCGAGTCGCTCACTAAGAATCCCACTGATCTGCAATTGATCACCGAAGCCGCTGGGATTGTCGAGCCTGACGGTGCCGAAGCCCTGCCCTCGCCCGGTGAAACGGTTGCCAAAGTTGTTGGCGCCGACAAGCCCCGCGAATAAAGGCGTGTCGCTGATCTGCAACGCCAGATCACTGGTGCCCGGCGCCTGACCTGGGCGCAGCGTACCTTCAGCCCGAACTCCAGGTAGATCGTTGGCCAGCAATAGCCCGCGCTCAAGTTGTGACAGAGAGTACGGTTCATCAGCATTGAGATCTCGGCCGGCTAGAGTGGATACGAAATCTCTGCGGACACGACCTGTACCGGGTGCAACTTGCAGACGTCCAAAACGCCCTTCAACGATGTTGATGCGCAGCGTACCGTCGCTGACATCCTGCGTAGGCAATTGCACTCTTACAAACCATCCGCGCTCGCGGTAGTAACCTACCAGTTGTTGTGCGGCAGCCTGCACTTCACCCAACGTCAAAGGACGATTAAGGTAAGGGTCGAGTTGAGATGCAAGCTCGTTAACCGGTATCAGTTTGGCGCCGACAATATCGACACGCCGAATAACAACCTTGGGCCCGCGGTGATCAGCGCCTGAAATGGGCGCCGGTGCGGCTGGCGACGGTGCAACGACCGGCCTCTGCAGGTTCTGGTCTATCTGGCGCTGAAGCTGGCCCGCGTCCGGCGCAACCTGGGCTTGAGCCGCTGAAGCACAGAAAAAAGCGGCGCCTATGACCAGACGTGTTATTGGACGTTCACCACATGAGCACGTCGTTCGCATTGTTAATGTCCGGTTGAAAACACGTAACACACGAGCATTTAATCTAGATTATTTTCATATTTTATCCAGGCAGCTTTTATGAATTTTTCATTAGCGGTCGTTTTGGCTCCTGGCAATTGGCTGGCTGACATGATCAATCAAACTTTTACTAATAAGAAGAGAGTGTTCGGCCTGAAACCTGAGCAACTCTTCCACTGTCATTGCGTAATCAAAAACCGATAACTCAATAAAGTCACACGCAACAGACTGCCGCCCATCATGCACTTCAGGCGGCCCGCCATTGGCTCAACTACCACTCACTTCCCCCCCTCCACCTTCCCTTCCTGCATCTGCACCGACGACTTGCTTCCATCGGTATTGCCTTTGGTGGTGTTGTCGGCATTGTCAAAGCACCCGTGCAGCAGGAACACGCTGCACAGGCTCAGGCACATCGAGAGTCTTTTCATGATCATCTCCAGGCGAATTCAAACACGGGCCGTCAGCCCTTGTTTTATCTGGCCCGGACACACCTGTGCCTGTTCAACAAATAGTCTGCCTGGCTGACAGGCGGTCAAGGCACCGTCGGCAAAAAATCTGAATCATTCACCCAGGCGGCCCTCTGTGTTTTAACTGGAATAAAGAACGAGGACGCTGGCTTGAGCGATGTGGATTGGGTGCAATGGCCTGCCATGGCCGTCACCGTAATGGCGGCATGGCTGATCGGGTCGCAGCGCCCGGCAAGGCGGATGGCAGGATTTTTCTGTTTTATCTTGAGCAATATTCTGTGGGTCATCTGGGGCGTGCATGCCCATGCGTACGCGCTGATCGTGCTGCAGATATGCCTGTGCCTGATGAACCTGCGCGGCTTCAGAAAGAACGTGCAAAATCGCTGATCAAGATCATCCGCATTGCGCTGCGCGCGCACGTTCTTTGTGAAGCCCCGCGCGGGCTTGCACAAAAAGCCTGCTCGCCAAAGAGGCCGGGGGTCGCCTCCAGACAGCGTTTAGTCAGTTCATCTGGAACAGTTGGCGTTGCTGGAGGAATTCCCGGGATACATTTTCGATGGATTCACGGCCCACTTCGATACGCGCATTAAGCGCGGCAATGGTGGCGTCATCCAGCGTGGAAGACAGCGCGTTGAGCAACTGCCCGACCTTCGGGTTGGCCTTCAGAACCTCGGTGCGGATGACGGGGGTGAGTGCGTAACTGGGAAAAAATCCCTTGTCGTCCTTCAGCGCAACAAACCCGAACGCGGACATGCGTCCATCAGTCGACATCACCAGCGCCACGTTCGTCTGGCTGTCACGCAGGGCCTGGTAAGTCAGGCCGCCGTCCATTCGGATCACGTTTTTACGCCCGAACTCGAACCCATAGGTTTGTTGCAGCGGTCGCAGCCCGTCAGAGCGCGAAAAAAATTCGGCATTGGAGGCAAATGTGTAGAGCTTGCCGTCGCCGATATTCCTGGCCAGGTCGCTGATCGAGGCAATGCCGTCCTTGTCCGCCTGCTCCTTGCGCATGGCCAGTGCGTAGGTGTTGTTGGCGCCGGATGGATTCAACCAGGTGATGCCCTTCTGCGCGTCCAGGGCACTGACCTTGTTGTAGGCTGCTTCGGCATCCAGCTTTTCATTGACCTTATTGTGAACGATCAACGCAGTGCCGGTGTATTCCCAGTACACGTCGACCTGGCCGTTTTCCTGCGCCGCGCGCAGGATCGAGGAGCCCAGGTCCGGGCGTTTATCCACCCGATAGCCATTGGCGCGCAGCAACTGAGTGGTAAGTTCGGCCACCAGTTGCTGCTCGGTAAATTTCTTGCCGCCGACGACGAGGGTGCTGTTGGCGGAGGCACCGCCCACCAGACACAACGTAAACATCAGACTGACCAACGCTCGATACATCATCCTGCACCTCGTTTCAGTGTTGTGTGTCGACAGATTTCAAACGCGTCCGGCCAAACGCAATCCACGGGAAACGCTGAGGTTCTGGATCAGGCCGCACGCCAGGTCGATCACGATGGCCAGCAATGCGGTGGACACGGCACCGGCCAGCATCATGTCGAAATCGTTCAGGTCGATACCGGTAAAGATCAATTCGCCCAGCCCGCCCCCGCCGACCAGGAAGGCCAGCGGCGCCGTGCCGACGTTGATGGCCAGGGCCGTACGGATACCGGCGAAGATCACGTTCATCGCATTCGGTATCTCGACTTTCCACAGCACTTGCGTCGGCGTCATGCCCATGGCCTCGGCCGCTTCGATCACGTGCCGGGGCACCGCGCGCAAACCTTCGCAGGTGTTTACCGCCACGGGCAGCAAGGTTGCCACCCACAAGGCGAAGATGGCCGCGCTACTGCCCACGCCGACAAAACTCATGGCCAGCGCCAGCAGGGCGAGCTTGGGAATGGCCTGCCCCACATTGAGAAGCTGCATGCACGCCATGGCATGGCGCTGGCTCGCCGTGCGGCTCATCCATACGCCAAGGGGCAGCGCCACCAGCAAGGCCAGTGCCGCGCTGATGGCGACGATTTGCAGGTGCTGAACGCTCAGGTAGCTGATATCGCCCCAATAGAGCTCAAGCCCGGCGCTCAATCGGCTGATGAACTCAGGCATCGTCAGTGCACCCCTTGCGTCGTGTGGTCCGCCAGCCGCGCCAGGATATCGGCCTGGTGCACGTAGCCGACGAAACGTCCGTCACTGTCATTGCACAGCGCCCAGTCCTGACCGCACCCCAGCAATTGCGAAAACACCTGACGCAGGTCATCCCCAGGCTTGACCACCAGTTGCGCGGAGGAAGAACCGCCCTGCCGAGGCGGCACCTGGCTGGCCACATCCACCGAGCGCATCAGGCGCAGGCGCTTCATGATGCGGTCACCGCCCATGAAGCTGGCGACGAACTCGCTGACAGGCCGGGCCAGTAGATCGTCCGGGGTGCCGAACTGTTCGATCCTGCCGTCATGGAATAACGCGACACAATCGGCCATCTTCATGGCCTCGTCGATATCGTGGCTGACAAACAGCACGGTCTTGCCGACCTGGCGCTGGATGCGCATGAACTCGTCCTGGATCACTTCGCGATTGATCGGGTCGATGGCGCCGAACGGCTCGTCCATCAACATCACCGGCGGGTCGGCCGCCAGGGCACGGGCCACACCAACCCGCTGCTGCTGGCCGCCCGAAAGTTCACAGGGGTAGCGCTTGAGAAACGTCGCCGGGTCCAGTGCCACTACTTCCAGCAGCTCAGCGGCGCGCCTGCGGCTTTTGCTCTTGTCCCACCCGAGCAGATTGGGCACCACGCAGATGTTGTCCTCGACGGTCATGTTGGGGAACAGACCGACCTGTTGAATCACATAGCCGATGGAGCGTTTGAGGGTGACGCTGTCCAGTTCGGCGGTATCGCGCCCGGCAATCCTGATGGTGCCGGAGGTAGGCGCAATCAGCCGGTTGATCATCTTCAGGGTGGTGGTTTTGCCGCAGCCCGACGGGCCTAGCAGGATGCAGATCTGCCCCTCGGCGACGCTCAACGAGACGTCTTCTACCGCAGTGATGGCGCCAAAGGTTTTGTTCAAGTGTTCGATCTGGATCATGTCGTAGCCTCTTTCAGTCGACCGGCTATCAGCGTGCTGGTGTTCAGGCCGCGGGGTGTCAGCAGCCGCTGCAGGGCGTACAGCGCATAGTCGGCCGCGATGGCGATCACGCTGATGACCAGGGCACCGGCCAGCAATTGTCGCGTATCGGTTTGCGTGATACCGCGAATGATCAGACTGCCCAGGCCGCCGGCGCCGATGTAGGCGGCAATGGCTGCGATGCCGATATTGATCACCGTGGCCATCCTGACGCCCGCCATGATCAGCGGCACCGCCAGCGGCAGTTCGACCTTGCGCAGGCGCTGCCAGGCGGACATGCCCATGCCGATGGCTGCTTCGCGCAAGGCCGGGTCGATGTTGGAAATCGCAGTGCTGGTATTGCGGATGATCGGCAGCTGCGAATACAGAAACAGCGCAATGACCGCCGGTACGACACCGATTCCGTAGCCCACCAGGGACAGCACGGGGATCATCAGCCCGAACAATGCGGCCGAAGGAATGGTCATCAGCACGGCGGCGAAGGCCAGCACCCAGCGACGCAAGCCGGCGTGCTGGGAGATCGCGATGCCGACGGGCACACCGGTGAGGATCGCCAGACCGACGGCAAGCGCGACGATGAACAGGTGCTGCCCCAGCAGAAAGCTGATCAGGCCGTGATTGTCCAGAATGAAGCGCAAGGTTTCCATGGTTGCAGGGCCTTCTTCAGGTCATTGTTGTTGTGATTGGCACAGCGCCGAAAGGCGCGCTGAACCTGCCACGAACCTTACCCCGTCAGCGCACGGTATCTGCGCTGTATCCCCGACGAGCTATATCAAAAAATCGACGTTTCCGAGTGCGCCAGCGCCCGTATGACGAGGTGGCAAAAGATTAGCGCTGCCGGGTCATGCCCTGACATCAGGAATGGGTTTCATCAAATTTCCGCCGCTCCTCGCCGGGCGTGCAGCCCCATGTGCGCCGGTAGACATCGCCCAGGTGCGAGGCTGAAACGAAGCCGCAACGGTGGGCGATATGGGCGATAGGCTGGGCGCTCTCACGCAGCAGGCGGCGCGCTTCGTTAAGCCGCAGTTCCAGGTAGAATTTTTTCGGGGTCTTGCCGAAGTGCTGTTGCCACAGGCGCTCCAACTGACGATGGGACAGGTTGCAGCGCTCGGCGATCACCTCGATGCCAACCAGGTGCTCCAGGTTGTTTTCCATCGCGGCAATCGCCGCCGTGAGCCGCCGGTCGTGAACCCCGAAACGCCACTGGATCGACATGCGCTGGTGTTCTTCGGGCGCCCTGATTCGGGCATGCAAAAATTGTTCGGCGACGCCTGCCGCCAGCGGGTTGCCGAAATCCAGCGCTATCTGCGCCAGCATCAGGTCGATGGCCGCCGTGCCACCGGCGCAGGTCCAGCGGTTGTCATGGTTGACGTAGAGGTCGCGGGTCACTTCGATCAGGGGAAATTCCTCGGCAAACTGGCCGATGCATTCCCAGTGCAGGGTGCAGCGTTTTCCATCGAGCAAACCGGCGCGGGCAAGAATGAAAGTGCCCGTGCTCAAGGCGCCTACCGTTATGCCCCGGGCCGCCGCGCGTTGCAGATAGCGCAGCATCTTCGGCGGTTTCTGTGTCTCGATATCCAGGCTGGCCAGCACGAACACGCGGTCCAGCGCGGGGGCGTGTTCGATCGCCACCGTCTGCAGTTCCAGGCCACTGCTGGAGCACACCGGCCCACCGGTTTCACTCAGCAGCGTCCACTCATACAACCGTGTGCCGCGAAGCCGATTCGCCGCCCGCAGCGGCTCGCTGGCGCCGGCAAGCGCCATCATCGAGAACTGGGGAAGCATGAGCAAACCAATGTGCCTGGGAGTCGTCATCGCCGAATTCTCGTGTGGGCGCCCACCTGGGGAAACGTGTTTAAACCAGACCCGAGGCAAGCCCTAATGCCGCTCAGTTAAGCGCAGATTCCCTGTGGCGAGCAGGCTTGTCCTGCGTTGGGCTGCGCAGCAGCCCCAAAACCAGACACTGAGCCGTATCAGGTACACCGCGTTTTGCTCGATTGGGGGCGCTTCGCGCCCCAACGCGGGGCAAGCCCGCTCGCCACAATAAGCCCACAATTTTTCCTTAACTGAACGGCATTAGGGCAAGCCCGCTCGCCACATTTGCAGACCCTGAGGATTGACGGCCTATTCAGCCGCGCGCACGAATCGCCTCATCGATGCTGTGGATCATGCTCTGGAACAGCGGATTGTCCGCCTGATTCTGCTGGCCGTGCTGCATCTGCGCGATTAGCAGCACGCCCGCGCCGGCATCACCGGGATAGTGTCGATACAGCCGCTCGGATTCGGACGGCCTGTGCAGGGTATTGTCGGCGCCGTGGATAATCAATGCAGGCGCAAAGCCTGCTGCGCCTTCGATACCGCGCTCCGGGTCATAGGCGACACAGGCTTTGTAGGACTTTGCCGTCACGTGGCTGCAACCCGGCCAACGATCAGCACCGCCCGCCTCGGTATAGCTGCCCAACTGCTGGTCCACGTAGGCCTGGGTTTCGGGGTCCAGCGGATAAAAGCCCAGGCGGGTTGATTGGGTACCGATATCGAACGGCGGAATCGGTGCGTCATCCGGCAATTGCTGGATCGCCGCATCGGCCGCTTGACTGTCGGTGCGCAAGGCTTGCAGTTGACGGGTGCCGGTGTAGTTCATCGGCACCCAGAAGCGGATCTGCTCGTCCCCGGCTGCCGCGAGTTCAGCCACGGCGCCAAGGCTTGCCACCGCGCCCAGCGCCCAGGACGCCACCACCGGCATTTCACCGAAGGTCTCACGTACCCAGGCAACGGCGCCGAGGACTTCGTCCCGCTGGTCTTCGAGTATCACCCGGGTGATTTCCATGCCCTCGGCCTTGAGCGTGTTGCGTACGTATTTATTGGAAAAAAAGCCCGCCACGTCATAGGTCATCACGCGGTAACCCCGCGCCGCCAGCGCACGCCCGAACAACTGGCCGTACATGCTGACGCCGCCGGTGAAGCCCGAGTTGAAGACCACCGGTGGCAATGAGGTGGACGAAGCCGAATCGGGCTCGAACACCCAGCCCTTGAGGTTTAACGTTGCATCGCCATAGTGGACGGCGAAGGTCATTTCCTTGCTACGGATGCTGTTCATTACTGGGTATCCCGGACGGTGAAAAGGAGTGGCTCAGCAAGTGCCTCGCAGCAGCTGACTGACCGGCAGGCGGGTCGCCTCACCTACGTGCCGCGCAACGGCGTCGACAAACTCAAAGGCACTGGCCACGTCAAGACCGTGGGCATAGGGCACACCGTTTTCGTCGACTCCCACGTGCGGCGCATCGCTGGCTTGCAGCAGCAGCTTGTCGGCACCGACGGTGCGCACAATCTGCGTGACGAATTGGGCAGCCGTCTGCGGGTTGGTCGAGGTTCGATAACCCGGCCCCTTGAACCACACCGTACCGCGCCGTCGCGCTTCAGTGAGCAGCGCAAGATAGGCAGGCTCCATCGCGCCACGTTCGCCGTGGCAACTGCCCAGGTGATCGATGATGACCCGCACGGCTTGCGGCACCTGACGTAACACGCACAGAGTGGTCGCGGCTTCCTTTGCATAAATATGCACGTGCTGGTGCGGCAGCAACCGAGCGTAGAACGCCAACCAGTGCGCGGTGCAAAAGCGCGTCCCATGAATGCTTTCAGGCGGCGCATCGTGCAGCACGATACGCGCGCCAATAACCTGCGGATGAGCGAGGCGCGCGTGGGTTGCGTAGACCGGGTGCGCCTTGATCGTGCCGACCAGCCTTACACCGCCATACCGCCGGGGGTCGGCAGCCTTAAGCGCCTTCAGCTCATCGAATGAGGCGAACACATTGTGCGAGTCCGGCAGGATGCTCAGGTGAACATTGTTGATGACGGCGGGGAGCGTGCCGGCATCGATCAGCCGGTCCAGGTACGCCGTCAGCGGATGCGGTGCCGGCAAGCTGTAGGGCAACGAGCCTGACACGCGCTGAAGATCGGCTGACGAGTAGAAGTGAACGTGATTATCGAATCGACTGACGATGCTTGGGAGCGGCGGCTGCATGATGATCGTTCCTGCAAAGGTGCAGGAACAATAATCGTGGGAGGTGCCTGGCCGCTCCCGGCAATTCGACGGGGCTTATCAGATTCTCGCCATGCAAGGCAGCCTACCCGCGTCACCCGCCCACTTTGTCGGCGTAGGACTCAAAGAACCCGTCAGCCCTATCTTCCGTGTGATATTGATTTGCGGGTTTTGCGTCGATACGAAATAAAGACAAGTGCAAAATCGCTGATCAAGATCATCCGGCATTGCGCTGCGCGCGCAGGTTCTTTGTGAAGCCCCGCGCGTTCATGCCCAGCAGAACGCATTCGAGCACGATCAAGCCGTAGGCATTGGTATGCCAGCCCCAAGCCACCCACAGCGTGTTGCTGAGGATGAAGCCCCAGAACGCGAGCATGCGTCGATGCGGGCGTTGCGAACCGATGAACCAGGCCGAAAGCACGGTCACGGCCATGGCGGGCCATTGCACCCAGTCAACCAGATCCACTTCTACTCCACCCCGAGCGCAGCGCTCGCTCCCGGACACGCGTCGACGCCAAGGCCGGGCACCAGCGTGGCCAGGTATTCGCCAAACCCTCCGCGACACTTGTAGTCGCGACGTGCGCTGGTGATCACCGGGTTGGTGGCGGTCCAGACGATGCGTGCACCGGTCCGTTCAAGATCTGCCACCAGGCGCACATCCTCGTGGGCAGCCAGGTGCTGAAAGCCGCCGGCCGTCAGATAGGCCTCGGCGCTCAGGCCGATGTTGGCGCCGTGGATATGGCGATGGTTTTCGATGAACTGGTACAGCGCCATGTACCGCGAGCGCACGGCTTCGTCGTGTTCACTCCAGCCATCCACGTCGACGGTGCCGCACACCGCGTCGGCCCCAAAGCCGATCTGGCGTGCCAGCCAGTCCGGCGGCACCACCGTGTCGGCATCCGTAAAGGCCAGCCAGCGCGCGCCGCGCTTCAAGAGCTGCTCGGCGCCTGTGGCCCTCGCCTTGCCGACATTGCGAAAGCACACGTCCAGGCGCTCTACCTGCTTTGCCGACACCTGCGCGGGCGTGCCATCCGAGCAGTCGTCCAGCACCACCAGAATCTCCAGCGTCTGACCCTTGAGGGCCGGATGCTCGGTGGCGCGCAACACGGAGTCGAGGCATTCGCCGATATAGTGCTCTTCGTTATGGGCAGGTATCACGATCCCTATCATTTACATTCCCTCCGACGTGTCCTGAGCAATCGACACTGTGCGTGAGCAGAAGGTTTAAAGAGTTTTGAACGTGCGGGTGCGCAGTCTTTCCAGGCAGTACATGGATGCCAACAGGGTGCACACTACGATATTTGCATTGAACGATCGCCCGCGCCGCGGGCTCTACCGCTTGGCAAGATTGCCCCTATCACCTGAGGTAACTCCGCATGTCTTACGACTATCAAGGTCCTGCCAGCGTTATCACCGCGTCGCGCCACCTGGGCACCGAGGCCGTTGAACGCCTGAATGAGTCGGTTGATATCCAGATGACCGGCAGTGGTAAACCGACCATCGTGCGCCTGAGTTTCCAAACGCCGCTGCAGTGGCCGGGTCACCCCAACCATGTGACCGTCAACCTGCCTGATGGCACCACCGTGGGTGGTGTGATCGTCGAGATTGAACGGCCAAATGACGGGCCAGGCTTTGTCACCTTCACCGTGGACGATTGACGTCTCAGTTATTTTGAATCTTCTGTGACGTCAATCATCTGTTACTCATGAGCATAGGGAGGTCTCATGAAACGCAACGATTTATTCACTATTTACTACCAACTGCACGGTGACCCCAAGTCCTTCATCGTGCGGGCATCGCAGATGAACAATGCCGAAGCCTGGCATTGGGCAAGCTGCGATGCAGGGGTGGCTGTGATACCCAGGTTTGGTCAGCAGAACCTCAAGCGTGTCTCCCGCCCCACGGCCGAGAAATACGGCATCACTGATGTGCAGTGGAGCAGCGCTACCGAGATTAATTGGGCACAGAGCGTTACATCATGAACAGTCAGACACTCAATCGCAGCACCAGCCCCAGCCATACCTGGGATGACGAGATCGCGCAGAACACCGCCCTGTTCTTCGAAGCCGACCGACTGGACGCCCTGGCGTACCAGTTGATCGAGTCCTACAGCGGCGATCCGCTCACCTGGGCACGTTTTACCGAAGCGAAAAAACTCGCTGATACCCAGCGCACAGCGGCGTATCGCGAGTGGATGCGCATTCAGCGCGCAATGCGCACGTAGCGCGAAGCTTGCACCAAACAGGGACCTTCACCGGTTCCGGCCGATGCCTGGGAGTGCCTGATGCTCATCTACCCCAAGAGTCACTTCCAGCCCTACACCCACGCCAGTGGCGGATGGGGTTCTGCCCAATCGGTAATGCGCATCCTGTGGCGCGAACAGGCGCTGGGTAAAGCGCCGGCGGCATTGCTCAAACAGAACAAGCCGGACGGCTTCGCCTGCGTGAGTTGCGCCTGGGCCAAACCCGGCCGTCCCCATGCGCTGGAGTTTTGCGAGAACGGCGCCAAGGCCACCGCCTGGGAACTCACCTCACTCAAGACCGACCCGGCCTTCTTTGCCGAGCATAGCCTCAGCGAGCTGCGCGAATGGTCGGACTATGCGCTGGAGCAACAGGGTCGCCTGACCCACCCCATGCGCTACGACCCCGTCACGGACCGCTACCGCGAAACCTCCTGGGCAGAGGCCTACCGCGACATCGGCGCGCAGCTCAAGGCCATGGACCCGGACAGCGTGGTGTTTTATGCCTCGGGGCGCGCGTCGCTGGAAACCTCGTTCATGTACCAGCTGTTCGCCCGTGCCTACGGCAGCAACAACCTGCCCGACAGCTCCAACATGTGCCACGAAAGCACCTCGGTGGGTTTGCAGGAGAGCATCGGGGTGCCGGTGGGCACCGTGACCCTCGACGATTTCGAGCACACCGACTGCCTGTTCTTCTTTGGCCAGAACGTCGGCAGCAACAGCCCGCGCATGCTGCACCCACTGCAGGATGCACGCCGGCGCGACGTGCCGATCATCACCTTCAACCCCTTGCGCGAGCGCGGCCTGGAGCGCTTCGTCAACCCGCAGTCGCCCAGAGAAATGCTCACGCCCGAGTCGACCCTGATCAGCACCCAATACCACCAGGTCGCCATTGGTGGCGACACGGCGGCCATCACCGGCATCGCCAAGGCGTTGCTGGCCATGGATGACCAGGCCACCGAGCACGGCACGCCGGCGGTGTTGGACTATGACTTCATCGCCAGCCACACCGAAGGCTTCGAGGCGTTCACCACCTACGTACGCGGCTGCGACTGGGCGCAACTGGAACGCCAGAGCGGGCTGACCCGTGGCGCGCTGGAAGCCGCCGCCACCGTGTATGCGCGCAGCCAGCGCGTGATGCTGGTGTATGGCATGGGCATCACCCAGCACCGACACGGCGTGACGAACGTGCAGATGCTGGTCAACCTGCTGCTGCTGCGCGGCAATATCGGCAAGCCGGGCGCGGGCATCTGCCCGGTGCGCGGCCATTCCAACGTGCAGGGCCAGCGCACCGTGGGCATTACCGAAGACCCGAAGAAAGTCCCGGTGGACCTGATCGAACAGCACTTCGGTTTCAGCGTGCCGCCGCACAAGGGCCTGTGCACGGTGGATGCCTGCGAAGGCATTCTCGACGGCCGTGTGCGCGGCTTCATCGGCCTGGGCGGCAACTTCCTGCGGGCTATTCCCGACACCTCGCGCATGGAACCGGCCTGGCAAAATCTGCAGCTGAATGTGCAAGTGGCGACCAAGCTCAACCGCACTCACCTGCTGCCCGCGCGCGCCATGTGGCTGTTGCCCTGCCTGGGACGCATCGAAATCGATCGCCAGAACGGCGTACCGCAGCTGTATACCACCGAGGACAGCACCGGCTGCATCCACAGCTGGCGCGGCAATGCCGAACCAGTCGGGCCGCAGGTGCGCGCCGAAACCAGCATCGTCGCCGGGCTGGCCATGGCCACCCTCGCCAACGGCTGCACCATCGACTGGCAAGCCTGGAACGACGACTACGCCAGGATCCGGACCGCCATCGCCACGGTCTATCCGAAGATTTTCCACGACATGGAAACCCGCATGGCCGAGCCCGGCGGCTTCCATCGCCCGATTGCCGCCGCGCAAAGACAGTGGGAGA
This sequence comes from Pseudomonas sp. Leaf59, assembly GCF_920984685.1. NCBI lineage: Bacteria > Pseudomonadati > Pseudomonadota > Gammaproteobacteria > Pseudomonadales > Pseudomonadaceae > Pseudomonas > Pseudomonas sp. Leaf59. The sequence continues at coordinate 201,234 of NZ_CAKLBR010000003.1, read as the reverse complement.
CGCCCAGCGGCAAGGCGCAATTCGTCACCCCCGTGACCCTCGCCGAAGACGATGACGTTAACCTCGCCGAACCTGACCGCGATGTGCTGCAACTGATGACGCTGCGCAGCAACGATCAGTTCAACACCACCATCTATGGGTTCGACGACCGTTTTCGCGGGGTAAGCGGCACCCGTGAGGTCATTTTCCTGCATGCCAACGACATCGTGCGCCTGGGGTTCGCGGCCGGCCAGCAGGTCATGCTGACCACCGCCATCGAGCCTGCGGTAAAGCGCCAGGTCGGGCCGTTCGAGATCATCGCCTACGACATTCCCGAAGGCTGCGCCGCCGCGTATTACCCTGAATGCAACCCGCTGCTGCCGCTGTGGCACCACGCCGAACGCAGCAAGGTGCCGGCCGCCAAATCGGTGCCGGTGCGGCTCAGCGCGAAAAGGGTAAACGGCCACTGAAGGTGGCCGCAAGGCGCTTGCCTGCTGCACGCAGGCAAGCGGGGGTTTATCGCTTAACTCAACACCACATCGCGCATTGGCGGGATATAGCCGTAGTCATAGGCTTCGCGCACAAACGAGCGGTCGCCGTGCAGCTCGATTCTGACGGTGGGCGCCTCGGTGCCGCCGATGCGGAAGTCGCCATCCTGAGTGGGGACACTGTCGATAAATGACGTCACCAGGCCGTTGGGCATCACGCAATGCGAGTAGGTCTGGAAAGGCTGCGCGGGTGGATTGCCGAGCACCAGCCCGGAGGCGTTCATCGGGCGGTACGGGCCGAACAGGTGTTCGCTGACAAAACCGTAGACGCCATCCGGGCCGGTAACGCCGTCGGCATAGGTGAACTTGTGGCTGATGGTGAACAGGTAGTATTTGTTGTCCTGGAATACGTAATGCGGGCGTTCGGTCTGGTCGTTGACGCCGACTGCCGTCACCAGAGGCGGCAGTATTTCCCATTCTTCGCCCGTCAGGTCCTTGGCCACGGCGATGCCGATACAGCCCACCTGAAAACGCGCGCCGCCGACTTCTTCATGCCCCGGCGGGACCAGGCCCATTTCATCAGGGCCGACCGTATGAGTGCCGCGCTCGCCGGCTACATTGCCTTCGAACACCATATATAACTTGCCGTCCTGCGGATCGATAAACGGGCTCGGGTCACGAAAGTTCCACGTCGCGTTTTGTGCTTCGGTTTGATAATAAGTGCCGTCTGCCGCAAATAAAAACTTCACCTTATTGAAATTGACAAGTTGCACGCCTTCTTCACTTGTCACGATCTGGCCTTTTACTTTGGCAATGGTCGCGCCCGGCGTAACACAGGTGTAATACAGGTCAATATCACCGTTGTTATTTAACAGAATAGGCGTGCCGGCCCATTCCCGGGTGGTGGGCGACACACCTTCGGCCATGACACGGCCGCCGAAAATCCAGTCCTTGCCGGTGCGTGAATACCAGTAGCAGATGCGCGCGTGGCCATGGCGATCCTCCCAGTCGCGCTTGATGTCATAGCGCCCGTTGGCATCGATAAACTGCGGGTCGTGGGGGCGGCGGTCGGCGGTGAGCGTGAAGATCACCGACCAGCCATCGACGGAAACCACCGTGCCGTCGAGGTCGCGCAGGGGCATGGTGTCCCAGATAAAGACAGTGTCACTCATGACGGGGAAGTCAGGCCGTACTAACGGTTGCGTGGTAGTCGGGTCATTTTCATTGACTTTCAGCGCATCAGCCCGGGTCCAGCGTGTGGGTGTGTGATTCGCAGGTTTCATGTTGATGTCCTTTTACTGACGCTCAAGTGACAAGCGGTATTTGAATTCAAGGCGCACAATGACTTCGAATGATTAATGGCATTCAGTCGAACAGCGCTAATAGTGCGAAACAAGGTTTAACATAGAACTTGCAACAGGCATTATGAAAATTTATTTAAGGAGTCAAAGGCCACTATCTACAACATGGCAAGTTGATGGCCTTGAGCAACTACTTACAACTAGATCAATCAAGACTGCTATATAACCAACCCGGCCGCTACAGCAAAAATTCCGCCCTGATCAGCGTACCGCCCCCCTCGCGGTTGCTGGCGGTGATCGACCCGCCATGGGCCTGGCAGATGGCGCGGGCGATGGACAGGCCCAGGCCGCTGCCGCCGGAGTAACGGGCACGGGAGCGCTCCGCACGCCAGAAGCGATCGAACACGCTGTCCAGGTGCTCGGCTTCGATGCCCGGCCCTCGATCCGCGATCTCGATCACGATGCGCGCCTGGACCTGCTGCGCGGTGATGGTCAACGCGCCGCCACCGGCCGCGTAGCGCAGCAGGTTGTCGATGAGGATGTTGAGCACCTGGCCCAGGCGGTCGCGATCGGCATTGATCGACAACGTGCGGGCAATGCTGACGTGGGTCTCGATGGCGGCCTCGTCCAGTTGCGGCTGGAACCACGCCAAGCGTTCGCTCACCAGCGCTGCCAGGGAGAACTCGCCGCGCTCCAGCACCAGCCGCCCTGCCCTGGCCATCGACAACAGGTGCAGGTCATCCACCAGTTTGCGCAGTTGGTCGAGCTGGCGCTTGACCATACTCAGTTGCACGGCATCGCTGGGGAACACCTCATCGAGCATGCCCTGCACCCGGCCCATGGCTGCGTTCAACGGGGTGCGCAACTCGTGGGCGATCACCGCGCTGGACTCGCGCACATCGCGCTCGTAGCGCTGCAACTGGGTCGTCATGCTGTTGAAGTCGCCGATCAGGCGGCGCAGTTCGTCCGGTGTATGCGGCTGGATCGGCAGGCGTGTGAGGAAATCCCCCCCGGCGACCCGTCGCGCGCCCTGGGCAATCGCCGAGAACTGGCTGGACAAGGGCCGCGAAAACCACAGGCCAAAGAAAATAATGATCGGAATGGCGACCAGCACCAGGCCGGCGAGGATCAGCCAGTCGCGATTGGCGATGTCCGGCTGGAAGAACTCCACCGGGTAATACTCGGCCACCAACTGACGCAGGCGCACCTCGTTGAGTTGCGGCTCGGCGCGCAGTTGCAGCAACTCCTCGCGCGCTTCGGGCGGCAGGTGCTGGAGGAAATACCAGTCCGACACCCAGAAGTTGATCCACATGCACAGCGCAATCACCACCACCGCGCCAATCGCCAGCAGGCTCATGCGCATGCCCACCCAACGCCACAGGGGCTTGTCGTTGACGCGAGACGTCTCAGTCATGGCGATTACCGGAACCGATAGCCAATGGAGCGTACCGTCACCAGCACGCCGGCGATGCCATGGGTTTCCAGTTTGCGCCGCAGGTTATGCACGTGGGCATCGACCACGCGGGCCAACGCTTCGCTGTCGGGCAGGCAGATTTCCAGCAACTCGTCGCGGGTGAAGGCCTTGGACGGGGTCTTGAGCAGGGTCGCCAGCAACTTGAATTCGGTGGGCGTGAGGTCCAGCCACTGCGGCGGCGCGTCACGCTGTTCAATCGCGGCGGTGAAGGCGTCGAGGTCCACCCGCAGGTTCTGGTGCCGCAGCACCTGCTCGACCGGCTGGCTGGCGCCGGTGCGCCGCAGCACCGCATGCACCCGCGCCACCACCTCGCGCGGGCTGTAGGGCTTGACCACGTAGTCGTCGGCGCCATAGCGCAGGGCACCGAGTTTTTCCGGCTCGTCGCCCATGGCCGTGACCATGATCACAGGTGTGTCGCTGCTGCGGCGCACGGCGGACAACACGTCGGTGCCACTCAGGTGCGGCAGCATCACGTCGAGCAATATCAGGTCCGGTTGCCAGCTTTTGTGCAGGTCAAGCGCGCGCCGGCCATCCTCGGCCAGGGCCACCTCGAAGCCGTCGCGGCGCAGGTAGGCTTCGAGGATATTGGCGCTGTCGGCGTCGTCTTCGACAATGAGGATACGTTTTCCTGACACAAAGAAGCCTCTTGATGAAACCTTGATAATTCACGAACGGTTTATTGAAAGTCCGCTGTCAGTATCGCCCTACCCCGACTTTCGCGAACCGATGCTATGCCGACCACCGCACCGCTGTCCAAGCCTATCAAGCTGCCTGAACGCCTCTGTGCGGTTTTGCTGCTGAACGGCGCGCTGACTGCTTGTTCACTGGCGCCTGCCTACCAGACGCCAGCGCTGCCAGTGCCGGGCAGTTGGACCGACGCACCGGTAACCGCGCTGGCGCCCACCACGCAAAACCCCGTGGAGCCGCTGTCCGGCGAAGAAACACAACTGCTGACCGGGCTGGATAGCTCGGCGCAGTTGCCCCATTTGGTTGAGCAGGCGCTGGCCTACAACCGCGACCTGCGCCTGGCGATATTGCGCGTCGAACAGGCCCGCGCCGAGTACGGCCTATCTCGTGCCGAGCGCCTGCCCACCGTCGGCCTGGGGCTGCAACGCAACCGCCAGCACCTGCACGACCAGGCCGCCGACGAGCGCTACGGGCAGGACATCGCGGTGGCGTCCGTGGGCATTGCGGATTTCGAACTGGATTTTTTCGGCCGGGTCCGCAGCCTGTCCGACGCGGCCCGGCATGACTACCTGGCCACACGCTACGGCGCCCTTGCCGCGCGCAAGGCGTTGATCGTCGAGGTGGCGCGCCTGTATTTGCAGGAGCGCTTGCAGGCCGGTATCCAGCTCGATACCCAGACCCTCCTCGAGCACCAGAACCAACTGCTGCACCTGATCGACGGCCAGCAACAGGCAGGCCTGGTGGCCCAGGACACACTCGACACGCAACGCCTGCAGGTGCGCCGCGCCGCGCTGCAAGCGCAGGACGCGCGTGCCGGGCATGAGCGCGCCGTGCAGGCGCTGTCGTGGGTCAGCGGCTATCAGGTGGCCCCTTCAACGGCGGCCACCCTCGGCCCCTCGGTGGACCTGAGCACCCCGCCATGGCTGGTCGACCTGCCCTCGCAACGGCTGTTGCAGCGCTTCGATGTGCGCCAGTGCGAAGAGGCACTGCGCGCCGCCAATGCCAACATCGGTGCCGCCCGTGCGGCGTTCTTCCCGTCGATCACCTTGAGCACCGGCGCCGGCATCGCCAGCCCGCACCTGAGCAGCCTGTTCGCCTCCGGCAGCGGTGCCTGGCTGTTCACGCCGCAACTGAACCTGCCGCTGTTCGACGGCGGGCGCAATCAGGCCAACCTTGACCTGGCCCACGTGCGCCAGCAAGCGGCCGTCGCCCAGTACGAAAAGACCGTGCAGGACGCCTTCCGCGACATCGCCGACCTGCTGAGCCAGCGCCGGCAAGCCCTGGCCGATGCCGCCACGCAGGTCGAGGTGGCGGCTTTGACGGCAGCGCAGGTCAGACGTGTCGAGCAGCAGATTGCCGTCGGTGCGGCAGCGCAACTGGAGCAACCGGTCGCCGCGATTCGCCTCGCCGAGTCCACCCTCCAACTGCGCAACGCCGCCTACCCCGTGTTGTTCAATCGCCTGGCGCTGTATCGCGCGCTGTCGGGCGCACCGTTGGCCTCCTTTGCAGACAGGGTTTCACCATGAACGTGAGCACATCCCCGCTTCGCCTCTGGGCCCATTGCCTGCTGCTTGGCCTGACCTGCCTGGTGGTGGCAGCCTGTTCGCGCGAGGAGCCGCTGCCGGAGCCGGCCGTGAGGTCGGTGAAGGTCACCCGCGTGCACGCTGCCGATGCCGAGGGCCTGCCGTTGACCGGCGTGGTGCGCCAGCGCCAACGTGCCGAACTGGCCTTTGAGGGCGCGGGACGCCTGGTCGCGTTGAATGTCGACGTGGGCGATACCGTAAAGCAGGGCCAGGTCCTTGCGAGCCTGGACAGCGCAGTGGTGCAACTGCGCCTGAAGCAGGCGCAGGTCAGCCTGTTTGCCAGCGTCGCGCAGACCGGCGAACGCAAGCGCAACCGGCTGCGCCAGCAACAGCTGTTTGCCCAGGGCAGCGTCGCCGCCAGCGCCGTGGAGCAAGCCGAAACGGCCTGGCAAGCGGCCGTCGCGCAACAGGCCGCGGATGAAACGGCGCTGGATCTGCTGCGCCGCGATCAGCGCCAGGGCCAGCTTGTTGCGCCGTTCAACGGGCGCATCGTGGCGCGCACGGCGCAGCTGTACAGCGAGCTGTCGCCGGGTCAGGTGGTGATGGAGCTGGAGGCCGCCGATGCTGCGCAGGTCATCGTACCGATCCCGGTGGAACAGGCCATCGGCCTCAAACCGGGAGACCGCGCCGTCGCCACCGACCCGAGCGCGCCCGGCTCAAGCCTGCCGCTGGTGCTGGAGGGCCTGTCGATGCGCGCGCAGAACGGCGTGCTGCAAAACGCGCGCTTTCGCCTGCTCGCCAACGACCTTGCGCTGCCCAGCGGCGTGAACCTCACGGTGAATCTGGTGAGTGGCGCGCCGCTGCCGCTGTCCATTCCGACCCAGGCGCTGCGCATCGGCGCCGACCCCAGGCAGGTGCAGGTATTCGTGTATGACCCGGCCCAGGGCAAGGTCACGCTGCGCGACATCCGCATCGGCCTGATCGACCAGGGCCGCGTCGCCATCGACGCGGGCCTGGCGGACGGCGAACAGGTGGTGACCACCGGCGTTGCGTTTCTCGATGACGGCCAGCCCGTCAACCTGCTGCCATCTTCCAGCCGCTTGAGCGTCACCCAATGAGTAACCTGACCCTGCATGCCTTGAATGCCAGCCGGCTGACGTTATTCAGCGCCCTGCTGATGCTGCTGGCGGGCGTGGCCACCTTCCTCGCTTTCCCGACCCAGGAAGAACCGTCGGTCACCCTCCGCGATGCACTGGTGAGCATCCAGTTCCCGGGGCTGCCCAGCGAGCGCGTGGAAGAACTGCTGGCGCGGCCCACCGAAGAAAAACTGCGCGAGTTGCCGCAGATCAAGACCATCGCCACCACCCTCCACCCCGGCAGCGTGATCATCCAGGTGACCGCCCGCGACGACATCAAGGACCTCGGCGTGCTGTGGCAACAGGTGCGCAACAAGGCGACCGAGGCTGGCGCGGGCTTTCCGCCCGGCACCCAGGGGCCGTTTGTGGACGACAATTTCGGTCGGGTCGCCGTGGCCTCCATTGCCGTCACCGCGCCCGGTTACAGCATGAGCGAGATGCGCGGGCCGCTCAAACGCCTGCGCGATCAGTTGGGCGGCTTGCCCGGCATCGGCCAGGTGACGTTACACGGCGTGCAGGAGCAGCAACTGTCCATCGACTTCAACCCGCAGCGCCTGGCGGGGCTGGGCCTGTCGCCACAGCAGCTGTTCCAGCAGTTGCAGCAACAGAACGTGCTGGCGCCCGGCGGCATCGCCGAGATCGGCGGGCAGAGCACCACCCTCACGGTCAGCGGCGAACTGCTCGGCGTGGAGCAACTGCGCCAGTTGCCGATCCAGTTGCCGGGCGCCGCCGGCGGCGCGCAGTCGGTCGCGCTCGGCGCCATCGCACAGGTGTCGGTGATGGCCGCCGACCCGCCGCAGACTGCCGCGATCTATCAGGGTGAAGACGCGGTGGTGCTGGCCGTGTCCATGGCCGCCGGGCAGAACATCCAGCAGTTCGGCGCCGCGCTGCGCAGCCGTCTGGCGCAGCTGGAAGCGCAATTGCCGCTGGGGTTCGCCACCCATATGGTGACGTTCCAGGCGGATGTGGTCGATCAGCAGATGAGCAAGATGAAGCACGTGATGATCGAGACGGTGGTCATCGTGATGGCGGTGGTGATGCTGTTTCTCGGCTGGCGCACCGGGCTGGTGGTGGGCGCCATCGTGCCGTTGACCATTCTCGGCACCTTGATTGCCATGCGCATGCTCGGCGTCGAACTGCAGACCGTGTCGATTGCGGCGATCATCCTCGCCCTCGGTTTGCTGGTGGACAACGGCATCGTGATCGCCGAGGACATCGAGCGTCGCCTGCATGCCGGCGAGGCACGGCGCCAGGCCTGCGTGGAGGCCGGACGGACCCTGGCGATTCCGTTGCTGACTTCGTCGCTGGTGATCGTGCTGGCGTTCTCGCCGTTCTTTCTGGGCCAGACCAGCACCAACGAATACCTGCGCTCGCTGGCCATCGTGCTGGCGCTGACACTGCTCGGCTCGTGGCTGCTGAGCATCACAGTGACGCCACTGCTGTGCCTGTACTTCACCAGGGCCGCGCCCAACGAGGCGGCGGACGAGGGTTACGACAGCGGCTTTTACCGTGGCTATCGCGCGGTGATCAGCCGCGTGTTGCAGCACAAGCTGCTGTTCCTGATGGCGATGCTGGTGCTGCTGGCCGCCGCCGTGTTCGAGCTGATGCGCGTGCCCTATGACTTTTTGCCGCAGTCGGACCGTTTGCAGTTCCAGGTGCCGATCACCCTGGAGCCGGGCAGCGGTTCGCGCAAGACCCTGCAAAGCGTGCGCGAGATCAGCTTGTGGCTGAGCAAGGAGCCGGCGGTGGTCGACAGCATCGGCTACGTCGGCGACGGCGGGCCGCGCATCGTGCTGGGCCTCAACCCGCCGCTGCCGGCGCCGGAGACCGCGTACTTCACCGTCAGCGTCAAGGCCGGTAGCGACCTCGACGCGGTGATCGCCAACGTGCGCCGCTACCTGCTCAAGCAACACCCGGAACTGCGCGCCGAGCCCAAACGGTTTTCCCTGGGCACCACCGAGGCCGGCGTGGCGATCTATCGCGTCATCGGCCCGGATGAAAACGTATTGCGCGCCCTCGCTGCGCAGATCGAAGCCGCCCTGCTGCACGTGCCGGGCACCCTGGATGTGCGCGACGACTGGAGCACGCGGCTCACGCGCTACACCGTCGAGGTCGATCAGCCCGGCGCGCGGCGCGCCGGCGTGGACACCCAGGCCATCGCCCAGGCCCTGCAACTGCATTTTGGCGGCCTCCAGGTTTCGTCCCTGCAGGACGGTGAAACCCGCGTGCCGCTGGTGGTGCGCGAGCCGGCGCCGGTGAGCGGCGCCACGCCTGACCTGCGCGGCATTCTGGTGTATCCGGCCGATGGCTCGACGCCCGTGCCGTTGACGGCGATTGCACAGATTCGTGCGTCCAGCGAGCCGTCGACCCTGGTGCGCCGCAATGGGGAGCGGGCAATCACCGTGGTCGGGCACAACCCGGGATTGACCGCCACCTCCATCGTCGAACGGCTCGCGCCGCACGTGGCCGCCCTGCGCCTGCCGCCCGGCTACCGGATTGAGTTGGGCGGCGAGATCGAAGATTCGGCGGAGGCCAACCAAGCGCTCCTGCAATACCTGCCCCACGCGCTGGTGGCCATGCTGTTGCTGTTCGTCTGGCAATTCAATTCGCTGCGCAAGGTGCTGATCGTGGTCTCGGCCATCCCGTTCGTGTTGATCGGCGTGGCGGCCGCGCTGCTGATCACCGGCTACCCGTTCGGCTTCATGGCCACGTTCGGTCTGCTGTCACTGGCGGGGATTATCGTCAACAACGCGGTGCTGCTGCTCGAACGCATCGAAGCGGAACTGCAGGACGGCCTGGCGGTGCACGACGCGGTGGTGAATGCCACCGTCAAACGCCTGCGCCCCATCGTCATGACCAAACTGACCTGCATCATCGGGCTGGTCCCGCTGATGCTGTTTGCCGGGCCGCTATGGGAAGGCATGGCGATCACCCTGATGGGCGGCCTGGCGCTTGGCACCCTGGTCACGCTGGGACTGATCCCGGTGCTTTACGTCATGCTGTTCACGCAGCGCAGGATTCCACACACAGAGGCGACAACACGATGAACGTTCTGCTCAAGGCAACGCGCGGTATCCAGCAATTATCCAAAGGGGCCGTGCTGCTTGGCGCGTTGTCGGTGAGTCTCGGCGCCCTCGCCTCCACCACACACACTGGGGCCTTCGTGCACCCGGGCCTGTTGCAGACCCAGCAGGACTTCACGCGCATCCGCGAAAAAATCGTCAACCGTAACCATCCCTGGCTGGAGGGCTGGCAGAAGCTGATCGACAACAGGCACGCGTCACTGACCTGGCAAGCCAACCCGGTGCCGGTGGTTTACCGTACCTCCGGCGGCCCCAACAACTACAACAAACTGTTCAACGACGCCGCGGCAGCCTATGCCCTGGCCCTGCGCTGGCAGATCTCCGGCGATGCGGCCTATGCCGACAAGGCCGTGAGTATCCTCGACCAGTGGGCCTCCACCCTCACCGGCATCGAGGGCGAAAACGGCAGGTCCCTGGCGGCAGGCTTGTACGGTTACCAACTGGCCAATGCCGGGGAAATCCTGCGCGGCTACCCGAAATGGAAGGCTGAGGACTTTCACCGATTTCAAAGCATGATGCTCAGCGTGTTCTACCCCATCAACCATGACTTCCTGGTCCATCAGGACGGCATGCTGCCGGATCACCACTGGGCCAACTGGGACTTGGCGAACATGAATTCGATCCTGGCCATCGGCGTGTTGACCGACCGCCGCGATCTTTATAACGAAGCCATCGACTACTTCAAGCACGGGGCCGGCAACGGCGCCATCGAACACGCGGTGTGGAAGCTCTACCCCGAGGGCCTGGGCCAGGTCCAGGAAAGCGGCCGCGACCAGGCCCACACGATGCTCGACATCGCCCTGCTCGGCAGCTTCTGCCAGATGGCCTGGAGCCAGGGCGACGATCTGTTCGGCTACCAGAACAACCGCGTGCTGCAAGGCGCCGAGTATGTAGCCAAGTACAACCTGAACCATGAAGTGCCGTTCACCCCATTTATCAACAGCGCGTTCAAGCAGAAGGTGATCTCGCCCGACAAGCGTGGCGATATCCGCCCGATCTGGGAATTGCTCTACAACCACTACGTGGTACTCAAGGGTCTCAACGCGCCCTATGTGAAAGCCTTCGCGCAAAAGGTCCAGCCCGAAGGCGGCGGCGGCGACTACGGCCCCAACAGCGGCGGCTACGATCAGTTGGGGTATGGGACCTTGCTGTATTCGCTGGGGGAGTATGGTTTGAGCAAGGCTGAACTGGTGCCGTGAGGCAGGCGTTGTGGCAATCGAGCTTGGTATAGGGAGCAGGTTTGCGTGGCAAGCGGGCTCGTTGTAGGAGCAGTTTTTTCTTGGCCAGCGGGCTTGTTGTAGGAGTAGTTTTTTCTTGGCCAGCGGGCTTGTTGTGGCAAGCCCTAATGCCGTTCAGTTAAGCGCAGATTCCCTGTGGCGAGCAGGCTTGTCCTGCGTTGGGCTGCGCAGCAGCCCCAAAGCCAGACGCTGAGCCGTATCAGGTACACCGCGTTTTGCTCGATGGGGGGCGCTTCGCACCCCAACGCGGGGCAAGCCCGCTCGCCACAACAAGCTCTTTAGCCACAGCGCCGGTTTGCCCGCAACTGAACGGCAGCTGAAGAACATCGCAATCAGCTTCAAACCATTTGATAAATCCGTCCGGGTATTTGGATGATGGCCGGCCTGCGGTAGGCCACTCAGGAACATGCCGATGATGCGCCGAAATTCTTTTGTGCTCTGCCTGTGTTTGCTGGCGGCGCCGCTGTGCCACGCCGCTGCGGCGCCTGAAGGCTTTGCCCGAGGGGTCAGCGGCGGCGGCCAGGCTGCCGCCGTGCACCCCGCCACCCTGGCGGAGCTGAAAAACGCTCTGTGCGACCGCTTCGATGCGCGCGGCAACTGCATCGACACCACGCCGCGCGTGATCGCTCTGGACCATACGTTCGATTTTCGCGGCTCCGTAGTAACCGATGGCAGCGCCCGGGTGACCGAGGCCGGCTGCATGGCCAACGCCTGCCCCAAGGGCGGTGGCCAGTGGGCCATCGACGGCGCCAACCATTTTTGCCAGTCCAAGCCGCCGGCCACGGTGAGCTATGACAAGGCCGGCCTGCAGCGCTTGAAAGTCGGTTCGAACAAAACGTTGCTGGGCGTGGGACCACATGCCGGGATTCAGGGCATCGGCTTGTTGATCGGCGGCGGCGCGCGCAATGTCATCGTGCGTAACCTCACGCTCTCGGACATTAACCCCCGCGTGGTCTGGGGCGGCGATGCGCTGACGCTGGACGAAGCCGACGGCGTGTGGATCGACCACTACACCTTCGCGCGGATCGGCCGGCAGATGATCGTGAGCGGCTGGGGCAGCGCCACCCATGTGACGATTTCCAACAATGAATTCGACGGCCGCACGCCCTATTCGGCGACCTGTGACAGTCACCACTACTGGGTCTGGCTGTTTCTCGGTCACCACGACACCCTGACGCTGGTGGGCAACTACGTGCACGACACCTCGGGACGTGCGCCTCACGCCGGCGGAATGGGCGATGCCGAGGTGCGTGCGCAACTGGTCAACAATGTGTTCGCCCACCTGACTTACCAGGGCGCGATCATGTCGCGCACCGCCAGCGCCCATCTGCTGGTGGAAGGCAATGTCTTCGACGACGTGTCCCACCCGCTGTTCAACGATACCCGCCAGCCCGGCACCGCCTTCGCCCTCTTCGCCCCGGCCGCCGATAACGCGTGCCGGGCAGCCATCGGCAGGCCCTGTGTGCCGAACCAGCAGCATCAGAGTGGCGACGATTATCGCCCGCAGGACGCGGCGGCACTGGAGGCGTTCAGCCAATACCGCCAGTACCTCGTCGCACCGCAGCCGCCCGACAGGGTGCGCCTGCAGGTGCCCCGCGATGCCGGTGCGGGCCATATGGACCTGGAGAAAAACTGATGCGACGTCTCATGCTGATCATGCTGTGCACCCTGGCGGCCCAGGCCCACGCCGCCGGTTTCGGCTTTACCCGCAGTGACTCGCACATCGTGGTCGACACCGGCGCCAACCTGGTCTTCAGTGTGGACACTCACAATGGCGACCTGGTCTCGATGCGCTATCGCGGCAACGAACTGCAGACCACCGAACCCAAGGCTTCGCAGATTGCTTCGGGCCTTGGCAGCGCACAGGTGGAGGCGCGCACCGTGGGCGATGTGATTGTGATCAGCGCGCGGTCAGGTGAGCTGATCCACTACTACCTCGCCAACAAAGGCCGCGCGGCGATCTACATGGCGACCTACGCGCCGACCCTGCTGCCGGTGGGCGAGCTGCGCTTTGTGGCGCGGCTGGATGTCAGCAAGCTGCCCAAGGCCCAGCGTGGCACCGACTCCAATGTCGGCACGGCCATCGAAGGCAAGGACGTGTTTTTGCTGGCCGACGGGCGCACCAGTTCCAAGTTCTATTCGGCGCAACCGATGATCGATGACCCCCTGCACGGCGTCAAAGGCCCGGGGGTGGCGGTGTACATGCTGATGGGCAACCGCGAGCTGAGCGCGGGCGGCCCGTTCTTCAAGGACATCGCCACGCAGAAAACCCCGGTCACCCACGAGCTGTACAACTATATGTTCTCCAACCACACCCAGACCGAGCCCTATCGCGGCGGCCTGCACGGCGTCTACGGGCTGCTGTTCACCGACGGTGACGCGCCAGGCGCAGCGTTGACCGACCTTGGGTTCGTCGACGACCGCCTGGGACTTGCCGGCTTTGTCGGCAGCGCAGAACGCGGTGCCCTCGCCGGCCAGGTTGGCGGCGTGGCCCATGGCCTGCCGGCAGTGGTGGGCTTGAGCAATGCCAACGCCCAATACTGGGCGCGGGCCGACGGCAACGGGCGGTTCCAGTTGACGGCGATGCGGCCGGGGCATTACCGCATGACGCTGTATCAGGGTGAACGTGAGGTGGCGCAGAGCGGGGTGGATATCAGCGCAGGCGCTACCAGCCAGGCGAGCTTGCAGGCACACCCGCCAGCGGGTCAGGTGAAATGGCAGATCGGCACACCCGATGGCACACCCGCCGGGTTTCTCAATGCGCGTCTGCTGGCCTGCGCCCATCCCAGCGATGCGCGCATGACCCCTTGGGCGCCCGTCACCTACAGCGTTGGCACCAGCAAGCCCGACGCCTTCCCCGCCGCGCAATGGCGCGACGTCAACAGCCCTACGCGCATCCAATTCGTCCTGGCTGCCAATGAGATACGCGCTTACCGCCTGCGCCTGTTCATCTCGCTGGCCCAGGCTGGCGGAAGGCCGACGGTGAGCGTGAATCAGCAGTGGACAGCGCCGCTGCCGCAGGCCTCCAACCAGCCGGACAGCCGTGGCATCACCCGTGGGACGTATCGAGGCAACAACACGGTGTTCGACGTCAATGTGCCGGCCACGGCCTTGCATGCAGGGGTAAATTCACTGGAGATTGGCGTGGCTTCGGGTAAAACGGGCCAGGGTTTTCTGAGCCCGGGCTTTGTGTTCGACAGTGTGCAGTGGGTGCAGGACTGATGCCTCGCGAACCCTGAAACAATTAGACATCTAATTGTTATTGACTCAATACAGAGCCAAAAAAATCAACACTATATTTCGAACAAACTTAAAGTTGCGAACAAGAGTGTCGATATTAATTCCACGGGTGAAAGCGCCCACACCTGAGGAGTTACCATGTTTTTGCGAAAACTAAATCTCGCACCGCGATCGGCTGTTTGTTTCGGTTTTTTCTGCCTGATCATTATTGCGATGGGGTTGCTGGCACTCAGGCAAGCCGGGCTGCTTAGAACAGCAGAGAAGTATGTCGAAACCAACGTGTTGCCCAGCGTACAACTGTTGGGCCAACTGGACCGGGAGTTTGTCACCATCCGAGGCAACAACGCCCGGGTGCGCAACCCGATTGAGCCCCAGGAGCGCCGGACCAAGGCGGTCAGCGATATTCAGCAATCGCGGCAGTTGATCGATCAATATGCGCAGTCCTTGAACAACTTTATCGTCACGCCGCGAGGCCAGGAAGCGTTTGCACGTTTACGCGAAGTACAAGCCGACTATTTCAAGACTCAGGACAATTACCTTGCGCTAGTTAGCGCACAGCAATTGGAAGGCGCAGTCGCCATATCAAACGGGCCAATGAAAGTAGCGGCGGATAATGTCGAAACTGCATTAAAAGCGCTTATCAGCGTTAACCAGGACAAAGCAAAAAAAGCCGGACAGGAGGCCGATGACGTTTATGCGCAAACACTGATGATCGTCGGCGTGTTCCTGCTCCTGTCGATAACCGCCTCTTTACTGTTGGCCTGGCTTTACACCCGCAGCCTCACAGTGCCGATCAATCAATCCCTGCTGATGGCCCAGCGCATTGCCGCCAATGACTTGAGCCAGCGCATCGAGGTGGACGGCTCCGACGAAGCGGCGCAACTGTCAAAAGCCATCGCCACCATGCAGTCCAATCTGCGTGATGCACTGGCGCTGATCGGCGACTCCTCCACGCAACTGGCGGCCACCGCCGAAGAAATGCATGCCGTGACCGAGGGCGCGTCGCGCACCATCCAGCGTCAGAACCACGAAATTGAAATGGCGGCCACCGCCGTGACCGAAATGACCGCCGCCGTGGAGGAAGTCGCAGGCAATGCGGCCACCACCTCCGATCTGACCGCGCAATCCAGCTCGGCCGCCATCGCCGGGCGCAATCAGGTGAACGACACGGTCGCGGCCATCAACCTGATGGTCGCCAACGTGCAGACCACCTCCGGTGAAGTGCAAGTGCTGGCGACCATGGCCAATGACATCAGCAAGGTGCTGGACGTGATCCGGGCGATTGCCGAGCAAACCAACTTGCTGGCGTTGAACGCCGCCATTGAAGCCGCGCGCGCCGGTGAAGCCGGTCGTGGCTTCGCGGTGGTGGCCGATGAAGTAAGAGCCCTGGCCCATCGCACGCAGAAATCCACCCAGGAAATCGAGCAGATGGTCAGCTCGATCCAGACGGGCACGGGCAATGCGGTGTCGTCGATGAACCAGACCAGCGCTCAAGCCAGCAAGACCCTGGACATGGCCAACGGCGCCGGCAAAGTGCTGGGCGACATCACCGACTCCCTGAGTCAGATCAACGAGCGCAACCTGATGATTGCCACCGCCGCCGAGGAACAGGCCCAGGTCGCGCGCGAAGTGGATCGCAACCTGGTGAGCATCCGCGACTTGTCCAGCGAGGCCTCCGAAGGCTCGAACCAGACGGCGATTGCCACAGCCGAGCTGACCAAGCTGGCGACCGACCTCAATCAGCTGACCCGCCAGTTCAAGCTTTAGGCCGGGTCGCCAGCCGGTTGC
Source organism: Pseudomonas sp. Leaf59 (assembly GCF_920984685.1). Taxonomy (NCBI): domain Bacteria; kingdom Pseudomonadati; phylum Pseudomonadota; class Gammaproteobacteria; order Pseudomonadales; family Pseudomonadaceae; genus Pseudomonas; species Pseudomonas sp. Leaf59. The sequence goes on along the minus strand of NZ_CAKLBR010000003.1, from coordinate 185,297 downwards.
AGCCGTACAACAGCATGCCCAACAGCAGCAGCGCGCCGCCCCGCAACCAGGTGTCGAGGCTCTGCTGGCTGAGCAGGAGCAGGCACGACACAATCGCCAGCACCGGCACCCAGGTGGGCACGCGAAAATGGTCGACGTCGAGGGTGTCATGGCGCAGTACCAGCACCGCAAGGTTGGTGCTCAGAAACACAAAGAGCAGCAACAGCACCACCGTCTGCGCCAAGGCCGCCAGGGTGCCGGTCAACGTCAATGCAATGGCCACCAGGCTGCTGGCGATGATTGCCACCCAGGGCGTACGCCGCTTGGGCAGCACCCGCGACAACGGCTCGGGCAGCAGGCCCAGGCGGGCCATGCCGTAGGTCAGGCGGCTGGCCATGATCATGGTCAGCAGCGCGCCGTTGGCCACCGCCACCAGGGCAATGAACGCAAACAGCCTGGGCGGGATATTCAAGCCTGAGGCGCGCACCACTTCCAGTAACGGCGCCGAGGTCGCCATCAGCCTGTCCATTGGCAGCACGGTGGACGCGGCGACACCTACCGCCATGTAAACAATGCCCGCCGTCACCAGCGCGCCGAACAGCGCACGCGGGTACACCCTGCGCACGTCACGGATTTCTTCGGCGAGGTTGGCCGATGTCTCGAAGCCGACAAACGAGTAGAACGCCAGCAACGCCGCGCCGAGCACGGCGAGCATCGGGTTGATGCCGGGCTTGAATTCGAACGCGCGGCCGAGGTTGGCGTCGCCCATCTGGAAACACCAGGCCGCCGCGACCACCACCAGTAACAGCCCGGACAGTTCAATCGCCGTCATGAGCATGTTGGCGCCCAGCGACTCCTTGATCCCGCGCGCATTGAGCAGCGCAATCACCAGCAGAAAGATCGGCGCAGCCAGAGGGGGCGAGATATCGATGAACGCTGCCAGGTAGTCGCCGGCAAACGCCAGCGAAAGCCCGGCGGCGCTGGTCACCGCTGCGGCGAGCATGCTGAAGCCGACCAGAAAGGAAATCAGCGGCGACTTGAAGGCCTTTTCGGCGAACACCGACGCGGCGCCCGCGTGCGGGTATTTGGTCACCAGCTCCGCGTAGGAGCCGGCAGTGAGCATGGCGAAGAACAGTGCCACCAGCAGCGGCACCCAGATCGCCCCGCCCACCTCGCCGGCAATGGTGCCGGCCAGCGCATAGACGCCGGCGCCGAGCACGTCACCGAGGATGAACAGAAACAGCATCGGGCCGCTAATGGCCCGGCGCAGGGACGGTTTGGCGCTACTGGGGGATTGGGTCATGGGCGGCTCTGGCGGCAGGTGAGGAAGGCATCCTTGGTGGAGGACTGTTGCACAGTTGAAGTTCCATCAGGATGGCGAAGCTGCGGGCAAATGAGGCTCGCCCGTGCATTTCGTCGCCTCACCTCGCGCACCGACCACATCGCAACTACTGTATGGATGAACAGCTCAATCACACCTCACTTAAGGACAAGTATCATGACCGACGATCTGAAGCAGTCAGGCTCCAGCACCACTTCGCAGACCACTGTCTCACTGGAACAGGCCAAGGCCGGCAGGGTGCTGGAGTTCACCTGGGCCCCCAATACCAACACCACCACCACCATCCTCTCGGCAGACTGTGTCGACTATCGGGTCGACACCTCCCAGGGCAGCCCGACGGGCGACAGCCACTCCATTGCGCGGCTTACCTACGTGCAGGGCAAGGGCGGCGGCCAGATCGGCACGCTGTACCTCGAAGAACTGCGCACGGGCGTACGCACCAACACCCAGATCGGGCTGATGGTCGGTCGCAAATGGGTGTTTGACTCCGATGCCGACACCGCCGGCAGCATCGGCACTTATGTGGTCGAGCAATTTGATGACATGCGCGCCAGCGTCAATTACGTGGGCGCCTTCGCCCGCGTCTTCGCCGACCCCAGGATGGTGACCTACCACGCCGGTGGCCACGTGCACACCAACACCTCGATCACCGGCAGTCGCCCCCTGACCATGGCCGATTCAGGCAAATCGATTCTGGTCATCAGCAACACCGACGTCACCCTGACGATAGGTGAGGAAGTGACCGAAGGGTTCAAGGTGACGCTGATCCAGGCCGCCGCCGGCAAGATCAACCTCGCCGCTGCGGGCGACCATACGCTGTACAGCAACGCCGGCAGCCGCATGAACACGCTCAATCCACTGGACGAGCTGGAAATCAGCTCCTTTCCCGCAGGCCCGGTGTTTCTGGCCTTTCGGGTCAGGCCTGCTGCTTAGCGGTCGATAGAGCGCTGGCAAGGAGGGCAACAGGCGCTGATCTTCGCGCAGCAGACAACGGCCCACATAAGCGCCGTTGTGCTGCTTGCGATCAGAGCCTGACCCAATTCAGATCCACCGCCCCCTGAATACCGTCAACCTGTCCCTTGCTGCTGTGCTGCCACCATCGCCAACTCTTGCCCTGCTTGTTCCATGTTTGCGGAACTGTAGGTTCGGCGACGTTCCAGTTGGCGATCCACAGCGGGCATTCGCTAAAGTCATATGTGTGCCAGGCCACGCGGTTGTTCCAGATGTTGGGCGAGGCATAAATATGCGGATAGGCCCCCTCCAGCAGCGAAACCCGAACAAGCGTCACCAACTGGAACAGGGCATCCGCCATCTGATCCGCAGTGGCGCTTTCGTTACGATTTGTCTCGACATCAATAGCCAAAATGTCCTGCCCGAGCTTGAAGTCCACCTCGGCAAGGCGCGCCTTGATATTGGCCAGTTGCTCACACGGCGTGCTGCTCAACGCACGGAAATAGTGGTAAACCCCGGCCTTCAAGCCGTTCGCCTTCATCCCCTGGAAGTTCTCGACAAATGTGGGATCGGTGTAGTCACCGCCCTCGGTCATCTTCGCTATCGCATGGGTGATGCCGGCGCCCGCCACGCGCGCCCAGTCGATGTTGCCCTGCCAGCGCGACACGTCGATACCGCGTGCGTTTTCATTCTTGATCGGTTCTTCACAACTCATCTCTGCGCTCCGTAGTGGGTATCTGGTCGTCGCATCTTTTCATCCGCGATCAGCCCAGATGCACTATCGGAGTACCGCTTCCAGGGCGGCGCCGAGTTAACGTTCAAGGTCACGCCCGCAGCCCTCTCAATCGCCACAGGCGCTCAGGCACCTCATTTTTATAGATACCCTGCCTCGATCAGGCATCCAGCCAGACTTGCTCGGCGAACATATAGCCCATGAAACCGCCCAGCGGATTGGCGCCATAGCCTTTGACGCGCTGATCGACACCGTCAATGTTGCTGATGAACACCGGTACGCCAATGCCGCAATGATCGTGCACCAGTGTCTGCATGTCGGCGTACATAGTGCCGCGCTTGGCGTCATCGGTTTCGGCACGGGCCAGCAGCAGCAACTGGTCGAATTGCTCGTTCTTCCAGGCGGACTCGTTCCATGGGGCGTTCGACTTGAAGAACTGCGAAAACATCACGTCGGCGTTCGGCCGTGGGTTGATGTTGCCGAACGTCAGCGGGTGCTTGGCCCAGTGATTGCTCCAGTAACCATCACTTGGCATGCGGTTGACGTCGAGCTTGAGCCCGGCCTGTTTCGCCGACTGTTGCAGGAGCACCGCCATTTCAACCGAGCCGGTGGCCGCCGGCGAGGCGAACAGCGGCATGGTGATGCTCTCCATGCCGGCTTTTTTGAGCAGGAATTTGGCTTTTTCCGGGTCGTAGGCGCGTTGCGGCAGCGCGGCATTGAAGTATCGCGCGCTCGGCGCAATCGGGTGATCGTTGCCGACCACGGCAAACCCCCTGAACACGGCGGATACCACCTGCTCACGGTCCAGCAGGTATTTCATCGCCAGGGTAAAGTCCGGATTCTGACCTGGCAGTTGATCCTGCCGGATGATCAGGTCGGTGTAGTTGCCCGAAGGAGATGAAATCACCTTGTGCGTGTTGCTGGCCTTGATGCGCACGGTGGAGCGCGGGTCGACTTCATTGGTGATATGCACATCGCCCGAAAGCAACGCGTTGATCCTTGCAGGTTCGTCGGCAATGCCGATGAATTCGATTTCATCCAGGTAAGGCAGCCCCGGTTTCCAGTAGTGGCTATTGCGCACGGCAATCGAGCGCACGCCGGGCTTGAACTCCTTGACCTTGAACGGCCCCGTGCCGATGCCCAGGTTAAAGTCAGTGGTGCCTTCGGGCACGATCAGGAAGTGCGACACCGCGAGAATCGACATCAGCTCGGCGTTCGGCCCAGTGAGGCGGATCTGCACTTCGTTCTGGCCGAGTGCCTTGATCTCGCTGAACTGCTCTGCCAGCGACAGGACTTTGGAGCCGGAGATGGGGTCCTTGTGCCGCAACAACGAAAACACGACGTCGGCCGCCGTGAGGGGCTTGCCGTTGTGGAAGGTCACCTCTTTTCGCAGGGTGATCACCCAGAGCGTGGCATCGGTGGTCTCAAAGCGCTCGGCCAACTCCAGCTGCGGCACCATGTGACTGTCGAAACGCGTCAGCCCGTTGTAAAACATGTAATGGCGCGTGTAGTCGGTAGAGCCGGAACCCTTGGCCGGGTCGAGGGTGTCAGCGGTCGAGCTGTTCATGCCGGCGACACGGATACGTCCACCGGGCTTGCCTTTGCCGGGGGCGGCCGCTTCATCGGCGAGCAGCTTGCCGGCGGCGCCGAACAGGCTACCGGCCCCGGCGGCGGCGACACCGGCGAGTCCCAGCATCTGCAGCGTTCTGCGTCGAGAGACATCACGATTCAGGCTTTCGAAGACGCGCAGACTTTCCTGGCCGCTGATCAGTTGGGAGTCGATTTCGGTGTCGGTCATTTCAGTTGTACCTGTCGAAAAATGAGAAAAACGGCGTGTCCCGACTGAGCGGAACGTCCTTTCAAACGCGAACGACGGTGATGCCAACATCAATGTAACTAGCGTGCAGCGTGTCACGATCCAGGTCGCGGCTTAGCGCACCAAGTCCTGAAACCGGTAATAGGCGCCCACCAACGGCAGAAACCAGGGGTTGCCGAAATGCCCCGGGATAGCGGGCCAATCAAAGTCCCGCCATGGGTTGAGGTCGGCGCGACCATCGAGCACCTCGGCCATGATCGCGCCCATGTAGGTCGCCATATGCGTGCCGTGGCCGCTGTAACCCATGGAGTAGAACAATCCGTCGTGCTCACCGGCACGGGGCAGCCGGTCGCGGGTCATGTCCACCATGCCTCCCCAGCAGTAATCAATGCGCGTACCGCTCAGCTCGGGAAAAATATCGATCAGCGCTCTTTGCAGGATGACCCCGCTTTTCGCGTCGGAGGCAGGGTTGGACGTGGCAAAGCGCGCACGGCCACCGAACAACAAACGATTGTCCGGCGTGATGCGAAAGTAGTTAACGAAGTTTTTCGTATCGGTGTACATGCGCCGACTCGGCACCAGACGGTCGAGCATCTCGACGGACAAGGGCTCGGTGACAATGATGAAGGCCCCCACCGGTACGATGCGTCGGCGAAACCAGGAAAGCGGCCCCACCGCAGACGTGCCGGTCGCCAGCAAGACCTGTTTGGCACGCACCTCGCCGCGTGGCGTCTTCACCTGATGCACGGTGCCCGTCTGACGGGACAGGCCAAGCACCGGCGCCTGCTCGTAGATACGCACGCCACGTCGGGCGGCGGCCTCGGCGAGCCCCTGACCATAGCGGCCCACGTGCATGCCGGCACTCTTGCCGAAGAGCAGCCCGCCAAAATAACGGTCTGTGCCGACTTCGCCGCTCAACTGCTCGCGCGTCAGCATGCAGGTGTCGGGGTCGCATTCCTGTGCCATGAGCGCCTGGGACCGGGCCAGCTTGTCGAAGTGCTCAGGCTTTGCCGCCAGTTTGAGCTTGCCGACGCGCTTGAAACTGCAGTCAATGTTCTCTTCCGTGATCAGTGACTCCACTTTACTGACGCCAGCGTCAAAGGCGCGATACAGCAGGTTCGCGCGCTCGCGTCCGATAGCGGTCGACAGCGCGTGGTAGTCCTGCGCAAAGCCGTTATTGCACATCCCGCCGTTGCGTCCGGACGCTGCGTTGCCGACCAGCCCGGCCTCGAACACCGCGACCTTTGCGCCCTTTTTGGCCAGCGCGATGGCAGCCGACAGGCCGGTAAAACCGGCGCCGACAATCGCCACGTCGACCTCACCACTGGGCGCGTCACGTTCACCCGCGGCAAACCTGGGAGCGGTGTCCAGCCAATAGGGCATCATCTTCATACGCAACATCCATCCTCTGAGGGTAAGTGGGCCATTGGCGCCATGCAGGCTTTGCAGCGGTTGCCGGGGTCAGCCGATCGACTGGTTGGACAGGGCAAACAATCGCGCATCTGTTTCAACGGCGTTGGGGGTAGCTTGCGTGGTGCGCACCATGGGTGTGGCATGACCCACGCAGGGCAAGCCGTTCTCGCTCAACCAGGGTGACAAGCCGCTGTCTTCGGTCACGTCGATGCGAATGAAACGGCCTCGATGAGCCTCTGCAAGTGCGGCGATAAGCGCTTTGCCATCCGGCACGGCCTCTGACCCACTGGCAATCACCGGACCGATCACCACGCCACGGCCCCATTCGCGCGCGCAGGCATAAGCCGCCACGCCGTCACCGTGATCAACGACGAGGAGGCTGCCGATGTCGAACAAGTGACTTAACAATGCGCTGCGATCCCTGCCGGTGGCAGCCCGGTCCAGCTGTCGCACCGACGGCTCATCCTCGGCCTGCATGAACCTGACAGGCGCCCCATCATGGCCGGCAAAATGGGACGCCTGCTCCAGCAACGCCTGATGCTGATAAATGCGCCCGTGGGCGATGAACCCCAGGCGGGTATACAGCGCCAGGCCCTCTTGGGTGGAGTTGAGCATCAGCGTTCGCTCGCCGGTCTGCTGCAACAGAGCGTCCATCAGCGCGCGCCCGATGCCCTTGCCCTGCATGGCTGACGCCACAATGATCATGCCTACCGTGGCATGGCTTTCGCCTTGCGGCCACCACAGTGCAGTGCCAACCAGTTGGCCCTCTGCCTCCACCGCGAGACCGGCGCCAAGCTCAAAGGCAAAGCGCCAGTCAGCCTCACGGTACGGCCACGCCAAGGCGCGTGAGAGATCGACCGCCTGCGGCAGATGATCTGCGCGCAAGGGCACCACTTGAGGCTCCGCTGATGCGGTTTTCATGGGTTAGAGTCCGACCAGGCCTGGCAGCCCGCCAATGTCCGGGATCTGGTGATAGCCAAAGGCAGCGTTCGCCGGCTGTTCATGCCCGCGGGCAACGAACGCCTTGTGCTTGATTTTCATGTCGTGGGCAGACATCAGGTCGTAGCGAAAACTTGAGGACACATGCAACACGTCCTCCGGCCCGCAACCCAGGTTATCGAGCATGAATTCGAACGCCGCCAGGCGTGGCTTGTAAGCCTGCGCCTGTTGGGCGGTAAAGACTTTATGGAAGGGTGCGCCAAGCTTGTCGACGTTGTGCATGATCTGCTCATCCATGGCGTTGGAAAAAATCACCAAGGGAATCTTGCCGGCAATTTTTGAAAGCCCTGCGGGTACGTCCGCGTGTGGGCCCCAGGTCGGCACTGCGTCGTAATACAGCTGGCCTTCTTGCCGGTATTCAATCCCCCAACGCGTGCAGGTGTGCGCCAGGGCTGTCTTGAGAATCTCGTCATAGGGTCGCCAGTCGCCCATCACCTGGTCGAGCCGATGAGCTGCGAAGTCCTTGATGAACTGATCCATCCGCTCGGCCGGGACGCGATCGGCGAAAAACTCGCGCGTCAAGGCAGCGGTTTTGAAATTGGTCAACGTGCCGTAGCAGTCGAAAGTAATGTACTTGGGGCGAAGAAAGCTCATGAGTGCAGTCCTGAATGATTAATGAGGTCGCAACGGGTCAAGCCTTACTCGGTGCACACGGCGGTTTGTGATGGATTTATTGAAACACCCTGACGCCCTGTAAACCGATTGAAAGTAACGTTTAACTGGTACAAAACACTGTTTGAGAGGCCTGCTCCGGCAGACTTTGCCGAGGCAGCCGGCGTGTGTTTTTCACAACGCCGCGAAAGCGCTCTCCAGGGCGTCCAGCAGCCGCCCCACCTCCCTTTCGGTCCAGATCAGGGGTGGGCGAATTTTCAGGATGCTTGCGTCAGGTCCCGTGGCGGAAATGAGCACACGTTTTTCACGTAAATGGTTGACCAGCCGCAGCGCGGTCTTCATGTCCGGGGTTTTGCTGGCCCTGTCTGTGACCAACTCGACGGCGAAGTACATGCCCGTGCCGCGCACGTCGCCAATCTGCTCATACCGCTCGGCGAGGTCCCTGAGACCTGCCAGGATCAGTCCGCCGATGCGCTTGGCGTTGAGCATGAGCTGCTCTTGCTGGATGACGTCGAGGGTGGCCTGGGCGGCAGCAATGGCCACGCTGTTACCGCCAAAGGTGTTGAAATAACGCATGTCACGGCCAAAGCTTTCAACCACCTGCGGGCGCACCATCAACCCGGCAACGGGGTAGCCGTTACCCATGGGTTTGCCCATGGTGATGATGTCCGCAGCCACGCCGTGGCGCTGATGGCCCCAAAAATGCGTACCGCTGCGACCAAATCCCGACTGCACCTCATCGGCAATAAACAGGCCGCCGGCCTTGCGCACCACGTCGGCAATCGGCCCGAACACGTCCACCGGATCACAGAACAGCCCGTCGGACGAAAACAGGCAGTCGGCAATGAAGGCAGCGACCCCGCCGCCATGGCGCTGAATATCCTGGATCTGGGCAGAGACCTGATCGGCCATATAGCGCCCCAATGCTTCACGCGGGATACGGTAAGAATCCGGCGCGGGCACGCGACGTACATAGGGATCGAGTTTGGCATTGGCACCCAGCGACGGCGAAAAAGCCGCCACCGTTGCCGAGTTGCCGTGGTAGGCCTCGCTAGTGACGATGACGCCGGTATTGCCGGTGTGATGGCGTGCAATACGGATTGCCAGATCGTTGGCTTCCGAACCGCTGCAGGTAAACATCATCTGGCCGTCGGCCGCCATCTCACCGTCTGCGGTAGCGCGCAGTTGCTCGGCATAATCAAGAATCCCCTCCTGCATGTACCGGGTGTGGCTGCACAAGGTGTTCATTTGCTGGGTGATTGCCGCCACAACGCGCGGATGGCAATGCCCTACCGACACCACATTATTGTAGGCGTCCAGGTACTCGTTACCGTCCTTGTCGTAGAGGTAGGCACCCTTGGCGCGGACCACGCCTACCGGTTCGTTATAGAACAGCCGATAGCCAGGCCCCAGCAGGTTGGTGCGCCGCTGTATATGCTCGCGCGCCGCTGCGTCCAGGTGCTCGGTATGGGCCGGGTTGAAGCCGTTGGGCATATCACCGCGGACAGCCTCGATTTTTGCATTACTCATTTGAATCCTCACTCTCAAGGATGGATCAATCGGCAAAAGGCATCAGAAGCGCTGACAGGTGTGACGGTGAACGGCCCAGTATCCAGTCCAGCTGAGCCAGGCCTGGGGCAGCATTCCTGAGAATGTAGGCACTGTTTTGCGGAAAAAGCTGCGACCTCCAGGTGGTTAGCAGGGCTCGGGTGACCAGACGCGCCATGACCAGATGGGGAATCAGGGAGAGCTCTTCGGCGGTCAGATCGGCGACACGCAAATACCCCCTCAGCACATCGTTTGCCGGGGCAAAGATATCCACGTCGTTGCCTGCGCCGACCACGCCCAACTGGTTCATCATTGCGGTGGAAACATCAATGGCAATGGCCGTTTTGACGGCGTCACCGAAGTCGATAATGCCGCTGACGGACGTCGGGTTGTGCGGGTCAACGACGATGTTTGAGGTATTGAAGTCGTTATGCAGCACCTGTTTGCGACAACCGGCAATCAATCCCTCGATATCCAGGAATCGAGTGAGCGCCTTTTCCAGCAACTGCCGAAGCGCGCGCTCGGGCACGTAGCTCATCAAGGGCTCAAGCGTGCTCAGGTGCTGAACATCCCAGCACACTTTTCGAGACTCGCCCGGGTGGGAAAACCCGGCGGTGGCCAACCTCAGGCGTGCAAGCATTTCGCCGATGTGCTCACGAATTTCAGCATTCGCGCTGGTTTTATCCAGGGGCATGCCCGGCAGAAAACTCATCAGCCTCACGTGCCTGACATCGCCATTGGCCGTCTCGATGGGCGTGAGGTACTCACCCTGCAGCGAGGGGTAAACCCTGGGAACCGGAAGCTCAGGGGCCGTATGCCCAATGTGACGCATGACGTCGATTTGCAGCGAAAGCTCAACCGGCACTTCCCGGGGGTTGGAAATTTTGAGAACGCAGGATTTTCCGTCAGCCGTGTCACAGCGAAATGTGTCGTCCTTTTCCGTCGAGAAGCGCGTCAGATCGGCTTTGATCCCGAACTGATCCTGCAGAATCAGCCCGGCCTTTTCTAATGCAATCGGGGTAAAAGGGGCCGCCAGATCGCCCTGCAACGCCGTAAGGCCGTCCGTATCTACAGCTTCGTGCATCTCTCGCATTGCTGAACTCCAGGCCTTGGAAGACCGTGTAGAGCAGCCTTCGATGGAGCAATATTGTGCTACAACTTTTTAATTTTAAAGAGGCGAAAATAGAGATTCGCTGAAAATCCGTCTTGAAAAACACACGACTCACGCATAACTATCTGTATTTTAATAAAAATAATTAAATTAAAATTTTTTTGATTTTTTGTAGTTGTCGCACAATTATCGAGACTACTCAGATCCTCACTGGTGCAATATCCCCAACACGTATTAGAATCGCCTTCAGCCGCGCCTCCACCTGGGTCTTGCACGAAATGAATTTTCTGACCACCAACATCCAAGCCCCTGCCGCCAACCTGTCGGCGGTAGAGGTGTTGGCTGCCAAGCTCAAAGCCAGAATCCTGAACGGTGATTTCGAGCCCGGTGAATTTCTGCGCGACATCAAAATGGCGGAGGAATACGAAGTCGCCCGCAACACGTTCCGCAGCGCTGCGCAGCTGCTTGTTTCATTCGGCCTGCTGCTCAAAGTGCCGCATCGCGGCTTTTGCATACCCGAGTTCGGGCCGAACGAAATCGTGGATATCGCCAGGTTGCGCGGGGTGCTGGAAACCGAAGCGGTGCGCATGATTATTCTGAGCGGCGTGATCCCACCTGACGCACTGAGCGCCGTGGAAAAGTTGCGCCAGACCCCCGCCGACGCGCCCCGTTCAGAGGTTGTGGTTGCCGATGGTGACTTTCACCGGGCAATAATCCGCGCCAGCGGCAGCCCGCGATTACAACGCAGCTACGCCATGCTGGAGAGCGAGATCGAATTGCTGCTGGTGCTGCAACAACCCTGCTACGAAGACCCCAAGGACATCGTCGCCGACCACGAGCACTTGATAGAGTGCTTGCGCAGTCGGGATTTCGAGACGGCTCGGGCGGCGTTTGTCGAGCACTGGGAGGATTTGAGCACGAAGCTGTTGCGCGCGAATTTCGAGAGTCGGCGATGAGCGTTATCTTGAACGTGGCGCGCACGGGATTGATGTTCTAAGCCAGCGACGGTCGCGCTTCATCGCGTTGCTTACGGGCGTGCTTGAGGCTGAATTCGCATTGGCAGTTATCAACGTCTGCGCCACTCCGGGAACTACCACTGAGATAGGCCTTAGCTTCTCGTACCTTTACATACAGGAAACTTGGAGCAACCCCAAAACTGACGCCCAGCATGCTTACCCTTACGTGCGGTACGACGAATCATGAGAGCACCGCAGCTCGGACAAACATTCGCTGCAGATGGCCCTGACGAACCACACGCTGAAGCCTCAATGGGTAACCAAGGAAGAACCGATGCCAGAACACACTTTTGGACCTGGGCCTGGCGCGCGGCGTCACCAGCGCCAGCTTGGCCGCCCTGCCGGTGCTGGCTCTGGTGATTGCGGGGGGGGGTGCCAACGGAGGACATGTCGCCCGAATTGGAGTCCGCCGACAGGGTCAAGCGCATGCCTGAAACAACCACGCAGTACGTGGAGATTGGCGACGCCACGCACTTCAGCTTTAGGTCAATCTGCAGGCCGGGCGGTATGGCGTTGATTGAAGAGAGCTCGCCCGGGGATGGCATGATTTGCCGGGATGGTGAGGGGCTCGGCCGCGGGCAGTGATTCAGCAGATCAGCCGTTTTCTGGCGAAGTGGTTTCAGCATTAACCGATACGCAGGGCAATCGCTACTGATTACCACGGATGGAGACTGCGATCTCGGAGACATGCTGCCTACGCTATCCAGCGTCCGCTTTTAGCCGAAAGTAGCCTGTCAACCTGAGTACAGACATTTCTCAGGCAAAAAAAAGCCACTCATCTGAGTGGCTTTTTTCTGAATCTTGGAGCGGGAAACGAGACTCGAACTCGCGACCCCGACCTTGGCAAGGTCGTGCTCTACCAACTGAGCTATTCCCGCTTGGTGACGCGCATTCTATAGAATCCTCGGCGCTCGTCAACACCTTGATTCAAAAAAGTTTTATTTCTTTTCGACGGTAGTGCGCAGATGCGGCCAGGCAGCGCGCAGGTATTGGAGCATGGACCACAGGGTCAGGCCGGCGGCGATCAACAACAAGGCGTAGCCTGTCAGCACCCAGAAGGAGAAGTCCGACGGGTTGGCCAGCAGAATGACCAGCGCAAGCATTTGCGCGGCGGTTTTCCACTTGCCCATGTTGGAAACGGCAACGTGGGCGCGGGCGCCGATTTCGGCCATCCACTCGCGCAGGGCCGAGACCACGATCTCGCGGCCAATGATGACCGCGGCCGGCAGCGTCAGCCACAGATTGCCGTGTTCCTGCACCAGCAATACCAGGGCAACGGCCACCATGAGCTTGTCGGCCACGGGGTCGAGGAACGCGCCGAACGGCGTGCTCTGCTCCAGTCGGCGGGCCAGGTAGCCGTCGAGCCAATCGGTGGCGGCGGCGAAAGCGAACACGGAACTTGACGCCGCATAGCTCCATTCGTAGGGCAAATAGAACAACAGAATGAAAATCGGGATAAGCAGGACGCGTAGAACGGTGATCAGATTAGGGATATTCATCGGCACAACTGGCTACGAGGTGGAAAGGCATTCTATTCGCTGTGCAGGTTTGCATAAATCAGCTCAGCGAGCTTTTTACTGATACCGGGTGCTTTGGCTATTTCGTCAATGCTGGCACGGGACAGCTCCTGCAAGCCACCAAAATGTTTAAGCAGGTCACGTCGGCGCGTCGGCCCTACCCCTGCCACCCCTTCCAGGGTTGAGGTTCGTCGGGTTTTACCACGACGGGCGCGGTGGCCGGTGATGGCGAATCGGTGGGCTTCGTCGCGGATCTGTTGAATCAGGTGCAGCGCAGGTGAATCGCCCTTCAAGGTGAACTCATGGGCGGCATCATTCAAGTACAAGGTCTCGAAACCGGCCTTGCGCGTCGTCCCCTTGGCCACGCCGAGCAGGATCAGGTCCGGCACTGCCAGTTCATTAAGCACGTCGCGGGCCATCGACAGCTGGCCCTTGCCGCCGTCCACCAAGAGAATATCGGGCAGCTTGCCCTCACCTTCCTTCAGTTTGCTGAAGCGGCGCATGAGGGCCTGGTGCATGGCCGCGTAGTCATCGCCGGCCGTCACGCCTTCAATGTTGTAGCGCCGGTAATCGGATTTGATCGGTCCTTCCGGCCCGAACACCACACAGGAGGCCACGGTGGCTTCGCCGCTGGAGTGGCTGATGTCGTAGCATTCCAGGCGCTGTGGTGGCTCCTCGAGTTTGAGGACTTCGGCCAGCGCGTCAAACCGTGCGGCAACATGCTGCCGATTGGCAAGGCGCGCGCTGAGGGCCTGTTCGGCGTTGGTCACGGCCAATTGCTGCCAACGCGCACGGGTGCCGCGTACGCGGTGGCTGATGGCCAGCTCGCGGCCGCGCAACTCGTGAATCGCTTCGATGAGCGTGGGGAAGTCTTCGTGTACCACGTTGACGATCAGCTCCGAGGGCAGATCGCGCTCCGGGCTGCTCACGTAGTACTGGCCGAGGAACGCGGCCATGACTTCGGCCACTTCTTCGTCGATACCGGTCTGCGGGAAGAAGTTTTTGCTGCCCAGCACCCGGCCGCCGCGAACGTTGATCAGGTGCACGCAGGCACCGCCGGGGTTGACGAAGGCGGCGATCACATCGACGTCGCCGGTGCCACCCTCCATGCTTTGCTGATCCTGCACGCGACGCAACAGTGAGATCTGGTCGCGCAGTTCGGCGGCCTTCTCGAAATCCAGGGTACTGGCCGCCTGCTCCATGGCGCCGGAGAGCTCATCGGTGAGGGCATTGCTGCGCCCTTCGAGAAACATCACCGAATGGCGCACATCCTCGGCGTACTCCGCAGGCTCGACCAGGCCGACACAAGGCGCCTTGCACCGCTTGATCTGGTACTGCAGGCACGGTCGCGTACGGTTCTTGTAGAAACTGTCTTCGCACTGGCGCACAAAAAAGGTCTTTTGCAACAGGCTCAGGCTTTCACGAATCGCGCCAGCGCTGGGATAGGGTCCGAAGTACTTGCCCTTCTGCTTCTTGGCCCCACGGTGAATACTCAGGCGCGGAAAGGCGCCATCGGATAAAAAGACGTAGGGGTAGGATTTATCGTCACGCAGCAGGATGTTGTAGGGCGGCCGCCATTCCTTGATCAACGTCTGCTCAAGCAGCAGCGCTTCGGTTTCGTTGGCGGTAATGGTGGTTTCGACCTGGGCGATACGCGCCACCAGGGCGGCGGTCTTGGTCGCCAGACCGGTCTTGCGAAAGTAGCTCGCCAGACGGTTCTTCAGGTTCTTGGCTTTACCGACATACAGCAGGCGCGCCTCGCTGTCGAACATGCGGTACACGCCGGGGCGGCCACTGCAGGTCGAGAGGAAGGCACTTGGATCGAACGGCGTGGTCATGTCAGGCGCTGGCGTCCACCATGCCGTGACGCACCGCAAGCAGGGTCAATTCAACATCACTGCTGATGGCGAGCTTCTCGAAAATGCGATAACGGTAGGTGTTGACGGTCTTGGGTGAGAGGCACAGCTTGTCCGAAATCGTCTGCACCTTCTGGCAGCCTACGATCATGAGGGCAATCTGGATTTCCCGCTCCGACAGCGCATCGAACGGCGAATCACTGGTGGGCTGGAAAGACTTGATGGCCAACTGCTGGGCGATCTGCGGACTGATATACCGCTGGCCGGCAAATACCAGGCGAATGGCCTGTACCATTTCTGCCAGGCCTGCGCCCTTGGTCAGGTAACCGGCGGCACCGGCCTGCAACAGACGAGTTGGAAACGGGTCTTCCTCGCACACGGTGACCACCACGACCTTGATGTCCGGATGGCTGCGCAACAGTTTGGTCGTTGCCCCAAGCCCGCCGATTCCGGGCATCTTGACGTCCATCAACACCACATCGGGTTTCAACTCCCGGGCCTTGATCAGGGATTCTTCTCCTGATTCGGCCTGGCCGACTACTTGCAGGCCGTCGATGTCAGCCAGCATTCGTGTAATGCCTGTACGAACGAGATCATGGTCATCGACTACTAGCACCCTAATCAAGCAGACACCTCGCGAAATGGTCTTTATACATTGCCGAACACCTTAGCAAAAAACCAAGGCACAGACCTAGTTGCACGTGTCATATATGATTTTTTGGCGCCGCGCGCCTGTTCGTCGGATGACGAACGGCGCTTTTTCCTGGGTAAACCGTCAGGAATCCTGAAGCGGCTGCCTGGATTTGCCGTTCGCCGTAACTCTGCCGTTCACCTTAAGGGAGTGCTCAGCCAGGGTCGACGTCAGACGGCGGATCGCATCCTGGTCCTCCTTGAACATCGTACGGTAATCACCCAGTACTTTTTCTTCGATCTGGCTCAGATGCGCCAGTTGAATCGGCGTAGCGTTGCCCGTCAGCACGTAAAGCACGTCCACGCCTTTCTCCGCCACACGAGACAGGTAGTCGGCTTTAGGCGCCCGACCGCCACTTTCATATTTACCTTGTGCGTTGGCCTCCACGCCGCCAATCTCACCAAAAACTTTTTGCGACATGCCAAGCCGCTCTCTTTCTTGCCTTAAACGTGAACTGATTCCACTCATTTGGATGCATGATCCTATTTGAACCCCCCAAGAGATGACACACTCACCTCCTGGTTAAACAAACTTGAACGGTTTTGAACTATGCCCGGAATTCGGACCGCTGCACAAGCCAAGGCCTGGCTGGAACACCAGTGAAAGTCTGTGCAAGCGTTCGTCCGTGAACAGGGTGTAGATCCGGCAACCACCTATCAAGTGTTCGCTGGGCGCAAAAAGGGGCGGCGTGGGGAGGCCCATAAGGTAGCGGTCCTTTTGGGCATGAAAGAAGGGATCATCCTTGCTGAGGCTGAGAGCCAGAACGAAGATCAGGAATTCGGTTCCTGAAGGCAGTATGCGCTTATTAGGATTTGACGCATGGTCAGCTTGCGCGGCAAATCTGCTCCATTCGCCAGAAACAATTCTCTTCACCGACGATGCTGAAGCCCATGCGCTGATAGAGCCTGCGCGCCGGGTTGGTCTTGAACACGGTCAACCGCAACAGGCCTGGCGCCTGCGCTTTTAACGCCATCTGTTGCAGCACCCAGCTTCCCGCACCCAGACCACGACAGCCCTCGATCATATGCAGCTCGCGGATATAGAGCGCCCGGCTGTCGCGACTCAGGCTGATAAAACCCAGGACATCGGCGTCGCGGCAAATCAACCAGTTTTCCCGATCTGCCCAGGCCATGTCGAAGCCTCTGTCAGACCACAGCAAGCCGTACTGCTGGTAGTAATTGTTCATGGCTTCGTGGGTGAGCGTGCGGGCAAAAGCCAAGTCCTGCTGCGTGGCTGCGCGAAAGTGAAAGGCCATTTACAGCGCCACCACCCGGCCAGCCCACTGATCGCCATCGCAATGGGCAATCACCAGCGCATCACCGATGCCAGGCGCAGCTGCCAGCAAACGGCCATCCGCCGCCCAGATTGCGCTGCGCCCGGCACAGGCCCAGCCACCCGAGGGTCCACCATGGTTGGCCATCAACACCAGCAGTTTGTGTTCAACGGCATAGCCCTGCAGCAGCGCACTGTCCCCCGCGTACCCTCCTTCGCTGATCAGTACACCGGCGGCATATATATTGGCACCTGACTGCGCCGCAGCTAGAGGATGACTGGCGCGGGAAAAGTCTGCACATACCGCCAGTGCGATTCGGTCGCTCCCCCATTCCAGAGCGGCACCACCTTGCCCTGCAACGAAGGCCACGTCTTCGCCGGGGTGCAAGTGCTGCTTGGTGTAGAGCGCCAGGCCGCCGTCCGCGCCCAGCACCAGCGCGCCAATCAGCACGCCTGCCTGCGGCGTCAATCGAATCGGCATGCCCACCACCGCCGTTATCTGAAGTTCGCGCGCCATTTCGCGCAGCGGTAACAGCAGCGCGTCCTCCGGAGCGATTGCCAGTTCAGCCGCCAACGAAGGCTCATACCCGGTCAACGACAGCTCGGGAAATATCAGCAATTGCACGCCTTGTTCAGCCGCCTCGCGCATGAGCGCCACATGCCGTTGGATATTCGCCGGCACATCGCCAGCAATGGAAATGGATTGCGCAGCAGCAAGGGTCAGGGCAGTCATGGTCGCATCCGATCAATCATCAACAGGCGACCAGCATATCGGCACTCACCCCATAGCGGTAAGTACCTGCGGGCAATAGAAATTACTGATTGAATCTGCCAGGGCGCCTCTAGTAAGCTCGGCACCATCATTTCGGAGAGCGACCATGCTGCAACTCACTCACCCTCAGGTTAGCCCGGCTGCCAGCGTCCAGCGCTCGGTTGCGGCTGCCCGCGTGAGCGGTTTGAGCGCGCTGGTCAGCTTTTATTTTGGGTATTGGTTTAGCCACTGGCGCGCCTGATACCTGAAATCGGCGCCCACTGTTCAAGGGGTCGCCTACCAGAGAAATCTAACCCCCGGTCGGCTCCCCGATCGGGGGTTTTGTTTTTTCAGCCCTTAACAACTTTGCACTTACACAAGGAATCAAGCCATGAACTACGCCACCTATTACCGTTACGACACGTGCACTGCATGGCGATTTAGCCAGCTCCGCTCGGGACAGCCTGCCGCCTCCGATCGGTCACCCGCTGGTGGCAAATCCACACCCGTAGCCAACCCGGCCAATTGTCGAACACCCCAGTAGGCCAAGTGCGCGGGAATAGCCCGCCGCTTGCCCAGGAAGCCCTGAATATGAACTCCTCCGTCGCCGCCCTGCCCCTCCACGCCTTGACCTGCGCCAATGAAGCCCTGACCCGGCGCCTGCCCAGCGCGCTTGAACTCAAGCACCAGTTGCCCCTCAGTCCGTTCCTCAATGAACAGATCCACGCCCATCGCCAAGCCGTGCGCGCCATTCTCAATGGCGAAGACTCACGCTTGCTGGTGATTGTCGGCCCGTGTTCGATCCACGATCCGGCATCGGCCATGGAATACGCCCGCAACCTGAAGAAGCTGGCACTGGACGTCAGTGACCAGATGCTGCTGGTGATCCGCGCCTACGTCGAGAAACCCCGCACCACCATCGGCTGGAAAGGCCTGGCCTACGATCCGCACCTGGACGGCAGCGACGATATGGCCGCCGGCCTCACGCTGTCGCGCGAGCTGATGCGCGAAATGCTGCGCCTGGGCCTGCCGGTCGCGACCGAGCTGCTGCAGCCCATGGCAGCCGGCTACTTCGATGACCTGCTCAGTTGGGTCGCAATTGGCGCACGCACCACCGAATCGCAGATCCATCGCGAAATGGCCAGCGGCCTGGGCATGCCCGTGGGCTTCAAGAACGGCACCGACGGCGGCGTCGCCATTGCCTGTGACGCGATGCGCTCGGCCGCCCACCCCCATCGCCACTTCGGTGTCGACAGCCAGGGCCACCCGGCGATCATCCAGACCCCGGGCAACCCCGATACCCATCTGGTGCTGCGCGGCGGTCACCGCGGGCCGAATTACGATGCGCAGAATGTAGAACAGGTAAAGCGAGACCTCGCCAACGCCAAGGTGGCCGCACGCGTCATGGTCGATTGCAGCCATGCCAACAGCGGCAAGGATCCGCTGCGTCAGCCGGCCGTGTTCAACGAGGTGCTGGAGCAACGCTTGCAGGGCGACACGTCGCTGATCGGCATGATGCTCGAAAGCCACCTGTTCGAAGGCTGCCAGCCGTTGAGCGCGTCGATGAAATACGGCGTCTCGGTAACCGACGGCTGCCTGGGCTGGACCGCCACCGAGCAATTGCTGCGCAGTGCGGCCGAACGCTTGCGCGCCCCCCGCACACTCGCCTGACCGCTAAAGATCAAAGTCTGGGAGGGGGCTTGCTTCCTCCCACCGTTGATCGAGTCGCACCGCTATTCGTGCCACTCGGTCAACAGTCCTTTGCGGATTCGGCGGTTTTTCCAACGGAACGACGCGTGGATACTCGACTCCATTGTTCACACCCGTTCAGGAGCATCCGATGTCCATCCCAACGCAAAAAGTCCCCGCCTTCGGTCTTGGCACCTTCCGTTTGAAGGGCCAGGTGGTGATCGACTCCGTCAGCACCGGCCTGGAACTGGGCTACCGCGCCATCGATACGGCGCAGATCTACGAGAACGAAGCCGAGGTTGGTCAGGCGATTGCCGACAGTGGCGTGCCACGTGACGAGCTGTTCATCACCAGCAAAATATGGGTATCCAATTTCGCCCAGGACCAGTTGATTCCCAGCCTGCAGGAGAGCCTGCGCAAGCTGAAAACCGATTACCTGGACCTGACGCTGATTCACTGGCCGTCACCGCAAAACCAGGTACCCGTCGCCGAGTTCATGGGCCAGTTACTGGAAGCCAAGCGCCTGGGCCTGACGCGTCAGATCGGCATCTCCAACTTCACGGTCGACCTGATGAAACAGGCGATTGCCGCCGTAGGCGCGGAGAATATCGCCACCAACCAGATCGAGCTGCACCCCTACCTGCAAAACCGCAAGGTGGTGGAATTCGCCCACGCCAACGATATCCAGATTACCTCGTACATGACCCTGGCCTATGGCGAAGTGCTCAACGACCCGGTACTCAAGCAAATCGCCGAACGCCACCAAGCCACTGCGGCGCAAGTGGCGCTGGCCTGGGCCATGCAACTGGGCCACGCGGTGATTCCGTCGTCGACCAAACGCGCCAACCTTGCGAGCAACCTGAAAGCCCTGCAACTGACCTTGAGCGCCGACGACATGACGCAAATTGCCAGCCTGGAACGTGGCCATCGGTTGACCAGCCCCAAGAGCATCGCACCGCAGTGGGATTGAACTCAGGCAGCCGGCTTGCGGGACAACTCCCGCAGCCACGGTAAAACCCGCAGCCCCCGCGAAGCCCCAGGGGGATCGATGATGTCCATGAAGTGCTTGAGGTTGACCGTGTCCGGAACGCCGGGCAAACGTACCGGCAACGTCGACATTGCGCCGGCGGGTGCGGCGAGGTTCAGATGGTCGTACACCAACACATGACGGGCCTGGGGCTGGGGCCCGGTCGCCTGGGCCGCCAGTCCCGCATTGATGATCAATACATCGAAGGGCTCGGCCGGAATGCCCGTCAGGATCTGGACTTCTTCGAAGGTTTGCACCGGCAGAATGCGGTGATATCCCAGCTGATTGAGCATTCTCTCGATGTGCAGTCGTTGCAGGTGCTGTTCATCGGCAATCAGGATGGTCAGTGCTTTGTTCGGCATGTCGGGTACCTGCGCAGGCGGAGCTCGTCAGTGAGCGCGGCCCATTTTCCAGACATATCCCGCAGACAAAATCAGGCTTGTTCCCCCTTCGCGTAGGAGTTGTCCCAAACTTACCGAATGGCCATAAATCACAGTCAAGGCTGGTTGCAATAAACATTTAAGCCGTGATGCACATCGTCAATCGCCACGCCTACCGCCTCTACCGCCGCAACCAGTGCGTTGCGCTCCTGGCGCAGGCAAGCCGCCTCCAGCGTGTCGCAACACGCGATCAGTACGTGGGCCCTGACCATGTGCGCGCCACCTTTGACGCGGTGAGCCAGATCATGCAACGCGTGAAAGTCGAGCTCACTGTGCAGCTTCGAAAGCAGCGCGCGGTCAGCCTGCAGGCTGTCGAGCAACGGCGCCAGCAGCTCAAGCAGCGCGGCGCGATCATCGCCAGTCAGCGAGACCAGAGCGCCCAAGTCAACTACAGCGGCCTGGCCCGCAGCTGACGCTTGATCGGTGAGCGCGGCCAACGCCGAGCGCAAGTCTTCGAGGCCCGCCGGTTTGAACAGGCAACCGTCCATGCCGGCCTCGCGACAGCGTTCGGTTTCTTCAGGTTGCGCATTGGCGGTAAAACCCAGCAGCAGGCATGGCACCCGGCCGTGCTCGCGTTCATACGCGCGAATATCACGGGCCAATGCGTAGCCATTCTTGAGCGGCATGTTGCAATCGGTGATGACCACATCCGCAGGTGCAGTTTTCCATAGCTCGAACCCCTGATTGCCCTCATCCGCAGTCCTGATTCGATGCCCCAGAAAGCTCAATTGACGGGCCAGCAGCACGCGGTTGGCCGGATAGTCATCCACCACCAGGATGTCCAATGCCTTAACCGGTTGCACCCGCGCGACCGGCGCCGGATGCTCGGTGGGTAACCGCGCGGTGCGGGCCAGCGTCACGACCACATCCACCCGCGTGCCCTTGCCCAGTACGCTGCTCAGGTGCAGTTTGCCCCCCATCATTTCACACAGGTTGCGGCTGATCACCAGCCCCAGCCCGGACCCGCTGCGCGCCGATTGCTCACTGTTGCTGCCCTGGATAAACGGGTTGAACAGGCGCTGCTGGTCTTGCGCACTGATGCCGATTCCGGCGTCTTCGACCCACAACTTGAACTCCAGTTGGTCAGCATCGCTGGTCGGCGAAACGCATCCTCCCAACCGCACCTGGCCCCGCGACGTAAATTTGATCGCATTGCTCAGCAGGTTGGACATCACCTGCTTGAACCGCAACGGATCAACCAGCACCGGGCAATCCATCAACGGATCCAGTTCCACCTGCAGCGCCAGGCCCTTGGACCGCGCGAGCCCTTCGAACACTCGCGCCACCGACAGCAGCAGTTCATGCAGATTGGCCGGCTCCTGGGCCAGCGAAAGGTGGCCGGACTCGATCCTGGCGATGTCCAGGATATCGCCGATCAACTCCAGCATGCCGCGTGACGCCACCGACGCCACCTGCAGGGCATCGCGGTCGGGGCGGCCCTGCTCGGCATTCGCCAGGGCCAGCTCGATCATGCCGATCACCGCGTTCATGGGCGTGCGAATCTCGTGACTCATGGTCGCCAGGAACGTGGTCTTCGCGCGGTTGGCGGCGTCCGCATCTTCCTTGGCCTCCTGCAACTGACCGAGCAACCGTTGCCGTTCGCTCACATCCACCCAACCGGCAATCATGCCCACCACGTTCTCATCGCCATCGCGGTACGGCAGCATCCATTGGTAAATGGTCAGCACCTTGTTACCCGGCACCTTGAGGATTCTGTCGTGAATCTGCGGCACGCCGCTGGTCATCAGGCGCATGTAATCCTCATGGAACAGCTGCGCCTGGGGCGGGTTGCCGGTGTCGGTTTCGACCACGGTCTTGCCTATCACCTCTTCGAGCCTGAAGCCGAACACGTCGAGGTACGCGTTGTTGCAGGCCATCAACCGTCCCTGGCGGTCACGCACGTAAATAGGATGCGGCGTACCGTCGATCAACACGCTCATGAAGCGCATCTGATCGCTCAAGGCGCGCTCGGCCTGCACTCGCTTGCGGATGAGGCTGCGCAGATAAATGGCCCAGCCCAGGGTGATCACCAACAGCAGCGCAGCCAGGCCGAACCCTTGCAGGATGATGTTGCGATGACGCAGCCAGTAACTGTCCTCGATGATGACCTCATTGCGCCAATGGCCGATGATTTCATCCATTTCCTGCGGCGTGATGCTCAGCAGTGCCTTGTCGAGGATCGAAAACAGTTCCAGCTGGCTGCGGTTGACCCCGAAGGCGATACGCACGGGGTCCGAGCCGATCGTGCTGGTAACGCGCAGGCGGTCGCGGTAAGACCGAGCGATCATAAAGCGCGCACTGAGCAGCGAGTTGACCGCGCCCTCTGCGCCGCCATTGGCCACCAGCGCCAGCGCCTGTTCCGGGTTCTCGACGTCCACGAAACGGATACCGGGAAAGTTCTGCGCAATCGTATCGTGCAGGCCACTGCCGCCGATCAGCGCCAGGCGCTTACCCACCATGTCCTCCAGCGTAAGCGGGCTGCGCTCTTCGCCACGGGTCACCAGCACCAGCGGGTTGGTCAGATAGGGCCGGGTGAAACGAACCTTTTCGGCGCCCTCGACACTGGGCGTCACCACCGCCAGCATGTCCGCTCCGCCCGCGCTCACCTGATCGATCTGCCGCGGGATCGAGCGGCCCGGCACGGTATCGAATTTCAGGCCGGTGCGCAGGCTGATACGGGACAGCAACTCGGCGCTCAGCCCTTCGAATTGCCCCTGGTCATCGATCAGAGACAGCGGCATGAACTTGTCGGGCACCGCAATCTTGACCCGTGGATGTTTCTCCAGCCAACGCTGTTCACTGGCACTCAATTGCAAGCGCTCGGCGCCGACAATCCCCAGGTTGCCGCCACTCCAGCGGCGCAGAATCTCCATTTGCTCGCTGGCCGGCACCACCGTCAGCGCAGCGTTGATAATTGCCAGCAACTGCTTGTTGTCACGCGTCAGGGCGAACGCAAACGGGCTGACTTCCAGGGTGGAAAAGTCCACCATGCGCACATTATTCAGATGGTTACGGTTGATCAGGTAATTGGTGCTGATGGCATCGCCCAGATACACATCGGCGCGACCGAACGCCACCGCGCCGATCGCCTCGAACGTCGAGGAAAACAGCTCCAAACGCGCATCGGGGTAAAAACCGCGCACCATTTCGGGTGGCAAGTAGTGATAAAGCATCGCCACGCGTTTGCCCGCAAGGTCGCTGGTCAGCGCCTGGCTGTCACCCGTGCGAGTGACCAGGGTCGGCTGGTCGTTGGCGTAGGCGCGCGACATCACCAGTTGCGGGTCTGCGGCTTCATAGCCATTGGCGGAACCGATGAAGTCCACGGCGCCCTGCTTGAGGGCTTCGATCACTTCATCGCGGGTCTCGTAGGATCGGACCTCGATGGTGACATTCAAGGCCTGGCTGATCAGCGCCGCAAAATCAGCGGTGATGCCCTGGAACTCACCATTGTTGTTCGTCAGGTCAAACGGCGCGTAATCGGGGGCGGAAATCCCCATCAGCAACGTGCGCCGCTCACGCAGCCAGCGCCAGTCGGACTCCTTCAATACCGGGGACGGACCATGAAAACTGGAATGCGCCAATAAACGCAGGGAGGATGGCTCGTCGAGAGCGGCCGCCACCATCGGCAGCCAGGCCAGTAACAGGGCCATGATGAAGGGGCGAATCCTGACGAACCTCATGTGCGGTCAGATCAAGTGGTTGCGCTGGGCAAATTTTGCGATGTGCACCACCGAGGACATACGCAACTTCTCCTTGAGGCGTGTCTTGTAGGTGCTGATCGTTTTATGGCTGAGCAGCATCTGCTCGGCAATCTGGTTGTTGCCCAGCCCCAGTGCGAGCATGCGCAGGACTTCCAACTCGCGATCAGACAGCGACTCCACCAGTTGCAGCTCGGTGGATTGCAAGTCGTCACGCCGTACCGAACTGCTCGGCAAGCTGGGAAAGCAGCTGTAATTGGACATCACCGCCTTGATCGCCTTCTGCAGCTCGTCCAGTTCACCGGTCTTGGCGACAAACCCCATGGCGCCGGCGCGCATGCAGCGGGCAGAGAAAAACTCCGCAAGGGACGCGGTCAGCACCAGCATCTTGCACGGCAAGCCCAGTGTCTTGACCCGACTGATCACCTCCAGCCCACCCAGCTTCGGAATGGACAGGTCAAGAATCATCAAATCCGGGCGACCTTCCCGAGCCTTCTGTACCGCGTCCGCGCCATTACCCGCCTCATCGATCTCGGTGAAACCCTCCTGTTTGAGCAGGAACCGGACGGTTTGACGGATAAACGGATGATCATCGACGATTAACGCTTTACTCATAACACTCCCCTGAGACGCCAGTACATTCACACATCACACGAAACGCAGGTACCTGTGAGAAATGACAGTTCCGACCGGCGGCACTGCGCTCGCTCAACACCGGGTCAGCCTGTTCCCCTCGATTGAAAGCATTTTCGGATAGGCACAGCCGAATTTTTGCCGCCGGATAGCAGCGAGAGCGCAACCTTAGCAACGTAATAACGCCTGAACCGAAGGGATATTCCTGACCAGGCGTAGGACTTATCCTCACAACGCCTGAAGATCCGGCAACGTGGACGCGCCTTGCGCGCGCCCCGTCAGTCGGTGGTACTCGGACTCCAGAACGCCTGCACCACCAGGGTCGAACCGGAAATACGCGCCACCAGCGCGTCCAGCTCGTCGCCATCCACCGATGTGGCGGCCAGGGTGGCCTCGATCTCCACTTCCTCGCTGCCGAACGGCCGCACATCAATGTCACTGGCCGGGTAATTGCAGCGCGCCAGCTCGGCTTCCAGCAACACCATCACCGCCTGTTGCTGGCTGCGCCGCGCGATGACATAGAGGATGTTGGTCACCTCGGCCGATACCACGTCCAGCGGTTGGCGGTTGATGTTATTGACGATCGGCCGCAGCAAGGTATTGGCGGCCAACACGAACAGAGTTCCCAACAGCGCTTCCAGAATCAGGTCGGCACCGGCACAGGCGCCTACCGCAGCCGAGCCCCACAACGTGGCCGCCGTGTTGAGCCCGCGCACATTGCCTTCTTCGCGCATGATCACGCCGGCCCCGAGAAAGCCGATGCCCGAGACCACATAGGCAACCACCCGCACTGCGCCTTCCGCACCGCCAAGACGGCTGGCCATGTCAACGAAGATCGCCGCACCCACCGCCACCAGCACGTTGGTACGCAGGCCCGCCGTGCGCTGACGGTATTGGCGCTCGAAGCCGATCAGGCCACCGAAGATAAACGCGGCCGTGAGGCTGATCAGGGTATCGATCAACGAATCGAGGTTAATGTTATGGATTGCCTGCATAAAAAATTTCCCTGTCTGCAGCCATTGATTAAAACGACCCTGCCCCTGTGAGAGCTGGCTTCCACAGGGGCAGGCAATGTTGCCAATAAAGTCTTACTGCCAGCCAAATTTACGGATGTAGTAGCCCTTCACCGCCTGGGTCAGCGCCATGTACGCCAGCAGAATCACCGGCAGGAACACGAAGTACAGCGATGGCAACGCCTGCAGCTTGAAGTAATGCGCCAGCGGCCCCATCGGCAGGAAAATCCCCACGGCCATGATCACTCCGGTCATCACCATCAACGGCATCGCCGCACGGCTTTGCAGGAACGGAATTTTCGGGGTGCGGATCATGTGCACGATCAACGTCTGGGTCAGCAGCCCCACCACAAACCAGCCGGACTGGAACAGGGTCTGGTGGTCCGGGGTGTTGGCATCGAACACGTACCACATGAGGGCAAACGTGGTGATGTCGAAGATCGAACTGATCGGCCCGAAGAACAGCATGAAGCGCCCCACGTCCCCCGGCTGCCAGCGTTGCGGCTTGGCGAGCATCTCCTCGTCAACGTTATCGAACGGAATCGCGATCTGCGAAATGTCATACAGCAGGTTCTGCACCAGCAGGTGCATCGGCAGCATCGGCAGGAACGGAATAAACGCACTGGCCACCAGCACCGAAAACACGTTGCCGAAGTTGGAACTGGCGGTCATCTTGATGTACTTGAGCATGTTGGCGAAGGTACGACGGCCTTCGAGCACGCCCTCCTCGAGGATCATCAGGCTCTTTTCCAGCAGAATGATGTCGGCCGCTTCCTTGGCGATATCCACCGCGCTGTCCACCGAAATCCCGATATCGGCGGTACGCAGCGCCGGCGCATCATTGATGCCGTCGCCCATGAACCCGACCACGTGCCCGTTGGCCTTGAGCAGGCGCACGATGCGCTCCTTGTGGCTGGGTGTGAGCCTGGCGAACACATTGGTGGTTTCCACCGCCTTGGCCAGCTCGGCGTCGCTCATGTCTTCAATGTCATTGCCCATCAGCAAGCCTTGCTGTTCCAGGCCTACTTCGCGGCAGATCTTGGCAGTGACCAGTTCGTTGTCGCCGGTGAGTACTTTGACCGCAACACCATGCGCCTTGAGCGCCTTGAGCGCCGGCGCGGTGCTTTCCTTGGGGGGATCGAGGAACGCGACATAGCCGATCAGGGTCAGGTTGTTTTCATCCGCCAGGCTGTAGGTATCGCGACCCGGCGCCATAGGTTGTGCGGCCACCGCCACCACGCGCAGGCCTTCTTCGTTGAACGCTGCAGTGACCTGGCGAATACGCGCCAGCAACTCGTCGGTCAGCGCCTCGTTGACGTCACCGTGACGCACGCTGGTGCACACCGACAGGATTTCTTCCACGGCGCCCTTGCAGATCAACAGGTGCGGCAAGCCTTGCTCGGCGACCACCACCGACATGCGTCGGCGATTGAAGTCGAACGGAATTTCATCGACCTTGTGGAAGGCCGTGCCCACGTTCAACTCGCGGTGTACGTCCACGTGCTCCAGCACCGCCACGTCCAGCAGATTTTTCAGCCCGGTCTGGTAGTAGCTGTTGAGGTAGGCCATTTCCAGTACGTCGTCGGAGTCCTCGCCCCACACGTCGACATGGCGTGCCAGGAAAATCTTGTCCTGGGTCAGCGTGCCGGTCTTGTCGGTGCACAGCACGTCCATGGCGCCGAAGTTCTGGATCGCGTCCAGGCGCTTGACAATGACCTTCTTGCGCGACAGAAACACCGCCCCCTTGGCCAGGGTGGAGGTGACGATCATCGGCAGCATTTCCGGGGTCAGGCCCACGGCAATCGACAGCGCAAACAACAGCGCTTCGGTCCAGTCGCCCTTGGTGAAGCCATTGATGAACAGCACTGCCGGCGCCATCACGAACATGAAGCGGATCAGCAGCCAGCTGACCTTGTTCACGCCATGCTGGAACGACGTAGTGGCGCGGTCGGTGGCCGTCACGCGTTGGGCCAGCGCGCCGAAATAGGTGCTGTTGCCGGTCGCCAGGATCACTGCGGTGGCGGCGCCGGACACCACGTTGGTGCCCATGAACAGAATGTTTTCCAGGTCCAGCGGGTTGCGCGTGGCGGCGTCCTGCTGCTGCACGAATTTCTCCACCGGCATCGACTCACCGGTCATCGCCGCCTGGCTGACGAACAGGTCCTTGGCCGTGAGCACGCGGCAGTCCGCCGGGATCATGTCGCCGGCCGACAACACAATCAGGTCGCCCGGCACCAGTTGCTTGATCGGCAGCTCAATGCGCTTGGCGGCATCGCGGCGCAGCACGGTCGCGGTATTGCTCACCATCGCTTTCAGCGCATCGGCAGCCTTGTTCGACTTGGCCTCCTGCCAGAAGCGCAGCAGGGTCGAGAGCACCACCATGGAGAAAATCACCGTGGCGGCTTTCATGTCCTCGGTCAGCCACGAGATCACTGCCAGCAAGGTCAGCAGCAGGTTGAACGGGTTCTTGTAGCAGTGCCACAGGTGCACCCACCATGGCAGCGGCTGCTCATGCTCGACTTCATTGAGGCCGTATTGCACGCGCAGGGCGTCGGCGTCCTGGGTGCTCAGGCCCTCGGCATGGCTGCCCAGCGTGCCGAGCAATTGCCCGGCATTACTGTTGGCGGCGGCCACCAGGGTTTGCGCCAACGTCGGCGGCACTTCACGGCTGACGCTGGCGTCGGTCACGGTTTCGAGCATCGCCAGGCGGCGAAAATGCCGGGCGATATGGCGGGTCCGCAGAAAGCCTGCGAAGAACTCTTTGAGCAGAGTGAGTTTCATGGTGTTACTCCTGCGCGAGGTAAAAACCCGTCGTGCAGGTACTGCCCTCTGCACCGCGCCCGTTTCACAGGCACAGACAGATTTGGCCCGCCTGCCGTAACAGGCAGGCGCGTCCGTAGCCTCCCGAGGTTAATCGGGTGGCTGGTCAGCGTCGATGAGAGAGGATCGAGGCAGGGCCAGGACTGGCCGCTACCGGGATGCCGCTTCTCGCTTTTTTGGCGAGACAACGGCATCGAAAAGAATGCGCGTTACCTTGCCAAGTACGTGCCGGTTACCGAGACCGGCCGACAACTGTCGCTCGAACAAGTACCCACTGAGGGTCTCCGCTATTGATGAAAACGCGCGAAGCTTACGCCCCGGTGCCGGCAGAGTAAACCGTAGGAAAGTGTCGAAATGGTGAATACGAAAATTCTTCAGGGTGGGTTCAGGAACCAATTTTCAAGCCCCTTGATCAATGAAAGCCCCCGCTAATTCCCCGACCTGGCGCTGTGGCGAGCGGGCTTGCCCCGCGTTGGGGGGCGAAGTGCCCCCCGATTAAGGAGAACGCGGTGTACCTGATACTACTCAGGGCCTGGTTTTGGGGCTGCTGCGCAGTCCAACGCAGGACAAGCCTGCTCGCCACCGGGAGTCCGCGCTTAACTGAACAGCATTGGCAACACCTACGCGAGAACACGATATTCCCTATCCAACAATCACTCCCGGCTTATTCCCGTCTATCCGCACCAGCGCTCACCCTGTAAGCAGTGACTCAACACTGAACAGGGAATATCAGGATGACCATCGGCTCCAATTTCAACTACCCAGCAGACATCGCCTCTCAGGCCCATCGGGAAAAACGCGGCGCAGACAATAAGTGGCGAGCAACCTTCCCTGGCCCGCCGGATTTATGCTTTGACTATCGCGCCTTGGTAGAACAGGAAAACGGTGTCGCTCACGCAACGGATACCCACCATAAAATCTGCATCATCGGTGCAGGCATCACCGGCCTGACAACCGCACGCGAATTGCATAGATGCGGCTTTAAAAATATCACGCTGCTTGAAAAGTCCCAGCGCATCGGCGGCAGACACCTTACCGCTTTTGGGAAAAACAACACGCGTACGTATGGCCGTCCCCCTTTTGAAATGGGGGCAATGAGAATGCCATTCTTCAACAAATCAGGTGAACACCCTAAAGAGGGCCGCTCGCTCATGGCCTATTACGCTGACGCATTCGAATTAGTGCATTCAGACTTCCCAAATCCGGGCAGCCCTGCCGTTCGATCAACGGGTATATACCTCAGGGAAGGCAGCGTAGAAGGAAGTGACGAGCCGACCATGCTTATATGGAAGAACGCTGATGGAAAAACGCCGCCCCCCGGAGCAGCCTTGAGCACGGTTTTCGAAAAATGGAAAATGTTTGCTGAACGCATGACGCTAAACGTATCCGAACATTATGCTGCTGAAAGCTGGAATGACATGTGGACAGCCATTGTCAAAAAATACGAAGGTATTTCATTTCGGGATTTGGTGAAAATGCCAGCCATCGACACATGGCGGCAAGATGACCCCGGCAATTTTGGCGGGATGGGCATGAACGCTCAGGAGTCGGCAATTTTTTATGCCATAGGTATTGGTGATGGCAGTTGGGGAGCGTTTTACGACGTCTGTTCGCTTTATCCACTTCGCACCGCAATATTCGGTTTCAGCAGTCATTTACAGTTGATCCATGGCCGCGTGAATGAAGACGGCAGCCCGAAAGATTCACCTTATCTGAATGCCCTGGAGACCGTCGATTCAAGAGGCCTGCCGTTCAGCAAACCCTGTTACATCGGCCTAGGATCTTTGGCGGAATCACTGCTATTCATAAAGCCTGACGAGACCCGGCAATCGCTATACGAACATTTGCTTGGACATCGGCACGGATTACTGACCAGCAGCGCGGTAACAAAACTAAAAAAATTGAACAGCGGAAAAATACGGGTTTACTACGATTGGAACAGCGCCGATCCAGAGAGGGCAAAAAAAGAGTTTATCGACGCTGACTCCGTCGTCATGACCCTACCCTCCTGGCTAATAGAAACGCAGATATCACTCGAAAACTTCGATCAGAAAATGCTTCCCTTCGAAATAATATCGGCCTACAAAACGGCCCACTGGGAAACCAGCTGCAAGGTGTATGCGCCGTTAAAAAAATCGTTTATTTCGCATAATATAACTATCCCGCAAACCATCGTAACGGACAGCCTGATACACGACGTATACACTTACCGCTATAACAACAACCACACCTACGACTGCATTCTGCTCAGCTACACCTGGGAAGACGACGCCACGAAACTATTAGTTTTCACCGATGAAGAGTTGGTTGAAAAGTGCATAGACGAGCTGGATAGAATACTTCTGAAATCGACCAATATACACCAAAAGATTTCGCCTTATATAGCGCGTGAACAGGCCGTCGTTCAGCGCTGGATGAATGACAAACACTCACTCGGTTGCGCGAAGCTTTATCGTGCGGGCACTTACTACGATGCGGTGAGCCTGATGAAGTACAACAGAGATTACTCATACGCGTCAGGGCTCTACTTGTGTGGCGAGTCGTTTTCGGTTGACGCTGGCTGGACGGAACCGTGCTTCAGGGGAGCAATAGATACCGTGATCAACATCTGCGAGAAGACCCAGGCATCCTTCAACGGTGGCTTTACCCTGAGTGATTATCCAGAGTATCGGGTTGAGCGTTAAATAAAGAGAAACAGGCCACGACTCAACAGGAACCGTCTGACTTTTATATAAACATATTTTCGCCTCTTATAAACGCCCAACCATTCCGGTTGTATAAAAATAAGAGGCCACACCCATGACCGAAGCTGCAAGCCCCGCCCGCGTAGCCGTGATACAGCTTGACCCGCAGGTCGGCACCGTCAACCGCGCCAACAACCTGCGTCAGACACTGACCTTGGCCACCGACGCCGCGAACGGTGGTGCCAACCTGATCGTGCTGCCAGAGCTGTCCAATTGTGGCTATTACTTCACCAGTCGCCAGGACGCTTTCGATCACGCCGAGGCAGTCCCGGAGGGAGCCAGTGTCAGGGCCTGGATGGATTTTGCCAGCCGACATCAGGTGTATCTGGTCGCCGGGTTGAGCGAAATAGACGGGACGCAGTTGTTCAATACTGCAGTGCTGCTTGGCCCGGATGGGTTCATCGGTAAATACCGCAAAGCCCATTTATGGAACAGGGAAAAGCTGTGGTTCACCCCCGGGGACACGGGTTTTCCCGTGTTTGAAACGCCCATCGGGCGCATCGGTTTGCTGATCTGCTGGGACATCTGGTTTCCGGAAGTGCCGCGAATTCTCAGCCAGCAAGGCGCCGATATCATTTGCAGCCTGAACAACTGGGTGTGGACCCCGCCGCCGCTGTTCGATGAGGCGGGCAAATGCATGGCGTCCTACCTCACGATGACGGCCGCCCATGTCAATAACGTATTTATCGCGGCCGCCAGTCGCATCGGTGAAGAACGCGACGCCCGTTACCTTGGCTGCTCGCTGATTGCCGGCACCAATGGCTGGCCCATCGGCGCCGTGGCCTCGGCCAATCGCCAGGAGATACTGTTTGCCGACATCGACATCACCAGCGCCCGCAGCGCGCCGATCTGGAACAGCCTCAATGACCTGCAGCGCGACCGACGCTGCGATCTCTACGATCAGATGCTCGGGTATGCGCAACACCCTGCCCTTCCACGCTGATCGGAGGGCACAGCATGGAGATGTTATCAACCAAGTCCAAGGCGGCTCGCTCAAGGGCCGACACAGTAGCGCTCAGCCTGTTTCTCATCAGTGCATTGCTGGTGCTGTGGATTGCCATCCGCTACGGCGGCTCCTGGCCAGGCTACAGCGACATGACGCAAAGCCTTCCCCATCCCGTTGCCTGGCTCCGCTGGGTACTGGGAGACATCAGTGAAGTCGCTTTCTACAAGCATGAACTGGCCTCCCTTGGCCTGCTGGCCGGTGCGTACCTGGCCTGGTGGGCGAGTACGCGCAATAAGGCCTGGCAAGGCTTTTCGATTTGCTACGGCAGCGGAGTATGGCCCTGGCTGGTGACCAGTTCACTGCTCGGGCTGCTGCTGAGCAATATGCTCTGGGGCTGGAGCGTCACTGCGCAGACGTGGCAACCGACATTCGCAGCGTTTGTTTCATTACCGGCCGCCATGGTGCTGATGTTCGGCGGCGGCTGGAAAGTGACGATCAATGGGGCGGTACTGGGCGCATTACTGGTAACGCCGATGTGCCTGTTGATCGTGAACTTCGTGTGCGTGCCGCTGGGCCTGCCCGTGGTGATCGGCAACGTGTCAGGCATGGCGCTGGGCAGCGTGGTGGCGTTTGTACTCTGCCGTCACGTGCCCTCGTTGGTACGCTCGGACCACCCCGCGCCCACCCGGTCAGCCCCTGTCAAACCGCCCACCTACGGCGTAGTGTGGAGCGCGCGCAGGGTGTTGGCGGACTTTTCCGAAGCGCCGTTTTTCGGTAATGAGTGGGCCAGCCTCGGGCTGATTGCAGGCGTGTTGCTGGCCTATGCGCTGAACCCCGCCAGCCCGGCCTACGGCTCGGGCCTGGTCTTGCCACTGCTTGGCGCACAAGCCCTGACTTCGGCGTTGGGTGTGCTGATCTGGAGGCAACAATGGATCAAGCGCGGCTGGTTCCCCACGTATGTGCCGCTGGTATCGGTAGTGCCTGCCGCCGTATTGACCCTTGGCGGCAGCTGGATGGTCGTGGGCTCAAGCGCACTGCTGGGTGCGCTGATCGCACCGCCATTGGCCTGTGCGATTGCGGCGCGATTGCCGGCACATTTTCATCCGTATATTGGCAATGTGATTTCAATGGCACTGAGTACGCTCCTGGTGGTGCCGCTGGTGGGCTGGTTAAACGAGATGTAGACAACCCCACCGAATACACCAGCAATCCGAGACCTCTGTGGCGAGCGGGCTTGCCCCGCGTTGGGGTGCGAAGCGCCCCCTTCCAGAACGCGATATTGCGCAGCGGCTGGATGTGGGGCTGCTGCGCAGCCCAACGCGGGGCAAGCCCGCTCGCCACAACCACAACCACAGCCACAGCCACAGCCACAACCACAACCACAACCAACTGACCTCAATCCTCGCGCGTCAACACTTCCAGCAACTCAATCTCAAAGCGCAGGTTGCTGTTGGGCTTGATGTGCGCGCCCATCGACCGCTCGCCATACGCCAGGTGCGCGGGCACGAACAAGGTGCGTACGCCGCCCACTTGCATGCCCATCAGGCCCTGGTCCCAACCCTTGATCACACGCCCGGTGCCGATCACGCACTGGAACGGCTTGCCCCGCTCCCAGGACGAATCGAACACCGTGCCGTCTTCCAGGGTGCCGGTGTATTGGGTGGTGATCAGCGCGCCCTTGACCACGGCTTTGCCAGTGCCCGGCCGCGTATCGGTGATCTGCAATTGGTCGTTGTTCATGGAGCCCTCATTGACGAATACGTGCGGCAAGTGCAGCAGCACCTGCGTGGGAGCGATCAAGCGATCAACCTACAACCATCGCCAGAACCTGCTCCACCATCCCCGCCCCAGATCATCCTTGCACCCGGCATACTGGCGCGCATACATCTGCGAACGCGCCTGCACCTTGCCCGCCACCGGGAGCAGCCAGGGCTTGCCGGCGTAGGTGCGCTGGCGGTAGCCGCCCCAGCCTTCGTGGTAGTTCAGGTATTGGCCGTACGCGTCGTATTTGTAGACGCCGTTGATGGTGTAGGTCTTGTCCATGTACCAGCCGACGAAGTCGATGGCATCGTCGAAGTCTTCACGATCGGCGCCGCTGCGGCCGGTGCTTTTGCGGTAGTCGTTCCACACTTCATCCTTGGCCTGGGCGTAGCCGGATGCGGTAGAGACGCGGCCCCAGGGGATGATCCACAGCAGGTATTTACGCGGGGTCTTGGCGTCGTGGCGGAAACCCGACTCCTGATACATGATGGCGAACGGTACTTCGATTGGCACGCCCCAGCGCTTTTGCGTGACCTTGGCGGCGTCGTACCAGTCGTCCTTTTCGCGGAAGATGGCACACAGGTCATTGGGACTGCGCGGCGGCGAGGTGCCGCACGCGGCCAGTAGGGAAGTGAGGACCAACAGTCCGACAGCTTTGCCTGCGCTCAAGGGGCACCTTTGCGTGATATGCGAAAGGCGCCCATTTTACGCACTCATTGACGCCGATGCCGACTGCTCATCGCGTCTCCAGCGCCTGCGCCACAACCGTGGCGCAAGCGCTGGCTTGAATCAGGCCAATGGCACGCGACGGCTGGTCAGTGCGAAACGGCCTACGAAGAAGCTCAAGGCAGCGCCCAGCAACAGCATCGCCAAAGTGCTCCAGGCAGCGCGCGACAGTTGCTTGGCGGCCACTT
The DNA here is from genome assembly GCF_920984685.1 of Pseudomonas sp. Leaf59. Taxonomy (NCBI): domain Bacteria; kingdom Pseudomonadati; phylum Pseudomonadota; class Gammaproteobacteria; order Pseudomonadales; family Pseudomonadaceae; genus Pseudomonas; species Pseudomonas sp. Leaf59. Next base: position 150,005 of record NZ_CAKLBR010000003.1, on the reverse strand, counting down.
CACCGGCTTCGCGGGCTTTCTGCTCGGCTTGCTGCTTGAGTTCTTCAACCTTCTGCATGGCTTGCTGATAAGCCTGGGCATAGTTGTCGACGATCTGGGTAGCTTCTGCCTTGCTCTTGCCAGTACGCGCAGCAACGATATTGACCAGTGCTTCCTTATCGGCAGCGTTCAGCGCCGGTTCGCCCGAAGCCTTGACGCGTTCGAACCACTGTTTCAACTCATCGCCGGCCTGGGCAGGATTGTTCGCAGCATCGGTTGCCGACTGCTTGCCATCAGCAGCGGCCTGATCGGTTTTCTGCTCGACGTTGGACGGGTCCAACTCAGGCTTGCCGGTCTGCTTGAGCAAGGTGTCGAGTTGACCCTGCAGGCTGTTCCAGTCCAGCTGGATGCCCTGCTCGTTCAATTGCTGCTTGATGCTGTCACCGATGCCCGGTGCGGCGGCGGCGATACCGCTACCGGCAGCCGACAGGCCTTTGCCCACTACATTGCCGGCAGTGCCGACCACGCTTGAGGCCAGGCCGGCCAGCAGCCAGGTGGTGAACAGGGTGGTCAGGGTCCAGGTCAGCACGCCGTGCAGACCGCCGCGATCCGGCGCAGTACGCCCGGCCACGAATGCACCGACGGCGATCGCCACCAGCGTCGAAACGAACAGCCAGATCCCGGCACCGGTGCCGAAACCACTCAGCGGGTTACCCGCTTCCATCGGGTTGACGGCGCTGGCGCCGATTGCAGTGCCGAGCACGCTCAAGACCAGATAGGTCACCAGTGCAATTGCACTACCGGCCAATATCGAGCTCCAGGACACGCGAAACAACGAACGGTTGGTTTCATAGACAGTGGTCATACAAGAGGTCCTTCACAAGTTATAGAAGCAAGGCAAAGTGCCTTGATCTTGTGAGTGTGGCGAAACGACATACGTTCAGTCTTGGCCCATCTGCACTATCCGCACTGGTGCATTCGCACCTGAACGGGATCATTTTTTCTGCACGTTCACGAACCTCCCCTGTCGTAGTTTCATGCACTTAAAGATCGGAGAGCCCATGACACAGGACGTTCTTGCCAAAGAAACCAACCGCCGCCAATTGCAGCAGATCATCTCGGGCTTATCCGATGGCGTGATCCTGGCCGAGGTCGACCAGACCATCCTCTGGGCCAACGAAGCCGCGCTGGCCATGCACGGCGTCGGCGATGTGATGGGCCTCGGTAGCGACGGCCGGCAATACGCCGAACGCTTTGCTCTGCGCTATCGAAACAATCACCCGGTGCAGGCGGACAACTACCCCCTCGCCCGAGCCGCCGCCGGCGATGAATTCAGCGATGTGGTGGTCGAAGTCACGTCTACCGCCGACCCGGACAAAACCTGGGTGCACCGCCTGCGCAGCCTGGTGATCGCCGATGCCAAGGGTGAGCCGGAATTGCTGGTGCTGATCCTCAGCGACGCCACCGAGTGGGCCAGCGCCGAGCAGCGCTTCGAAAAAACCTTCAACGCCAACCCGGCGCCCGCCGTGATCTGCCGCCTGAGTGATCTGCGCTACATCAAGGTCAACCAGGGTTTTTTGGAAATGACCGGCTACAACCGCGACCAGGTCATCGGCAAGTCCGTGTATGAACTGGACGTGCTGGAGCAGGCCGAGCGCAAGGACCTGGCCATCCAGCGCCTGGGGGAAGGCGCGACCATCCCGCAAATGCAGGCCGAACTCAAACTGCCAGAAGGCGGCAGCAAACTGGTGATCGTCGCCGGGCAGCCGCTGGACATGAACGAGGAAGACTGCATGCTGTTTTCCTTCATGGACCTGGAGCCACGGCGCAAGGCGGAAATCGCCCTGCGCCAGAGCGAGGAACGCTTTGCCAAATCCTTCCGCCTCACGCCCGTGCCGACGCTGGTGTGCAATGCCGCCAACCGCCAGGTGGTAGACGTCAACGAAGCGTTCATGAACATCACCGGCTATATCAGCCAGGAGCTGATCGGCAAGGCCATCGAAGACATCGACTTTATCGACAGCGCTTCAGCCGGCGCGCAGTTGTTCGCGACCCTGGAAAAGGTCGGCAACCTCGACGGGCAAGAGTTGAAAGTGCGCAAAAAAGGCAATGAAGTGATCGACTGCGTGGTGTCCGCCGACACCGTGAGCATCGAAAACGTGCCCTGCTACCTGCTGGTGTTGATGAACATCACCGAACGCAAACGCTCGGAGCTGGAACTGGTGGCAGCCATCGAAGAAGTGATGCAGGACGCTTCGTGGTTCAGCCAGACCCTGATCGAGAAGCTGGCCAACGCCAAAAGCGTCAACAGCCCCAACCTGCCGAACGTGACCTTCACCGACCTGACCGCGCGCGAACGCGATGTACTGGGGCTGATCTGCGAAGGCCTGGCCGACAAGGAAATCGCCTCGCGCCTGAAGCTGGCGCCCAATACCGTGCGTAATCATGTGGCCACGGTGTATTCCAAACTGGGGGTGCACAGCCGCAGCGCAGCGATCGTCTGGGCCCGTGAACGCGGACTGTTTGCCGGAGAACTGCGCCTGAAAAACAAGCCTTAGACATGCAAATGCACTAGTGCCTCTAGTGCGAATTCGCCTTCTGGCGCGGGGGAGCGATCAATAACCTTGAAGGGACCGCATTGAATGCCCTGAAGGAAAATGCATGCTCACCGTCTCTCAATTGCGCAATTGCATCGAGGAAGGCCTGTTGCCGTTAACCTGTGAGTTCACCCTGTGCCGGGATGCGTCACTGACCCTCAAGGTCTACGACGCCGAGACCGGCCGGGTGGACCTGGTCGTCACCGGAATTACCACCAACCGGCTGCACACCCCGGAGGAAGTGACCAGAATGGTCGAAGAGCTGCGCTACGAACTGCAAAGCAACACCGTAGGCAAGCTCACGCTGGATGATTGGCCGTCAATCACGCCCAGATAAAACAACACACCCTCTCCCGACGATAAAATCCCCCCATCTGTAGGAAGGTAACGCGACCCTTGCGGCCGGTTACCTTGATGCAGGACGCTGCGCGATTATTTCTTCGCCGGGGTGATCTCAAGAATGGTGCCGTTGGTGGTCTTGAGCAGTACGTACTTGTCGGCCGCCTTAGCCCACTGGTTGTTTTCACCTGGGTCCTTGAGGCCACGTTTTTTCCAGTCTTTTACCGCCGATTCCTCGCGCATCAGGATATCCGGCGCGCGGTCGCCCTCTTTCAAGTCACGGGCATTGATGTTGGAAGGCTGCACGGTTTCCTGGGGGGTATCACCGGCCTGGGCCACAAAGCTGGCGGTGGACAGGCTTGCAGCAACGAGAACGCAGGCAGCTAGGGATCTGGACTTCATGGGTGCTCCTTCAATTAATGACGCGTACCCAGATTCCGACCGCAGCCGCGTGGAATCATTCAGGCCATGTTTTTGTGACAAGCGGGCTTGCCCAGATGCCGCTCAGTTAAGTGCGGATTCCCTGTGGCGAGCAGGCTTGTTGTGGCGAGCAGGCTTGCCCGAATGCCGTTCAGTTAAGCGCAGATTCCCTGTGGCGAGCAGGCTTGTCCTGCGTTGGGCTGCGCAGCAGCCCCAAAGCCAGGCGCTGAGCCGTATCAGGTACACCGCGTTTTGCTCGATTGGGGGCGCTTCGCACCCCAACGCGGGGCAAGCCCGCTCGCCACGGTTCGGCATCGATCCTTGGCACGGGTTGCCCGCATGAAATTTATCCTATAATTTTTCATGAAATTTATCGACATTAATTTCATGACCCAACAAGAAGAACTCGCCACCCTCGCCGCCCTGATCCACGATCTGCGCAAGCACAAGAAACTTACACTCGCTCAGCTGGCGCAAAAGATCGAGCGATCCGTAGGGTTTCTGTCCCAGGTGGAACGCGGCCTGTCGCGCCCGACCGTGGCGGACCTCACCGCCATCAGCCATGCCCTCGACGTGCCCACCACCTATTTCTACAGCCTGCCCAAGCCCAAGGCGGTGGACTGGGTCACGCGCCCCAACGAGCGGCGCACGGTGTATTACGCCAATGGCATCACCGACATCCTCGTCTCGCCGAGCATGAACGGCGCCTTCTCCATGCTCGACAGCCTGCTGGCGCCCGGCGCCAACAGTGGTGAACAGAGCATGAGCGACCGCGCCGAGCAGGCCGGCTTCGTGCTCGAAGGCGAGTTGACGCTGTGGGTGGAGGGCGAGGCCGACAGCGTCACCCTCGGCCCGGGCGACAGTTTCCACCTGGCCAGTTTCGCCCACTGTCGCTACGCCAACCTTACCGATGTGCCTGCCCGCGTGCTGTGGGTGTACAACTAGGAGCAACCCCTGTGAAAACCCCATCCTGCACGTTGCTGGCCGAAGTCCGCGCGTTTCGCCAGAAGTACCCCGATGTGCGCTATGTCGACTTGATCGCTCTGGACATTCCCGGGCATTTCTACGGCAAGCGGTACCCGGTGGAGATGCTCGAAAAAGTCGCCGCCGGCAGCCCCTTGAAGCTGCCCCAGAACGCCGTGCTGCTGGGGGTTCAGGGCGGGCTGTTCAAGATCGGCGATTACTGTTTCAACGATGGCGACCCGGACGCCAATCGCCGCCTGGTGCCGGGCACGCTCAAGCCGGTGAGCTGGGAGTCACAGCCCCTGGGGCAGATGCTGATCACCTCCGACGGCACCGACGCGCCCATCGAGTTCGAACCCCGCGAAGTGCTGGCCAGAGTGTTGCAGCGCTTGCAGAACAGGGGTATTCACCCGGTGGTGGCGTTCGAACTGGAGTTTTACCTGTTCGATAAAAAGCTCGCCAACGGCCTGCCGCAATTCCCCCGCGACCCGCTGAGCGATGACACCGACGACCAGCCCAACCTGCACATCGAGCGGCTGTCGCGGTTCAGCGCCGTGCTCGACGACATGGCGCAAACCGCCAGGGACCAGGGCATCGACAGCACCGTAATCACTGCCGAGATCGGCCCCGGCCAGTTCGAGATCAATTTCGGCCACTCGGACGACGCCCTGCGCGCCGCCGACTGGGCCGCCCTGTTCTGCCGCAGTACACGCGGCGTGGCGCTCAAGCATGGCTACCGCGCCAGCTTCATGGCCAAGCCCTACCTGCAATTTCCCGGCAGCGGCATGCACGTGCACGTCAGCCTGTACGACGGCGCAGGCAACAACCTGCTGGCCGCGCACCAGCAGCAAGCGCTGCGCCACGCGGTGGCCGGCTGCCTGCAACTGCTGCCCCATTGCATGCCGATCTTCGCCCCCAACCACAACGCCTTGCGCCGCCTGGGCGGCACAGTCAACGCCGCCACCCGCGCCAGCTGGGGCTTCGAAGACCGCGACGCGTGCGTGCGCATCCCCGAGTCCGACCCGCGCAACCTGCGTATCGAACACCGCCTGGCCAGCGCCGACGCCAACCCCTACCTGGTGCTGGCGGCAATCCTGGCCGGACTCGAACACGGGCTTGAAACCCGACAAGAACCCATCGCCCCGCTGAACGACGACCGCAGCAGCGGCACCGACTTCCCCGTGGAAATGCTCGACGCCGTCCGCGCCATGCAGCCTCACACGGTCGTGCGCGACACGCTGGGCGCAGAGTTTGTTGACGTGTATTGCGAGAACAAGCGCCAGGATCACCTGGCGTTTCAGCAGGAGATTAATGCGCGGGAATATCGCTGGTTTCTTTGAACCTGGCGTTGTTCTTCAGGGACGAAAATCACCTTTTCAGGCGATTACAGGCTTGTGGCGAGCGGGCTTGCCCCGCGTTGGGGTGCGAAGCGCCCCCAATCAAGCAAAACGCGGTGTACCTGATACGGCTTAGCGTCTGGTTTTGGGGCTGCTGCGCAGCCCAACGCAGGACAAGCCTGCTCGCCACAGGGAATCTGCGCTTAACTGAACGGCATTAGGGCTCGCCACAAGAAGCCTGCTTACCACAGAGGCTGCAACTGGCTGCACGACAGCGCCAAGCTTCCCACCTTTTTACCCGGTTTCGTCAGGTAGGCGCGCCGAGCAACAGCGCTTGCTCGCGGGCGCACAACTCCACCACGTAATCCCACAACACCCGCAGCCGCACCGATTTATGCAGTTCCCGGCGTGAGCTGATCCAGTAGCTGCGCTGAATGCCTTCCTCCGGTAGCAGCGCGATCAGGTCCGGGTCACCGGCGGCCATGAAGCATGGCAGTACGGCGATTCCCAAGCCGGAGCGCGCCGCTTGATGCTGGGCGATGACGCTGGTGCTGTGGAATACCACTTTGGGGGTGCGGCAGAAGCTGCTGAGGAATTTGAGCTCCTGGCTGAACAGCAGGTCGTCGACGTAATCGATCCAGGCATGGGCCGCGAGATCTTCGCGCTTTTCAATCGGCGGGTGGCGGTCCAGGTAGGCACGGCTGGCGTAGAGCGCCAGGCGGTAGTCGGTGAGTTTGCGGGTGACCAGTTGGTCGACGCTGGGACGCTCCAGGTGGATGCTGATTTCCGCCTCGCGGTTGAGGATGCTGACGAAGCGCGGCACCGCCACCAGCTCCACTTCCAGACCGGGATAACGCTCGAACAGGCCGCCCATGCGCCCGGCCAGGAACATCACGCCCAACCCTTCCGCCACGCCCAGGCGAATCTTGCCCAGGGGCGCGGCGGAGTGGGTGAGTTCGTCTTCGGCCAGCAACGCAAGGTTTTCCATGGCTTCGGCGTGCTTGAGCAGCGCTTCGCCGGAGGGCGTCAGTTCGTAGCCCTGGGCATGCTGCACAAACAATGCGGTGCCGAGGCTCTTTTCAATCGCTTCAATATGCCGGGCCACCGTGGCATGTGTGGTTTTCAGGCGCTGCGCGGCGGTGAGCAGGCGGCCGCTGCGCTGCAACTCGAGAAAAAACCGCAGGTCATTCCAGTCGAACATGTCGCCTCCATTGCGTGGCCTCGGGCAGCGCTGTTTAAAAACGCACAGCAGCTGGGCAAAAACTAACATTTTTAAGACGAAAACTAACAACTAGGATGGAACCAATAAGAAAAACAAGCGAGACCCCAGATGCCTCTTGCAACTGCGCAATACGATTACGTGGTGGTCGGTGCCGGCCCCGCAGGCTGCCTGCTGGCCAATCGACTGTCCGCCAACCCCGCCCACCGCGTCCTGCTGCTGGAAGCCGGTGGCCGCGACAACTACCCCTGGATTCACATTCCCGTCGGCTACCTGTTCTGCATCGGTAACCCGCGCACCGACTGGTGCTTCAAGACCGAAGCACAGGCAGGCCTGCAAGGCCGTGCGCTGAGTTATCCAAGGGGCAAGGTGCTGGGCGGCTGCTCGTCGATCAACGGCATGATCTACATGCGCGGCCAGGCCCTGGACTACGACGGCTGGGCGGCCGCCGGCAATCCCGGCTGGGCCTGGAAGGACGTACTGCCGCTGTTCAAGCACAGCGAAAACCATTTCGCCGGTGGCTCGGAGTTCCACAATGACGGCGGCGAATGGCGCGTTGAGCAGCAGCGCTTGCACTGGCCGATCCTCGATGCCTTTCGCGATGCGGCGGCGCAAAGTGGCATCGCCTCGGTCAGTGATTTCAACCAGGGTGACAATGAAGGCTGCGGATATTTCCAGGTCAACCAGAAAGCCGGGGTGCGCTGGAACGCGGCCAAGGCGTTTCTCAAACCCGTCCGCCAGCGACCCAACCTCACCGTGTTGACCGACGTGGAAGTCGACCGCGTGGTACTCGAAAACGGCCGTGCGTCAGCGGTGGTCGGCCGTCAGCATGGCCAGCAGATAACCTGGAAAGCGCACAAGGAAATCGTGTTGTGCGCAGGTGCCGTGGGCTCGCCGGGCATCCTGCAGCGTTCGGGCATTGGCCCCTCCAGCGTGCTCAAGCCGTTGGGCATCGAGGTGCTGCATGAATTGCCGGGCGTCGGCGGCAATCTGCAGGACCACCTGCAACTGCGGCTGATCTACAAACTGGAAAACGCCCGCACCCTCAACCAGATCGCCGGCACCGTGTGGGGCAAGATGGGCATGGGCCTTCAATACCTGTATGACCGCAGCGGCCCGCTGTCGATGGCGCCCAGCCAGCTCGGCGCATTTGCCCGCTCGGGGCCCGAACAGACCTCGGCCAACCTTGAATACCACGTGCAGCCGCTGTCCCTGGAGCGCTTCGGTGAGCCTTTGCACGGGTTTCCGGCGTTTACCGCGTCGGTCTGCGACCTGCGCCCGCAGAGCCGCGGGCGTATCGATATTCGTTCGGCCAACCCGGCAGATGCGCCGCTGATCCAGCCCAATTACCTGAGCCATCCCGAAGACCTGCGCGTGGCCGCCGACGCCATTCGCCTGACCCGACGCATCGTCGCCGCACCGGCGCTGAGCCAGTTCAAACCGGTGGAATACCTGCCGGGCGAGGCGTTGCAGACCGAAGAACAACTGCACGAAGCCGCCGCCCGTATCGGCACGACGATCTTCCACCCGGTGGGCACCTGCCGCATGGGCAGCGACAAAGACGCCGTGGTCGACGCGCAACTGCGAGTACACGGCGTACCGGGGCTGCGCATTGCCGACGCCTCAATCATGCCGCGCATCACCTCCGGCAACACCTGCTCACCCACGCTGATGATTGCCGAGAAGGCTGCGCAGCTGATCCTTTCACCGCCCACAAGGCGCCTCGCCCCGGAGAAAGAACGGGTTCATGCAATCTGAACAGCGGCGTCACCTTTGACGCCGACAGTGGAACAACAATAAATAATCACTGTGAGGACTACCCGATGTCAGAACATGCTCAACCGCTCGGCGCCGCACTGCCTGCCAGCGCCGGTAACGACTCCAGAAAAGTCATCTTCGCCTCCTCCCTCGGCACAGTGTTCGAGTGGTATGACTTTTTCCTCTACGGCGCCCTAGCGGCCGTGATCAGTAAGCAGTTCTTTGCCGGGGTCAACGACACCACGGCGTTTATCTTTGCCTTGATGGCCTTCGCGGCGGGATTTGTAGTGCGCCCGTTCGGCGCGCTGGTGTTCGGCCGCCTGGGCGACATGATCGGGCGCAAATACACGTTTCTGGTCACCATCATTTTGATGGGCGTGGCCACGTTCTGCGTCGGGCTGTTGCCGACCTACGCCAGCATCGGCATCGCGGCGCCGATCATCCTGATCGTGCTGCGCATGCTGCAAGGCCTGGCACTGGGCGGCGAATACGGCGGCGCTGCGACCTACGTGGCCGAGCACGCACCCGCAGGCAAACGCGGCCTGCACACCAGTTGGATCCAGTCCACCGCCACCCTCGGCCTGCTGCTGTCGCTGCTGGTGGTGCTGGCCTGCCGTTACTTCACGGGCGATCAATTCGAAGTGTGGGGCTGGCGCATACCGTTCCTGTTCTCCATCGTGCTGCTGGGCATTTCCACCTGGATCCGCATGAGCCTGCATGAGTCGCCGGCCTTTCTGAAGATGAAAGAGGAAGGCAAGGCCAGCAAGGCGCCGATCCGCGATTCCTTCGGCAAATGGGAAAACCTCAAGGTGGTGCTGATCGCCCTGTTCAGCATCAACGGCGGGCAAGCGGTGACCTTCTACGCGGCGCAGTTCTATGTGCTGTTCTTCCTGACCCAGTTCCTGAAAATGGACCCGGCCCTGGCCAACATGCTGCTGATCATCAGCGTGGTGATCGGTGCGCCGTTCTTTATCTTCTTTGGCTGGCTGTCGGACAAGGTCGGGCGCAAGCCGGTGCTGATGCTCGGCCTGCTGCTGGCAACCGTGCTGTACTTCCCGATCTTCAAGAGCCTGGCGCACTACACCAACCCGGCCATGGACCAGGCCAGCCGACAGGCGCCGATCACCGTACTGGCCGACCCCGCCACCTGCACGTTTCAGTTCGACCCGGTGGGCAAGGCGCGGTTTGACAGCCCCTGCGACAAGGTCAAGACCTTCCTGGTCAAACAGGGCCTGCCTTACACCAGCGCTGCCGCACCGGCCGGAAGCCCGGTGCAGGTGAGCGTGGGTGACGTGCGCATCGATGGCTTCGACGAAGCCGCCCTGCGCGGCGCGGTGACCCTGGCCGGCTACCCGAGTTCGGCGGATGCGGCCCAGGTGAACAAGGTGATGGTGGTGGTGCTGATCGTCGCACTCATCCTGATCGCGGCCATGTGCTACGGCCCGCTGGCGGCACTGATGGTGGAGCTGTTCCCGACGCGCATCCGCTACACCTCGATGTCCCTGCCCTATCACATTGGTAACGGCTGGTTCGGCGGGTTCCTGCCGACGGTGTCGTTTGCGTTGGTGGTGTACACCGGGGATATTTTCTACGGGTTGTGGTATCCGGTGGTAGTGACGGGTGTGAGCCTGATCGTAGGGCTGTTCTGCCTCAAGGAAACGCGCCACGTCGACATCGATAACAACTGATTGATCGGTGGAAATCCCTGTGGGAGCAAGCCTCTCCCACAGGGTTTTGCAATGAATACACAAATAGCTGTACATCCATACAGATAATGGTTGCTCAATTGCCTTCGACTAAGCATCCTGCAAGGCATCAACCCAAGCTGATGTGATGACCATGCGGCTGTACCTCTGTGAAAAACCTTCCCAGGCCAAGGATATCGCGGCCGTGCTCGGCGCCAGTCGCCGCGGCGACGGTTGCTGGCTGGGCACTGGAGTCACCGTCACCTGGTGCATCGGCCATCTGCTGGAAACAGCTCCGCCCGACGCCTACGACGTCAAATACAAGCGCTGGGTACTGGCCGACCTGCCGATCGTCCCGGAAAAATGGAAAATGCAGGTCAAACCCAGGACCGCCAGCCAGTTCAAGGCAGTCAAGCGCCTGCTGGGGGAAGCCCAGGAACTGATCATTGCCACTGACGCGGACCGTGAGGGCGAGATGATCGCGCGTGAGCTGGTGGAGCATTGCCGTTATCGAGGGCCGATCCAGCGGCTGTGGCTGTCGGCGCTGGACGACGCCTCCATCCGCAAGGCCCTTGCCGCGCTCAAGCCCGGCGCCGAAACCTTCAGCCTGTACCACTCGGCCCTGGGTCGCTCGCGCGCCGACTGGCTGATCGGCATGAACATGAGCCGCCTGTTTACCTTGCTGGGTCGTCAATCCGGTTATCAGGGCGTGTTGCCGGTCGGTCGCGTACAAACCCCGACCCTGCGCCTGGTGGTGGACCGCGACCGCAGCATCGCCGATTTCGTCCCGGTGGCGTACTGGGCCATCGATGTCGACCTGCGCCACGACGCCATCACCTTCACTGCTCAGTGGCGTGCCGCAGAGGATGCCTGTGACGACCAGGGCCGCTGCCTCAACCCGCAAATCGCCCGTGACGCCGCCCAAGCGATGACCCAGGCCGCCAGCGCCCGGCTGGTGAAGCTGCGCACCGAGCGCATGCGTGAGGTGGCGCCCCTGCCCTTCGACCTGGGCACCCTGCAGGAAATCTGCTCGAAGAAGCTCGGCCTCGGCGCCCAGGAAACCCTGGATATCGCTCAATCCCTCTACGAGACGCACAAGGTCATCACCTACCCGCGCAGCGACTGCGGCTACCTGCCCTTGAGCCAGCACAGCGACGCGCCGAAGATTCTCGCGGCGCTGGGCCGCGCGGATGCCGCGGTGAACGAGCTGATGCCCCATATCGACCCCCAGCGCCGCTCGCGGGCCTGGAACGACAGCAAGGTCAGCGCCCACCATGGCATCATTCCCACCGGGGCCGGCAAGGATGTCGGGCAACTCGCCGGCAAGCAGCGAGCGGTGTACACGCTGATTCGTGCGCGTTACCTGGCGCAGTTCCTGCCCAACCATGAATACGATCGTACCCAGGCCGATTTCGACTGCGCCGGCCAGGCGTTGCGCGCGGTGGGCAAGGTAGTGATCGAGCCGGGCTGGAAGCGCGCCCTGCCCGAAGCACTGGCCCCCGCCAAAGGCCGCGCCCCCCCTGCGCCCCAGGCGTTGCCGACGCTGGCGCAAGGTCGGGACTACGCGGTGGCCAGGGTCAACCTCAAGGACCTGTGGACCCAACCGCCCAAGCCGTTCACCGAAGGCGACCTGATCAAGGCGATGAAGAACGTCGCCAAGCTGGTGCAGGACCCGCTGCTCAAGCAAAAACTCAAGGACACCACCGGCATCGGCACCGAAGCCACCCGCGCCGGGATAATCCAGGGCCTGCTGGACCGCGGTTACCTGGTAAAGAATGGCAAGGCGCTGTCGGCCACGCCGGCGGCGTTCAGCCTGATCGACGCGGTGCCCCGGGCCATTGCCGACCCCGGCACTACCGCCATCTGGGAGCAGGCGCTGGACATGGTGCAAAGCGGCGAAATGAGCCTTGAGGAATTCGTCGCCAAACAAGCGGCCTGGATGAGCAAGCAGGTGGCCCGGTGCAATGGCATGCGCATGACCATCACCGGCCCGGCCAGCCCGGCAGGCCGGGGTGCCACGCCCTGGAAAAACAAACGCAAGAGCGCCCCGCGCAAGGCGGCAACCAGCGCCAAGCGCGCGAAAAAGCCGACCAAAGCAGGTTAAAACACGAAAAAATCCGGTAAATGACGTTTTTCGACGGGTTTAACGCCGCTTTGGACCTTGCCCGGTTGTGGGCCGTCTAGGATTCTGTAGGACCCTGACTCACCAACAACAATACCGGAGTGGCCGCCATGAAAACCGTTGCACAACTGCTCAAAGCCAAGGACCAGAAGCATCACGACGTGCATACCATTCAATGGGACCACACCGTGTTTGAAGCGCTGGTGCGCATGTCGGAAAAAAACGTCGGCGCCTTGCCGGTCGTCAAGGACGGTGCGGTGGTAGGGATCATCAGCGAACGTGACTACGCGCGCAAACTCATCCTCAAGGGCCTGTCGTCGGTGACCACGCGGGTCGATCAGGTCATGAGTTCGCCGGTCATTACCGTTGAGCCCCATAAAAGTGTCGAGGAGTGCATGAACATCATGACCGACAGTCACCTGCGCCACTTGCCGGTGGTAGAAGATGGCAAGCTGCTGGGCTTGCTGTCCATTGGCGATTTGGTCAAGGAAGCCATTGCCGAACAGACGGACCTGATCAGGCAACTGGAGCAATACATTCGCGGCGAATAGGGGAACCCATGCTCGACACGCTGGAACATCTTGCCGATCAACTCGACACCCTGCACCGGGCGATGAGCGAACGGCGCTTTCTGGTCCTGACCGGTGCGGGGATCAGCACCTCCTCGGGCATCCCCGACTACCGCGACAGCGAAGGCGTGCGCCGTGGCAAGGCGCCGATGATGTACCAGGAATTTCTCGCCACCCCCCAAGCGCGCCGTCGCTACTGGGCGCGGGCGATGCTGGGCTGGCCGAAGGTGCGCATCGCGCAGCCCAACGCGGCCCACCTGGCACTGGCGACCCTGCAACACCGCCAGCGCATCAGCGGGCTGATCACGCAAAATGTCGACACCCTGCATGATCAGGCCGGCAGCCAGGATGTGATCGAGCTGCATGGCAGCCTGCATCGGGTGCTGTGCCTGGATTGCCAGCAGCGCAGCCCGCGCGATGGAATCCAGCGGCAGATGGAGATCGACAATCCCTACCTCGCCCAGGTACATGCCGTGCAATTACCGGACGGCGACACCTTGCTAGACCCCACATTCGAAGAACGCTTCCAGGTGCCCCGATGCCCACGCTGCAATGGCGAGCGGCTCAAGCCCGACGTGGTGTTTTTTGGCGAGAATGTAGCACCGGCTACAGCCGCCAGGGCCATGACGGCGGTGGAGCAAGCCGATGGGCTGTTGGTGGTGGGGTCGTCCTTGATGGCCTATTCGGCGTTTCGTCTGTGCAAAGCGATGGTTGAACAGGACAAGCCGGTGATCGCCATCAATTTAGGCAAGACCCGTGGCGATGAGCTGTTGCAGGTGAAGATTGAAGCGTCCTGTGAGCATTTGTTGCCCTTGCTTGCCGAGCGATTGAGCTAGCAAAAAACACTGCCCATCAAAAATGCCTTGTGGCGAGCGGGCTTGCCCTAATGCCGTTCAGTTAAGCGCAGACTCCCTGTGGCGAGCAGGCTTGTCCTGCGTTGGGCTGCGCAGCAGCCCCAAAACCATGCTCCGCGCAGTGTCAGGTACACCGCGTGTTCCTTGATTGGGGGCGCTTCGCACCCCAACGCGGGGCAAGCCCGCTCGCCACACAGTCGGCTTGCCACAGAGGCGACCCACCGCTCCAAAAATGACGCCCAGGTCACGTTTTTACGCATTCTCCCGTCATCAAAGCATTTTATGTAGTGAGCAAAAATAATCACTACATAATCGTTGACGCGGCGTTTTTGTCCTTGCATGATCTAGACGTCTCCCGCATCGGGAGCGTTGGTAACAGGTGTTTTGAAGACGCTCGTCTGACCGCCGAGCTGTTTTTTCCGGATGTGCACTGCCCACAAGGCAGATTGATGAAGCTGACCTGCCCCGCAAGGGTTGGGTACAGGCGCTCAAATGCTGCCTGTCTTCGTTATGAATGCATTGCGTAGCAGTTCATCAGCAAGACTACATGCATCAGTTTCAAGACCCTGCCCGTATTTGGCAGACCGTCACTGACGCCCGGTTTTTTGAGCCGGAGACAACTAAGCAGTTTTAACGGAATTAACGGATAGATCACCAACTGGTCAAGGGGCTTACACATGAATCTGAATAACCAACCCACTATCGATGAATTGGCTGAGATGTTCGCCGCGCAGAAAGACACACTCGACGACCATATCCTGTGGGTGGAAAAATCGGGCGAAGTGAAAATTGACTGCCTGGCGCCCCACTCCGAAGAAGCCGATTTCGACCGCAGCCACCGAGAGCTGGCGGCGCGCCTGAAGATGTACCGTCGCGGCCAGGGTTATGTCGGCAAGAAAGCAGCCGCCGATCGCAACTTTATCGAGCAGGTATTCGACACAATCAACAATGCCTGGGCCTCTTTCAAAGACAGCTCGCAAGTTAAAGTGATTGATCGCTACTACTAGCCAAGTGCAACTTCAGGGAGCAGGTTTGCCTGCTCCCTGAAGTGACCGTGCCGTCACTCAGAACGTTGGAAACTTTCCCTTCTGCGCCTCATCCCGAAAGATATCAAACAACACTTGCGCCGCCGCCGACAGCTCATGCCCCGGTTTGGTCAATACGCCAATCGGCCGTTCGATCACCGGGCCGGTCAAGGTGATGCACTGCGCGCCCGCCTCCTCCATCTGCCCTCTGCATAACGCCGGCACGGCGCTCACGCCCAGGCCACTGGCAACCATCTTGCCCACCGTCGCCAGTTGATGGCTTTCCAGCGCCACCGGCAGCTTCATGTGCAACGCACCGAGGTGCTCCTCCAGCATCACCCGCACCGTGGAGGGTCGCTGCAAGGTAATGAATGGGTATTCGAGCAAGGTTTGCCAGTTGATTGCCGTGTGCCGCGCCAAGGGTGAGTCGCCCGGCACTACGGCAATGAAGCGGTCCAGATACAGGGGCGTAAACGCCAATGTCGAACCTTCACCCGGCTCGAACGCCACGCCCAGCTCCACCTGGCGGTCGCGGACCATTTCCAGCACCTGCTCATTGATCAGGTCATGCACGGTCACGTTCACCTGAGGGTAACGCGCGCGGAAGAGGGTCAGGATCGGCGGCAGCAGGTTGCCGGCAAACGATGGCATCGCCGCCACGGTCACCCGCCCGCGTTGCAAGGTAAAACGCTGACGCAGTTCGTCTTCGGCATTGTCCCAGTCAGCAATCAACCGGCGCGCCAGCGGCAGGAGGGATTCGCCCTCCGGGGTGAGCGCCACATTGCGCGTGGTGCGGCTGAACAGACGACCGCCCAGGCCTTCCTCCAGCCCTTTGATGGTCAGGCTGAGTGCCGACTGGGACAGGTGCAGGCGCTCACACGCGGCGGCGAAACTCAGGCTTTGCGCCACGGCCAGGAAGGCACGCAGCTGTTTGACGGTCATGACTGCTCCGGGCGGCGGCTCGACTATGCTGTTTTCTAAATCAATCAACCTTAAAAAACAACTTAACAAATCAATGCGGCGGCGCAACACTCGGCTCATTGGCTGGCCCACACATAATAAAAGAGGTGCATATGGCAGGTTTCGATAAACGCGTGGCGTCCTACGAGGAAGCCCTGGCAGGCCTGGAAGACGGCATGACCGTCCTCGCCGGTGGTTTTGGCCTGTGCGGCATTCCGGAAAACCTCATCAACGAGATCAAGCGCAGGGGCACGCGCGACCTGACCGTGGTCTCCAACAACTGCGGTGTCGACGGTTTCGGCCTCGGCGTGCTGCTCGAAGAAAAACAGATCAGCAAAGTGATCGCGTCCTACGTGGGTGAGAACGCCCTGTTCGAGAAGCAACTGCTCAGTGGCGAAATCGAAGTGGTGCTGACCCCGCAAGGCACCCTCGCGGAAAAAATGCGCGCAGGCGGCGCCGGCATTCCGGCGTTCTTCACCGCCACCGGCGTTGGCACCCCGGTGGCCGAAGGCAAGGAAACCCGTGAATTCAACGGCCGCCCCTACCTGATGGAAGAATCCATCACCGGCGACTTCGCCATCGTCAAAGGCTGGAAAGCCGACCACTTCGGCAATGTCATCTACCGCCACACCGCCCAGAACTTCAACCCGCTGGCCGCCACCGCCGGCAAGATCACCGTGGTGGAAGTCGAGGAAATCGTCGAACCGGGCGAGCTGGATCCGGCGCAGATCCACACCCCTGGCATCTACGTCGACCGGATCATCTGCGGCACCTTCGAAAAGCGCATCGAACAGCGCACCGTCCGCACATAATCTGCCTCAGGCCCTGACAATAAGGACTCAAGAAATGGCGCTTACCCGCGAACAAATGGCTCAACGCGTCGCCCGCGAAATGCAGGACGGTTTCTACGTGAACCTCGGCATCGGCATTCCAACCCTGGTGGCCAACTACATCCCCGACGGCATAGAAGTGATGCTGCAATCGGAAAACGGCCTGCTGGGCATGGGCCCGTTTCCTACTGAAGAGACGCTTGATGCCGACATGATCAACGCCGGCAAACAGACGGTGACCGCGCGTATCGGCGCCTCGATCTTCTCCTCCGCCGAGTCCTTCGCGATGATTCGCGGCGGCCACGTCGACCTTACGGTGCTCGGCGCGTTTGAAGTCGACGTGCAGGGCAACATCGCCTCGTGGATGATCCCCGGCAAGATGGTCAAGGGCATGGGCGGCGCCATGGACCTGGTAGCCGGTGCGGAAAACATCATCGTGATCATGACCCACGCGTCCAAGGACGGTGAGTCGAAATTGCTCAGCCAATGCAGCCTGCCGCTGACCGGCGCCCACTGCATCAAACGTGTGCTCACCGACCTGGCTTACCTGGAAATCGACAATGGCGCGTTTATCCTCAAGGAACGCGCACCAGGCGTCAGCGTTGAAGAAATTGTGAGCAAGACCGCCGGTAAACTCATCGTCCCGGACTCTGTTCCGGAAATGCATTTCCAGTGAGGACCGATGCCATGCAAGACGTCGTGATTGTTGCTGCCACCCGCACCGCCGTGGGCAGCTTCCAGGGTTCGCTGGCGACTATTCCGGCACCGGAACTCGGCGCCGCCGTGATCCGCCGCCTGCTGGAGCAGACCGGCCTGGACCCGGCCCAGGTAGATGAAGTAATCCTCGGTCAGGTGCTCACCGCAGGCTCGGGTCAGAACCCGGCACGCCAGGCCTCGATCCTCGCCGGTTTACCCCACGCCGTACCCGCCCTGACCCTGAACAAGGTCTGCGGTTCGGGCCTCAAGGCCCTGCACCTCGGCACGCAGGCGATTCGCTGCGGCGATGCCGAGGTGATCATCGCCGGCGGCATGGAAAACATGAGCCTGGCCCCCTATGTGTTGCCGGCCGCGCGCACCGGTTTGCGCATGGGCCACGCCAAAATGGTCGACAGCATGATCACCGATGGCCTGTGGGATGCGTTCAACGACTACCACATGGGCATCACCGCCGAGAACCTGGTGGACAAGTACGGCATCAGCCGTGAAGCGCAGGATGCCTTCGCCGCCGCGTCCCAGCAAAAAGCCGCTGTGGCCATTGAAGCCGGGCGATTTGTCGATGAGATTACGCCGGTCCTGATTCCCCAGCGCAAGGGCGACCCCGTAGCCTTTACCGTGGATGAGCAACCACGCGCCGGCACCACGGCCGAGTCCCTGGGTAAACTCAAGCCCGCGTTCAAGAAAGACGGCAGCGTCACGGCCGGCAACGCTTCCAGCCTCAACGACGGCGCTGCGGCGGTGTTGCTGATGAGCGCGGACAAAGCCAAGACACTCGGGCTGCCGGTGCTGGCGCGTATCGCTGGCTACGCCAATGCCGGCGTCGACCCGGCCATCATGGGCATTGGCCCGGTGTCGGCGACCCGCCGCTGCCTGGACAAGGCCGGTTGGACACTCGCCGACCTGGACCTGATCGAAGCCAACGAAGCCTTCGCCGCGCAAGCCCTGGCGGTGGGCAAGGAACTGGAGTGGGACGCCGACAAGGTCAACGTCAACGGAGGCGCCATCGCCATCGGCCACCCGATCGGCGCTTCAGGCTGCCGCGTGCTGGTGACCCTGCTGCATGAAATGATCAAGCGCGACGCCAAAAAAGGCCTGGCCACCCTGTGCATCGGCGGCGGTCAGGGCGTAGCCCTGGCCCTCGAACGCAGCTGATTTCACAGGCCAACACAGTCAAACTGTGGGAGGGGGCTTGCTCCCGATAGCGGCGGTTCAGTCAGCACACCCGTGACTGCATCACCGCTATCGGGAGCAAGCCCCCTCCCACATGGTGCTCTTCATCATGACTGGAAAGGCTCAGCGCTTACGGCAGCGGCCTGCCGGCAGCCTTGTCGGCCAGGGCGAACACGCGCTTGTAGAGGGTCGTGTCTTCGAAATCCAATTGCTCGCCCTGTTCCAACTGGCTGCGAAAGAGGCCTGGGTCTCCTGTGCATCGGCGGCGGTCAGGCCGGGGCCCTGGCCCTCGAACGCAGCTGATTTCACAGACCAATACAGTCCAACTGTGGGAGGGGGCTTGCTCCCGATAGCGGCGGTTCAGTCAGCACACTCGTGACTGCATCACCGCTATCGGGAGCAAGCCCCCTCCCACATGGTGCTCTTCATCACGACTGAAGAGGCTCAGCGTTTCATGCAGCGCTGATAACGCTCATCCACCCGTTTGGCAAACCACGCCGTGGTGAGGTTTCGGGTGATCTTCGGGCTCTTGAGCACTATGCCCGGCAACACGGCACGCGGCAGCGGCTTGCCGGCCGCCTTGTCGGCCAGGGCGAACACGCGCTTGTAGAGGGTCGTGTCTTCGAAATCCAATTGCTCGCCCTGTTCCAGCTGGCTGCGGATGCTGGGGTTGCGCATGTCCAGTTTCGCGCCCAGCGAGCGCACCGCCAGCTCGGTAGTGCCGGGCAGTACCGAACCGTAGCGAATCAAGTCCCCATCCAACGCCAACTCACTGCCGGAAACGCGGCTGACTGCCGCCTGGAACGCGGCATTGCGGCTTGCGTACCATCCCGCATTGAAGTCGGCAAAGCGATAAAGCGGTTGTTCATAATTGACCGGGTAGCCCAGCAAGTGAGCGATGCCGAAGTACATGCCGCCACGGCGGGTGAACACTTCGCGGCGAATCGTGCCGTCCACCGTGTAGGGATAATCGCGCGCCTGCTTCTGCGCAAACTCGATGCTGACCTGCATCGGGCCTGCGGTGTGCACCGGGTTGAAGCCGCCGAACAGCGTATTGCCCAGAGGCACCATACTGATGAAATCGTCGAAGATACCGCTGAGGTCCTTCTCGGTGCGCGCGGCATTCAGGCGCTCGGCGTAGGTCTTGCCGCCGGGAGAACGCACCTGCAAGGCGCTGCGGACCACAAACGCTGGCACATGCACCTTGCCGGCACGGCGCAGGATTTCATCCTGGGCGATCTTGCCCATATTCGGCACGGGCGGGTCGACCTGGTAGGTGGATTCCTGTTCGGTCACCGCCAGCACGGCGCAGATATTTTCGGTGCTGGGATAGATGTGCTGGGTATCGAACGCGGTGTAAATGTCCTGGGCCCAACCGTTGCGGTCGGCGACTTTGGCGGGCAGCAGGCGCACGATCTGCGCCTTCACGTCGCCCTCGCTGCGTTCCGGCTGCTGCGGGCCGCGTGACGTTGAGCAGCCGGCCAGCACCAGCAAAGTCGTGAGGCTGAGGATCAAGCGTGTTGAGTACATGGAGCTTCCTTGGATAACGACGGGCCAGGCAGTGCGGATATCGACAGGCAAGTCTAACGCGGGTTCGCCACTCTACCCTGCGCCATTTGAAAGGGGACACATCCCGCTGAAATCTCCCACATGAGCCTCGGATAACCTCTACTCCCCTCCTCCAGACACCTCGGCAAAGTCCGTCGCCTGATCACACAGTGCGAAGGATTGCAGATGGATTTGTTCGTTAAGGCCCTGGTTGCCGGGGCTGTCTCATGATCAACCCTACCAGCCAGGCCATTGGCTTTCTGGTGCTGGCCGCCATGGACTCGAAGACGCGGGACGTCGAAGCCGTTCTCGGCGATTTCCGGCGTTGCCTCAATTCCTACGATCTATGGGCGCAAAGCTATTTCAGCTTTTCCGCGCTCGATATCGAGCAGGTGTTCAAGGTCGGCGACGAGGTGGTGGTCACGCCGATCACCCGTTCACTCTTCCCCAGCAGCACCGTCGCCGCCTGCCCTGCTGACGGCACGCTGACCCTGGTGCATATGTTCGAGAGTTCACGCTTTGTGCCCATTGGCAATACGCCGGTGGTGCTGCAGCGAATTGACCCGAACGGCGGGCCGCTGGGCGAGCCCATCCATCACACCATCGGGCCCAGCGGCATTCTTGAGGTCAAGGAATGTGATCGCAACCAGCGTTACCGCATCAGCTTTTACCCCAACGTTTCCCAGGAGCACTTCAAGGCGCTGTACGCCTCCTATCAATCGGTGATCGCCCCCCTCGAAAGTTGGCTGCGCAATGAATGGCACGACACATTCGAACCCTTGTGGAAGGGCTATTCCGAGGCGAATTTTCTCAAGCGCTATCGCTCGTTGCATCGAGCCTATGCCCAGGGCTTCGGCGAAGCGCTGTATTCATTGTGGGACAGCATCAAGCAGCTGTTGGAGTGGCTTTCAGCCCCGCTGGCAAATGCTGAAAAGCTGCTGCATTACCTCTCACAGGCAGAACTTGACCAGTTACTGGCGTTGAGTGCCGAGACCTTCGCCAAGGGGCTGCTGGTGCTCAGCGATGAACCCTTGTTGTTCGTGTACCTGGCGGCGCTGGTCAGTTGGATGCGCCTGCTACCGCCGCCCTACATGAACGAAATGCTGGGAGAGCTCGGCGCCGAAGTACTGATCAATTTGTTGCTGGCGATGGCAACGGCCGGGATGGGCATGGCGGTGCGCATCAGTACGAAAGTGCTCGGCCGCATCAAGTCTCACCGTACACGCCAGTGGTTGCAGCAGATAGCCAGTCAGTTTGGCAAGGCGAACCTGGACGAGCATACCGATGCGCTGAAGCCGGTGTTGTTAGCCAGTGCGGCCACGCCGATCAAGACGGTGGCGCCGCTGAAGGTGGGTGAGGAGTTGGTGCCGAACGCCGTGCCGGCGGTGCGCAGCAAGCAGCAGCGCACGGCGCTCGTGCACGAATCGCCCGTGGATGACGTGCCGGTTTCGGCGAAAAACCCGGCGGGGGATGCGTCTGCTTCTTCCGATAAAACCGTGACCAACGGCTGCCCGGTGTCGATGGTCACCGGCGAGGAATTGCTCACCCTCACCGACGGCACCTTGGACGGAATTCTGCCGTTTGAGTGGACGCGGGTGTATCGCACCAGTGCGGTGGAAATCGATGTTGGGCTGGGGTTTGGCTGGAGTCATGCCCTGGCGCAGCGGCTGGTGGTGTCCGGCGATTCGGTGGTGTGGACCGACCATGAAAATCGCTCGACCACCCTGCCCTTGCCGACCGTTTCGCGACCGGCGATCACCAACAGCCTGGCGGAAGCAGCGATCTTCCTCGGGGATGTGCCGGATGAACTGGTGCTGGCCCAGGCGTCGCGGTTTTACCACTTTCGTGATGGCGTGCTGGTGTCGATCAGCGATGCGTATGACAACCGGCTGCGCATTTTCCGCGACGTGCTGGGGCGCATTGAACGGCTGGACAACGGCGCCGGGCGCTCGCTGTGGTTGCGTTATGCGCAGGGCCGGATTGGCGCGGTGGACTATCAGGTGCATCGCGCCAAGGGGCGTGAGCCTTACGAGTGGGTCACTGAGCAGACGGTTGTGTCCTACGCCTACGACGACACAGGCCGACTGGTGTCGGCGACCAATGCCGTAGGTGAATGCGAGACTTATCGGTACGACGAGCAGCACGTGATTCTGGAACGTGGGCTGGCCGGTGGGGCGAGTTTCTTCTGGGCGTGGGAACGTTCCGGCAAGGCGGCGCGCTGTGTGCGGCACTGGGCCAGTTTTGCGCAGATGGATACGCGCTATGTGTGGGGTGATGACGGACGCGTCACCGTGCATAACGCCGATGGCAGTCAGGAAGTGTATGTGCATGACCCGCGGGCGCGGCTGGTGCAGCGGGTTGATCCGGATGGCGCTCAACACTTCAAATCCTACGATGAAAAAGGCCGGCTGACGGTTGAGCAGGACCCGCTGGGCGCGGTGACGGCGTACCAGTACGACGACGCTGGGCGCTTGGTGGCGCTGTTTCCGGGGGACGATGAGCCGACGTCCTACGAGCATGACAACGGGTTCGTACGGGTGGTGCGCCGGGGTGAGGCGGTTTGGAAGTACGAGCGTAATGAACAAGGCGACGTAACGCGTAAGACCGATCCTGACGGCCATGTAACCGACTACAGCTACAACAAACACGGGCAGTTGATTGGCGTCTGGTATCCCGATCACAGTTGTCAGCGGCTGGTGTGGAATGAGCGCGGGCAACTGCTTGAGGAGCAGTTGCCCAATGGCGGGATCAGGCGCTATCGCTATGACGACCTGGGTCGAGAGGTTGCCCGCGAGGATGAGCATGGGGCGCTGACCCAGTATCAGTGGGACAGCGTGGGCCGGCTGACTCGCCTGATATTGCCGGGCGGTGCATGCAGGGAATACAGCTACAACGCCTACGGAAAAATCACCGCCGAACGCGATGAACTGGGCCACGTCACCCGCTACGAGTATGCCGACGGGCTGCACCTGATCAGTCGACGGCTCAATGCCGACGGCACGCAGGTCCAGTACCGCTACGACAATACTCGGTTGCTGCTGACCGAGATCGAAAACGAGGTCGGCGAGACCTACCGGCTTACCTACCACCCCAACGGCCTGATCCAGCAGGAAATCGGCTTTGACGGCCAGCGTACCGCCTACGTTTATGACCTCAACGGCAATCTGCAGGAAAAGACCGAACATGGCGACGATGGCAGTCAGCTCATCACGCGTTATGAGCGAGATCCTGCCGGACGCCTTGTCAGAAAAACCCTGCCGGACGGCGCCGTTGTTGACTATGCCTACGACCGCCAGGGCAATCTCCTCAGCGTCGTAGACGGTCACTGGGCGCTGGCCTACGAATACGATCGACAAAACCGCCTGACCGCCGAGCATCAAGGCTGGGGCACCTTGCGTTATGGCTATGACGCCTGCGGACAACTGCAACGCCTGCGCCTGCCGGACAACAACCGCGTCACGTTTAACCACGATAAAGGTGGCCACCTCGCGACGGTTCAGCTCAACGGTGAAGTGCTCACCTCGCATCTATTCAAAGCGGGCAAGGAGCAGCAACGACAGCAAGGCGAATTAATCAGCCATTACCACTACGACGACCAACACCGCCTGCACGCCCACGCCATCACGCAACAGGAAAACCGCCACTACCGCCGCCAATACGACTACGACAAATCCGGCAACCTCAGTCGTATCCTCGACACCCGCAAAGGCGAACACCGCTACGCCTACGACCCGCTCCACCGCCTGACCCGCGCCGACCACTCGCAGGACCTGCAGGAACGCTTCGGCCACAACCCGGCCGGCAACCTGCTGATGCACGACCGCCCCGGCCCGGACATCGTCGCCGGCAATCGCCTGATGATCCAGGGCGACCGGCATTACGACTACGACGCCTTCGGCAACCTGATCCGCGAACGCCGTGGCAAAGCTCACGCACTGGTCACCGAATACCGCTACGACTGCCAGCATCGTTTAACCAGCCTCACCCAACCCAGCGGACAAACCGCCCACTACCGCTACGACCCCTTTGGCCGCCGCATCAGCAAAACCGTTGACGGCGTAACGACGGAGTTCTTCTGGCAAGGCGACAAACTGATCGCCGAACACCACGCCGACCGCCACCGCAGCTACCTCTACGAACCCGACAGCTTCCGGCCATTGGCCTTACTGGAAGGCTTCGGCCCCAACGCCACCCAGCCCTACCACTACCAACTCGACCACCTCGGCACGCCACAGGAACTCACCGCCGCAGACGGCGAAATCGTCTGGTCCGCGCACTACCGCGCCTACGGCCACATCAGCCGCCTCGACGTCGGAAAAATCGATAACCCGCTGCGCTTTCAAGGCCAATACTTCGACGAAGAAAGCGGCCTGCACTACAACCGTCATCGCTACTACAATCCGGATGTTGGGCGCTATCTGACGCCGGACCCGGTGAAGCTGGCGGGTGGGATCAATGCGTACCAGTACGTGCCGAATCCTACGGGGTGGGTCGATCCACTGGGGCTGAACACATGCCCAGGTGGAGATGGATGTAAATCAAGCACTACAGCTCAAAATCCTGCAGAGAACGTAAATCACGGAGAGCCTGCACTACCGCAAGCTAAAAGAGCTGAGCGGCAGGCAAGAATTGACGAACTCGCAGAGGCGAACGCCTACAGGCGGTTAGATGAATTGGAAAAAGCAACGCCGGGGGCACATTTTTTGGAAAAGCACGGCAAACAGACAACACTCGAATCCCAAATGGAACGCGTGCAAACTGCCAAAAACCCTAGCACCGGAATTGTAGAGGTTTACACGTCCGGAAATAAAAAAGACGAACCAAAGTATCCACCTGCTGCAACACGCTATATAAGTCACAGGGATCAATTAAACTCGATATATCGTGCACAGCTAATCTTTAGAGGAAATGGGCATCCTGCGTCAATGAAGCCAATGGACATGGGGAAAATTATTGGGGAGGGATACTCAAAGGAATTGGAATATAGCCAACAGCGTAAAGCAAGAGTAATACTTGACAGCCATGGAAAACCCAAAACTGCCTATACCGAGCAATGAACATGAATAAAAAACCGAGCATATCGATAATACGTGGACTGCTATTCACTTACGAAATTGAAAATACGGATGACCTAGAACGGGAAGAATTCATTTCTTCGAAGGACATAAACAACGAACAAGAGCTCATCGAGCTTTTCGAAAAACTGACAAAGCCCGAGTTTTTAGACTATACAAAACCAGAACAAGAGTGGTTCATCAGTTCGATTGAGCACTACCTATCGATCAACGATAATTTCGATGCCGTATTTAAAAAAACGGCAACCTACTTCAGCGAACCTGTTGCAGATCAACGGAAGTTCATGCAAACCCTAGTCAACTGTTTAAAACAATACACGAGTGTTTCTGAAGAAAAAAGCCATTCAAACCTCAGATATGAAAGTGAATAACCAGGTTAGCCAAAAAAACAGGCTCACTTAATAAATAGTTAGCCTCCCCACTCGCCGCTTCGAAAGCGAGGCTAACGCCTATAGACGTTTAGCGGAGATGGAAGAAGAATTCCCAAGAGCGCACTTTTTAGAAAAACATGGAGCACAAACAACTCGAAGTTCCCATCTTGAAAGAGTTAAGATAGCAAAAAATCCGACCACGGGATAAATTGAAAGGCATATTTATTGCGCAAAAACGGTCAGCCAAAAACACCTAGCGCCGCAACACGACATATCAGCCACAGGGACCAACTGAATACAATCTACCGTGCAAAATTTATATTTCAGAACGCAGGACCTGAAGCGTCACGAGAGCCTATGGACATGGAAAAAATAATTGAAGAGGGTTAAAAAAAGCGCACGCTAGAATATGGAAAGCAAAGGAAAGCCCCAGTAATATCAGATGAAGACGGCAACCCAATTACCGCTTACACGGTTTTCTAAATGAAGTATCAACCGAAACTTTCCATCATACGAAGCCTGCTTTTTACGTATAGTTTTGAAAATTACGACGACGTCGAAAGAGAGCTATTTATCACCTCAAAAAACACAAACAACAATAAAGAGCTGTCGGAGTTATTTGACGGCCTGACAAAACCCGACTTTATTTTTTTCGAACCTGCTCGACGCAAGTGGTACATTGACACACTTAACCACTTCTTAAGTACCGATGGAGACTTTGAATCTGTCTTTCATCTTTTTGACACTTATTTCGACGATGAAATAATCGACAAACGACAGTTCATGCATGTTTTATTAGAGTGCCTTGAAAGGTACGAAGCTGAGATAGGCGAAAAATGAAAACCATAGAAACTCGTTCACCACTAGACATCAGGGAACCGCATACAACTGAGCAGCCCATTCAAAATCCATAAAATGCAATTAGCCGTCTTAAATTAAGCAGTCACATATGAACCCCCCATTAACTGAACTTCAACAATTTTTTGGCGCCTATTTCCACCAGGACTGGATGGAAGAACATGCAACAGCGGACGAGGTAATTGATAGTTTCTTACTGGATTCTTCCAGAGATACGATCATGACTGTGAGAGGTGAAATCTTACAGTTGGCACAATCATTCACAACTGATCAGAGTTTTCAGGAGAACCTGTTCTATAAACAGTATTGCAACTATTACTACCCCAACCAGTGGACATCAGGGCTGCTATGGTTGAATCATGTAGTAGAAAAATTCGACCACTATTTACTCAAAAAATAAATAGTTACAACGTTATAAAATATAAAATCGGTGAACGCGGGCTGTGGGGCTGCTACGCAGCCCCACGCGAGCAAGCTCGCTCGCCACAAGAGGTAGTGGATGCCTCAAATCCCCGCCAACGCCAACTCCATCGCAAAATACGTAAAAATCAAATCCGCGCCCGCTCTTTTAATCGACCCCAACGTCTCCCGCACCACGCGATCTTCGTCAATCGCGCCAGCCTGGGCGCCAAACTTGATCATCGCGTACTCACCACTTACCTGATAAGCCGCCACCGGCAAGCGCGAGGCTTCGCGGATGTCGCGGATGATGTCGAGGTAGGCGCCTGCTGGCTTGACCATCAATGCGTCCGCGCCTTCCTGTTCATCCAGCAGCGATTCGCGGACGGCTTCGCGGCGGTTCATCGGGTTCATCTGGTAGCTTTTACGGTCGCCCTTGAGGGCGCTGCCGCCGGCTTCGCGGAAGGGGCCGTAGAGGGCCGAGGCGAATTTGGTGGAGTAGGCCATGATCGGGATGTGGGTGAAGCCGGCGTCATCCAGGGCGCGGCGGATCGCCTGGACCTGGCCGTCCATCGCGGCTGACGGGGCGATCACATCGGCGCCGGCGCGGGCGGCGGCCACGGCTTGTTTGCCGAGGTTGACCAGGGTCGCATCATTGTCGACATGGGCGCCGTGCATCACGCCGCAGTGGCCGTGATCGGTGTATTCGCAGAAGCACGTGTCGGACATCACGATCATTTCCGGCACGGCGTCCTTGATGATCGACGACATGCGCGAGACCAGGCCGCGTTCCTGCCAGGTGTCGCTGCCGCTGGCGTCCAGGTGGTGGGACACGCCAAAGGTCATCACCGACTTGATGCCGGCGCGGGCGTAGCGCTCGATTTCACCGGCAAGCTTCTTCTCGGGGATGCGCTGCACGCCCGGCATGCTGGTGATCGGCACGAAGTCGTCGATTTCCTCCTCGACGAAGATCGGCAGCACCAGGTCATTGAGGGTGAATTCGTTTTCCTGGAACAAGCCGCGCAACTGCGGTGAGCGGCGCAGGCGGCGGGGACGGGACTGGGGGAACTGGCTGGTCATGGAACTCCTGAAAAACGGCGGAAACAGTTGGGCAAAAGCTTATGCCCCTTGATTGCACGGCACAAACGCCGAAGGCCCAATAGTCTGTTGCATGGCCTGTAACAATTGCCTTGCGCTAGAGCTGCAAACGCCCGTCGATACACACCGCAACGGCGCCACCGACCCAGATCTCATCGCCCTGGCGTTCGATGTGGATGCGCCCTGCCCTGCCCATCGCCGTGCCCTGGCTGACCACGTAATGTTCAGGCGCCAGGCCCTCACTGAGCAACCATTGTGCGACACCCGCGTTCAGGCTGCCGGTGGCCGGATCTTCCGGAGCGCCGTCGCCCGCGACAAAGGCGCGGACCTCAAACTGAGTGTCGCCCACGTCGCTCGGCGCAATCACGCCGACCGCCAGGCCAAGCAGTTGCGCGTAATCGGGCTGCAGGTCCAGCACGCTCTGTCGGTCGGCCAACATCACGGCTAGCCAACCGGCGCCATTGTCGACCCACTGGCTGCGCAGGATGGCACCGGGCGCCAGGCCCAACCCCAGGCGAACGCGCTCCAGCAATGAAGCCTCCACCTCGCCGGACCGCAACAACGGCGGCGCAATAAACGCCAGTTCGTCGCCCTGGCGCCGGATACGCACCAGGCCGATTTCGCACTCCTGAATGATCTCTTCGCCCTTCGGCACACCGCCGGCCTGCAGCCACGCGTGACAGCTGCCAAGGGTCGGGTGCCCGGCGAACGGCAGTTCCCGCAGGGTGGTGAAGATGCGCACGCGGTAGTCAGCCCTTGGATCGCGTGGCGTCAGCAAAAACGTGGTTTCGCTGAGGTTGGTCCACTTGGCGAAATCGGCCATCTGCTGGTCGGTCAGGCTGTCAGCGCCCAGCACCACCGCCAGCGGGTTGCCCTTGAGCGGCACGCTGCTGAACACATCCAGTTGCTTGAAATCAAAAGTCGGCATGGGTCAGCTCGGTATGCTCAGGCCACGGATCACTGCCGGCCGGGCGACGAAGCCATCCAGCGCGCGCAGTACATTGGGGAAGTCGGCGATGCCCACCACGTCGCCGGACTCATAGAAGCCGATGAGGTTGCGAATCCAGGGGAAGGTTGCGATGTCGGCGATGCTGTAGTCGTCGCCCATGATCCAGGTACGGCCCAGCAGGCGTTTTTCCAGCACCTCGAGCAGGCGCCGTGATTCGGCGGCGTAGCGATCGCGGGGGCGTTTGTCTTCGTAAGCCTTGCCGGCGAACTTGTTGAAGAATCCGAGCTGGCCGAACATCGGGCCGATGCCGCCCATCTGGAACATCAGCCATTGCAGGGTTTCGTAACGGGTGGCCGGGTCTTCGGAGAGCAACCGGCTGGTTTTTTCCGCCAGGTAGATGAGGATCGCGCCGGACTCGAACAACGCCAGCGGCTGGCCGCTGGGGCCATTGGGGTCGATGATGGCGGGAATCTTGTTGTTGGGATTGAGCGACAGGAACTCGGGGGAGAGCTGGTCCTGAGTGTCGAAACTGACCTTGTGCGCCTCATAGGGCAGCCCCAGCTCCTCCAGCATGATCGAGACTTTGACACCGTTGGGCGTGGGCAACGAATACAGCTGCAGGCGTTCGGGGTGCTGGGCGGGCCATTTGGCGTTGATCGGGAAGGCAGCGAGTGGATTCATCGGGAAACCCCTGGGCGGAAACTCACCATCATAGTCATCTGCCCGCCTTCGTGCATGCGTCATCATTGCGCAACAATGGTGCGCTAATCTGCCGCGAGCGCGAACCAAAGTGCCCCGATGCACTCTTAAGTGCGCCCTCTTGGGTGAATGGAGGCACCTTGCTATATCGACAAGGAACACCGCAGCACGCACCAAGCGCCACTGTGGCCGGGCCTGTCGGCCTTAACCTGACGCACGAAGACTCGAACCTATCATGAAGATCAAGCCTCTGCGCCTAGTGCAACGTTTCAAACGCTATTCATACATTATGTTACCGATGCTGTTGGTCAGCGGCGCCATGGTTGCCGTCCTTGACGCCCGTGAAAGCCGCGCGCAGCCGGTGGACGGCGTGCAAACCCTGGTATTTTTGCGCCACGGCGAAAAACCGGCCGGCGGCCTCGGTCAGCTCAATTGCCAGGGCCTTAACCGTGCGATGAACCTGGCCACGGTGCTGCCGGAAAAATTCGGCAAGGCCAATTACGTGTTTGCAGCCAACCCGACGCGCAATATCGAGGAAGGCGAGAAGGATAATTCCTACAGCTACATTCGTCCGCTGATGACCATCAGCCCCAGCGCGATCAAGCTCGGCCTGCCGGTCAACATCAAGTTCTCGGCCAACGACACCAGCGCCCTGGCCGACGAGTTGGTGGAAGACAAGTACCACAACGCGACCATCTATACCGCCTGGTCTCACGGCTATCTGCCGGAACTGATCAACAAGGTGGCCAGCGAAGCGGTGGGCGAGAAGCACACCATCACCGAAGACTGGTCCGGCAGCGATTACGACACCCTCTACGTGCTCACGCTGACCTGGCACAACGGCAAGGCGTCGTTGTTGAGTCGCAACTATAAGCAGGGCCTGAACAACGGCGAGCAAAGCTGCCCGGAAGCGACACAGGTGAGTGCAGATATCTGAAGGTTGAGCGGCAGGGGCGTATGATGCTGCGCTATCGACTCCTCTGCGGATTATCAGCATGTCCAACCTCATCTCCACCCAGCCCAATCGGGGCTGGTCTTTCTGGTGGAAGCCGGCGCTGTTCCTATTGGTGGCCTGCGTCGGCCTCTACTATGTGAAGTGGTCGCCCTACTACTTCAAGGCGTTTGTCGCGGCCGACAACCACAGCATCGGCGCCTCGATTCTCAATGACCAGCAAAGCGCGCCCCTGGCGGCCGCGCTGGCCTACGCCCAGGTGTATTTCCTGGCGATCTGGAAAGCCGCCGTACTGGCGGTGATTCTTGGCTCATTGCTGCAAGTGCTGATCCCCCGTGACTGGCTGCTGCGCCTGTTCGGCCGCGCCGGGCTTGGCTCGACCCTGCGCGGTGGGTTGTTCGCCCTGCCGGGGATGATGTGCAGTTGCTGCGCCGCGCCTGTGGCGGCGGGTATGCGCCGTCAGCAGGTATCGGTGGGCGCGGCACTGGCGTTCTGGATCGCCAACCCGGTGTTGAACCCGGCCACTCTGGTGTTCATGGGCTTCGTGCTGGGCTGGGGCTTTACCGCGTTGCGGCTGGTGGCAGGGATTGTGCTGGTGGTGGGCGTGTCCCTCGTGGCGCAGCGTATCGCACGCCCCGAGCAGGTGCCGGAGGCCGCGCTGGAAGCTGTGGCCGATGTGAGCACGGTGGACGCGCAACCGTTTCTCGGCCGCTGGCTGCGTACCCTCTGGCAGCTGTTCTGGAGCACCATCCCGGTGTACATCCTGGCAGTGCTGGTCCTGGGCGCGGCACGGGTGTGGCTGTTCCCCCACGTGGACGGCGCAATGGCCAACAGCCTGGTGTGGCTGGTGCCGCTGGCGATTGTCGGCACGCTGTTCGTGATTCCTACGGCGGCGGAGATTCCTATCGTACAAACCATGATGGCCCTTGGCATGGGCACCGGCCCGGCGGTGGCGCTGCTGATGACCCTGCCCAGCGTGAGCCTGCCGTCGCTGTTGATGCTGCGCAAGGATTTCGATGCGCGGGTGCTGGTGACGGTGGCCGGATTGACCATGCTGATCGGGGTGGTCTGTGGCTTGATCGGGGCGGTGATTCTCTAGAATTCGGATGAGGCTGATGGCCCTTTCGCGAGCAAGCCCGCTCCCACGTTTTGGATGTAGTTACAGATCAAAAGGTGGGAGCGGGCTTGCTCGCGAAGAGGCCCGTCAGACCAACCCTTTAACCGTGCCGTATACCACGCTCGCGCAAATACTCCACGACAGCCCCCTGCTCCCCCGCAAACTCGATCCGTGCACCTTTGCTCTCGCGCTGGAAGGCGTACATCGGGTCGTAGTACTCACGCAACAACCCCTCAATCCACACTCGGTGCAAATGCACCTCGCCACTGCGCGCCTGCTCCGCCAGAGCGTCCTGCAGAATCGCCTGCAACCGCTGGAAGCGTTCGCCGCCCAGGCGCTTGTGGATATTGGCCAGGCTCTGGGTCAGGCGTTCGGCAAACAGCGCCTGGCCCTGCTCGCCAAACACTGTAATGAACTCGGCACACAGGTCCACCACATAGTCGCGCAGGATCCGTTCCACGCGCCCTTCCACGCTGTCTTCCAGCCACACCATCGCAAAGCGCTGCATGCCTTTGTGCAACGGCAGCGGCAACGCACAACTGCCGATCATGCGGCTCTCGTCCTCGACCACGAACCGCTCGACGCCGGCGGCGCGTTTTTTCAGCAGGTCCACCGCCAGGCGATTCTCGAAGTCGATGTTGGACGGTTGCGCCGTGGCGCGCTTGCCGAAGCTGGAGCCGCGATGGTTGGCGTGGCCTTCCAGGTCAAGGGCGTTGTGCAACTGGCCGAGCACTTCGGTCTTGCCGGTGCCGGTCATGCCGCCGAGCAGCACGAAATCACACTGGGCAGTCGCTTGCTCGATGGTGTCCACCAGGAACGTACGCATGGCCTTGTAGCCACCGCCGACGCGGGGGTATTCGATGCCGGCTTCGGTTTTCAGCCATTGCTGCACGATCTGCGAGCGCAGCCCGCCGCGAAAGCAGTACAGGTAGCCATGGGGATGGGCCTGGGCGAAGTGCGCCCATTGCTCGATACGCTGAGCCTTGATCGCCCCGGACACCAACGCGTGGCCCAGGACGATTGCGGCTTGCTGGCCCTGCTGCTTGTAGCAGGTGCCGACCCGCTGGCGCTCGTGGTCGGTCATCAGCGGCAGATTGATCACCCCCGGGAACGCGCCCTTGGTGAATTCAACCGGCGCGCGGGTGTCCATCATCGGCCGGTCGTTGAGGAAAATGTCGCGGTAATCGGTGATGTCGGCCGCCATCAAATCACCTCGACCGCGTTGGTCTGTCGCTCGAGCAATTCGCCGATTGGCGTAAGGTTCAGGCCCAGCTCCGCCGCCACGGCGTGAAACTCGGCGTCGCCTTCAGGCGTGACGGCGATCAGCAGGCCACCGCTGGTTTGCGGGTCGCACAATACGCGCTTGTGCAGCTCCTGCACGCGCCCAAGCTTTTTCGCGTAGCTGTCGAAATTGCGCAAGGTGCCGCCGGGCACGCAGCCCTGGTCGAGGTAGTATTCCACCCCTGGCAGGCGTGGGACCTTTTCGTATTCGATGCGCGCCGTAAGGCCACTGCCGTCGGCCATTTCCACCAGGTGACCCAACAGACCAAAACCGGTGACGTCGGTCATGGCGGTCACCCCGGCCAACTTGCCAAAGCGGCTGCCCGGTTTGTTGAGGGTGCACATCCAGTCCCGGGCCAGGCCGATATCCGACTCGCGCAGCTTGCCCTTCTTTTCCGCCGTGGTGAGGATGCCGATGCCCAGGGGCTTGGTCAGGTACAGCCGGCAACCGGCGGTGGCGGTGTCGTTGCGCTTCATGTGGCGCTTGTGCACCAGGCCCGTAACGGCCAGGCCGAAGATCGGCTCGGGCGCGTCGATCGAGTGCCCGCCCGCCAATGGAATGCCGGCTTCGTCGCACACCGAACGGCCGCCACGGATGACTTCGCGAGCCACCTCCGGCGCCAGCACATTGACCGGCCAGCCAAGGATCGCGATGGCCATCAGTGGGTCGCCGCCCATGGCGTAGATATCGCTGATGGCATTGGTGGCGGCGATGCGGCCGAAGTCGAAGGGGTCATCGACAATCGGCATGAAAAAGTCAGTGGTGGAGACCACGCCACGCTCGTCGTCGATGGCGTACACCGCCGCATCGTCGCGCGAGGCGTTGCCCACCCACAGCTTGGGGTCGAGGTTTTGCGCGCCGCTGCCGGCAAGGATCACTTCCAGCACCTGGGGCGAAATCTTGCAGCCACATCCCGCGCCGTGGCTGTACTGGGTAAGGCGAATCGGCTCGTTCATGGGAAACCTCAAGCTATCAAGTGGGACGATTCTAGCAGACAGCAAAAGGCCGGCTGGCGCTTGTGAGCGCAGCCGGCCTGTTTGTTTCAGCGCTTACTGACGGGCAGCAAGCAAACGCTTGTGGCGGTTACGCCGGGCGATGTTCAGGCATTCGATCACCGCCGAGAAGGCCATGGCCGCATACACGTAGCCTTTGGGCACATGGGCACCGAAGCCTTCGGCGATCAACGTCATGCCGATCATGATCAAAAAGCCCAGGGCCAGCATCACCACGGTCGGGTTGTCGTTGATGAACCTGGCCAACGGTTCGGCCGCCACCAGCATCACGATCACCGAGGTCACCACGGCAATGATCATGATCGGCAAGTGTTCGGTCATGCCCACGGCGGTGATGATGCTGTCGATGGAGAACACCAGGTCCAGTAGCAGGATCTGGCCGATGGCCGCGGCAAAACCGATGGTAACGGCGTTGCCGGTGCTGGTCTTTTCCTCTGGCTCCGGGTCCATGCTGTGATGGATCTCGGTGGTCGCCTTCCACACCAGAAACAGGCCACCGGCGATCAGGATCATGTCTTTCCACGAAAACGCCTGGCCGAAGATCTCGAACACCGGGGCCGTCAGTTGCACGATGAACGCGATGGTGCTCAACAGGCCCAGACGCAGGATCAGCGCCATGCTGATACCGATGCGCCGCGCCTTCGCCCGATGTTTCTCCGGCAGTTTGTTGGTGAGGATCGAGATGAAGATCAGGTTGTCGATGCCCAGCACGATTTCCATGACGATCAGGGTCGCCAGGGCGATCCAGGCGGTGGGGCTGGCGGCCAGTTGTAAAAGGTAGTCCATAGGTCAGTCCTGAGGTTGTGCCGGGAAGTTAGGTGTCTTGGGTATTGGAGTCTGACTCGTTTTTTTCCTGATCATCCTTTTTTTGCGGGCTGATCAGGCCTTGTGTCGCTTCGCTCAACGCCTGTTCGGCGGCCTTGTGGGTGTCATCGATGGCCTGCTTGGCCGATTCGGTGGCTTTGCCCAACACCTGCTGTGCACTTTTTTCGACCTGATCACACCCGCTGATCATCACCAATGAAAGCGCAAGCAAGGACGCCGCGCCCAGGGAATTGAGTTTCATGATGCATTCCTCGTTAGAACCAATGGGTCCAGAGAGTGGCCCCGTGATAGCGAGGCATTCTATGCAGGCGGACAGTTCAGTAAAATTCGTATTTTTCTCACGTATACTTCGATTTTCACGAAGTGTAGGTCGCCATGCTCAATTACCGACAACTGCACTACTTCTGGGTGGTGGCCAAGACAGGCAGCATCGTGCGCGCCTGCGAGCAACTGAACCTCACGCCGCAGACCATCAGCGGGCAGATCAGCCTGCTCGAACATACCTATGGCATCGCATTGTTTCAGCGGGTAGGACGCCAGCTGGAACTCACCGAGGCCGGGCGCAAGGCCCTGCCCTACGCCGAACAGATGTTCCAGACCGGCAATGAACTGGAGGCGATGTTGCGCGCGCAACCGGATGAACAGCAGATCCTGTTCCGGGTCGGGGTGGCGGATGTGGTGCCCAAGTCCATTGTTTACCGGCTGATCGCCCCCACCATGGAGTTGAGCGAGCCGCTGCGCATCACCTGCCGCGAAGACAAGCTCGAACGCTTACTGGCAGACCTGGCGATCCAGCGCCTGGACCTGGTGATCTCTGACAGCCCGATGCCGACGCACCTCGACATCAAGGGCTACAGCCAGAAACTGGGCGAATGCGGCATCAGTTTTTTCGCCACCCAGGCCTTGGCCGACCGGCATCCCGGCGCTTTCCCACAATGCTTGCAGGGCGCGCCACTGTTGATTCCCGGTGCGGAGACGGTGGTGCGCAGCCGTTTGCAGCGCTGGTTTGCCGAGCAGCAGATCCAGCCGAAGATCATCGGCGAGTTCGACGACAGCGCATTGATGCAGGCCTTCGGCCAATCCGGCAGCGGCATATTCATCGCCCCCAGCGTGATTGCCGACGAGGTGGTGCGCCAGTACGGCGTGGCTTTAATTGGCCAGACCGATGCAGTGACCGAGTCGTTCTACGCCATCTCGGTGGAGCGCAAGGTCAAGCACCCCGGCATCGTGGCGATTACCGAAGGCGCACGACGCGAGTTGTTTACCGCCCTGCCCTGACCGCCAACGCAGGCACAAAAAAACCGGAGTGGCTCGTTGAAGATCCACCCCG
This sequence comes from Pseudomonas sp. Leaf59, assembly GCF_920984685.1. Taxonomy (NCBI): domain Bacteria; kingdom Pseudomonadati; phylum Pseudomonadota; class Gammaproteobacteria; order Pseudomonadales; family Pseudomonadaceae; genus Pseudomonas; species Pseudomonas sp. Leaf59. The sequence continues at coordinate 113,945 of NZ_CAKLBR010000003.1, read as the reverse complement.
GTTTTTTTGTAAATGGCTGCTTAGAACGCGCCCATGTAATCGCGCTTGCCCACTTCCACACCGTTATGACGCAGCAGTGCATAGGCCGTAGTGACATGGAAGAAGAACTGCGGCAGGCCGTAGGTCAACAGGTAGGACTGGCCAGTGAAGCGCTTCTCTTTCGGTGTGCCTGGGCGGGTGACGATCTCGATGCCTTCCTTGCCGTCGATCTGCTCGGGCTTGAGGGTGTCGATGAAGGCCAGCACCTTGGCGATCAGCGCTTGCAGGTCGGCGAAGGTGACTTCGTTGTCCTCGTACTTGGGCACGTCGATCTCGGCCAGACGTGCCGAGACACCCTTGGCGAAGTCGACGGCGATCTGCACCTGGCGCACCAGTGCGAACATGTCCGGGAACAGGCGCGCCTGCAGCAGCGCGTTCGGCTCGATGTTTTTGGCGGTGGCGTGGGCTTCGGCTTTGCTCAGCACATCGCTAAGGGCGCTGAGCATTTGCTTGAAGACCGGGATTGAGGCGGCGTACAGGGAAATAGTCATGACAGTCTCACGGTTATGGCAGGGTTTGAACCAGCGTCGATTATAGGCATGCCAGCCGCTTGTCTTTTATTTTTTCCGGCATAGGCTAGTGCTCTCACTGCATAGGGAAAGCGCGATGACCGCCGAGCACGACACCGACACCCCTGAGCCGCGCCTGAAAAGCACGGAAATCCGCATCCTGGGCTGCCTGATCGAAAAACAGGCGACCAACCCGGAAACCTACCCCCTGACCCTCAACGCGCTGGTGCTGGCCTGCAACCAGAAGACCAGCCGCGAGCCGGTGATGAACCTGAGCCCGGGTCAGGTCGGCCAAAGCCTGCGCGTACTCGAAGGTCAGGGCTTTACCCGGCTGGTGATGGGCAGCCGCGCCGACCGCTGGGAACACCGTGTGGAAAAAGCCCTGGAACTAGTGCCGGCCCAGGTGATTCTTATCGGCCTGCTGTTTCTGCGCGGGCCGCAGACGGTCAACGAGTTGCTGACCCGCAGCGGGCGCATGCATGACTTCGAAGACGCCGAGCAGGTGATGCACCAACTCGAACGCCTGATTGCGCGAGGCCTGGCGCTGTTGGTACCGCGCCAGGCGGGGCAGCGCGAAGACCGCTACACCCATGCACTGGGCGACCCGGCGGATATCGAAGTGATCATCGCGGCGCGCGGAAGTCCGGTGGAACGTGGGGCGCAGGGCGTCCCGGTTGAGCGCATTGAAGAACTGGAAGCGCGCATTGCCGCCCTTGAAGAGCGCCTGGCACAGCTGGAACGGGCGTAACGCGGTGATCCAGGTGGGAGCAAGCCCCTCCCACATTTGGATCGGCACAGGGCTTCAACCCCGGGCGAAGGCGACTGCCGCCTCGAATTGCTCATTCGTCGGCCGTACGCCGGTGTAAAGCACAAACTGCTCCAGTGCCTGAATCGCGATCACCTCCAGCCCGGTAATCACTCGTTTGCCTTTGGCCCTGCCTCGCAGGATGAACGGCGTTTCGGCAGGAATCGCCACCACATCGAACACCGTGTCCGCGCTATCCACCGCATCGGCGTCAAACGCCAACTGATCCGCTTCCGATCCGCCGGTCATGCCGATCGGGGTCACGTTGATCAGCATCTGCGGGCGCAGTTCGCCCAGGTGCGCCTGCCATTCATAGCCCAGGTTCTGCGCCAGCGCCCGGCCCGCCGCTTCGTTGCGCGCCACGATCACGCCGTTGGCATAGCCGCCATCGCGCAGTGCACTGGCCACAGCTTTGGCCATGCCGCCGCTGCCGCGCAGGGCAAACGTGGAATCCTTGGGCACCGTATGTTTTTTCAGCAGTTGTTCGATGGCGATATAGTCGGTGTTGTACGCCTTGAGATGGCCATCGGTGTTGACGATGGTGTTCAGGGAATCAATGGCTTGAACCGACTCGTCAAGTTCGTCCACCAAGGCAATGGCAGCCTCCTTGAACGGCATGGACACCCCGCAACCGCGTACTCCCAGCGCTCGGATGCCGCCGATCGCGCCGCGCAGATCGCGGCTGCTGAAGGCCTTATAGTAGAAATTCAAGCCCAACTGCTCGTACAGATGGTTATGGAAACGCAGGCCAAAATTTCCGGGACGCGCCGACAGTGACATGCACAGCTGGGTGTCCTTGTTGGGGTGCATCTGCATGGGTAGCTCCTTGAAAGTAAGCAAATCGGTACAGACCTTACACAACCTTTACCTGGCGGCTGTGCTGTTTTTCAGAAATACGTTGTCTTAAAAGTATCCCCGCGACATTACTTGAGTCTATTGATTGCAGACCACAAGCGCAGGGGCTAACCGAGGAATGACCATGATGCGTAAACTCCCCAGGATCGCCTTGCTTATCGGCGCACTCGCAATGGCCGGCCAAGCCTCCGCCCACGGTGGTGGATGGGGTGGCCCTGCCGTCTTGGGTGCACTGGTGGGCGCCGCCGTAGTGGGCTCCGTGGTGGCCAACCAGCCCCGTGAGGTCTATGTGCAACAGCAACCGGTGTATGTGCAACCGCAGCCGGTCTATGCGGCGCCGCCACCGGTCTACTACGCCCCGCCGCCACCGGTGTATGTGCAGCGCGAGGTCTATTATCGCCCGGCGCCGGTCTATTACGGCCCACCGCGCGGCTATTACGGACCTGCCCACTACTACGGTCCTCCCCATGGCTACTACGGCCGCGGCTGGTAAGCGTCATCACCTTGTATGAACAGGCCCCGCCCACACGCGGGGCCTTTTTTTGCGCGCAATTCATGGGGGCTACGTCCGACTCAGCCGCGTGGGGGTCGTTTTGAGGACAGCGACCAACGCGTAATCCCACATCATTGATGTCAAAGTCTGCTTGCTTGACCGGGGCCGGCGCTGGCATGTTGGAGCCACTCACACGCTCATCACCGCGCCTGTCCACCCAATAACAACAAAGGACGACTGACCATGCCCACGCAAAACCCACACCGCACCGCAGGCCTGTGCACATCCAGCAAGGTCTACAACGCATTGACCGAACTCAAGCACCTGGAAGGCCACCGCAACGCGAAGTTCATGGCGTTGCTGGCGGAAAATCTGGTGCGCAAAGGCGTGCTCAGTGAAGCGGAAGTGGTGCACATGCTTGATCAGGTGGTGGAGTAACGCCTGGCGTTGATGACGACTATCGAGACAGATGATTTTTCCCGTGCCTTCATGCCGCTTAAGGTAGCCCCATCATCACGTTTGGAGGTCTGTATGCCCACCACCGTTCACATCATGTCCGTCGTCGGCACCGCCGTTCCCGCCTCCCTGCGCAACAGGGGTCTGCTGGCCTGCTGGTACCTGGTAAGCAACGGCGAGCCCATCAGTGGCCCGCTCCTGTCACTGTCTGACGCAAAACAGCAGCTGCAACAAACGTCGCTTCGCGCTTAAGGCAACGGCAACTTGACCCGCGGCTTGGTCTCCACAAACAGCGCCCAGCTGGACATGAACAGCGCTGCCACCAGCGGACCGATCACGAAGCCGTTGAGGCCAAACACCGACAGACCGCCCAGGGTCGAGATCAGGATCAGGTAGTCCGGCATCTTGGTGTCCTTGCCGACCAGAATCGGGCGCAACACGTTGTCGACCAGGCCGATTACGAACACGCCGAACAGCCCCAGCACCACACCCTGCCAGATCGCCCCGCTGAGCAGGAAGTAAACCGCCACTGGCGCCCAGACAATCCCCGCGCCGACCGCCGGCAACAAAGATAGAAACGCCATCAGCACGGCCCAGAGCAGCGCGCTGGGAATGTCGAGAAACCAGAAAATCAAGCCGCCCAGCGCGCCCTGAGTCACCGCCACCAATACGTTGCCCTTGACCGTCGCCCGCACCACCCGGTTGAACTTCAATTGCAGGCGACGCTTCTGCGGCTCGGCCAGCGGCACCGCGGTACGCACCTTGCGCACCAGCTCCGGGCCATCGCGCAGCAGGAAAAACAGCAGATACAGCATGATGAAAAAGCTCACCAGGAAATCAAACGTACCCTGGCCAAAGCTGAACGCCTGTGACGCAAAAAACTGGCTGCCCTGCATCGCGCCCTTGACGATCTTTTCGCGCAGCCCCTCCAGATTGCCCATGCCAAACCGGTCCAGCAGGTGCTGGAAGTAAGGCGGCAGGAAGTTCTTGAACTGCTCGATATAACCGGCCACATCCAGCTTGCCGCTTTCGATGTTCTTGTACAGCGTGGCGCCCTCCTGCACGAGCAGGGCGCTGGTGATGATCACCGGCAGGATCGCGATCACCAGACACGCCGTCAACGTGGTCAGGGACGTGAGGTTGCGGTTCCAGCCGAATTTCGTCTGCACGCGGCGCTGCATGGGCGCAAAGATGATGCCGAGGATCACTGCCCAGAACACCGCGCCGTAGAACGGCAGCAATATCCAGATGAACGCCACGGTCACCAGGACCAGCATCAGCAGCAGGGTTTTGAATTGAAGATTGGTCGCGTTCATGTCCGGTCCGTGTGAAAAAAGCGGGGTGCATCCTGCTGCTTAGTCCGCAGCGAATCCTGCGAGTGCCATCTTTGTTGCACTGAGCGTAGCCGCCGTACATCGGTCGATGGCGGCGTTCGCCTCAGAGGGTCATCGCGGCGATCCAGCCGAAGGCCAGCAACGGGATGTTGTAGTGCAGAAAGGTCGGCACCACGGTGTCCCAGATATGGTGATGCTGGCCGTCGATGTTCAGGCCGGAGGTCGGGCCGAGGGTGGAGTCGGAGGCAGGCGAACCGGCGTCGCCCAGCGCGCCGGCCGTGCCGACGATGCACACGATGGCCAGCGGACTGAAGCCCAGTTGCACGCACAGCGGCACGAAGATCGCTGCGAGAATCGGCACCGTGGAAAACGACGAGCCAATGCCCATGGTCACCAGCAGGCCCACCAGCAGCATCAACAACGCCCCCACCCCACGGCTGTGGCCGATGAAGGCCGCCGAGGTTTCCACCAGCGAGCGCACGTCACCGGTGGCCTTGAGCACTTCGGCAAAGCCCGACGAGGCGATCATGATGAAGCCGATCATCGCCATCATTTTCATGCCTTCGGTGAACAGATCATCGGTTTCGCGCCAGCGCACGATGCCCGATACCGAGAAAATCAGGAACCCGGCCAAAGCGCCGATGATCATCGAATCCAGCCATAACTGAATGATGAACGCCGAGGCAATCGCCAGGCCGGCCACCAGCAGGGTCAGCGGGTTGTATTGCACGGCCACCTGCTCGACACGCTCGATTTTCTCGAGGTCATACACGCGCTTTTTGCGGTAGCTGACAAACACGGCCACCAGCAGGCCGACCACCATGCCCAGTGCCGGCAGGCCCATGGCGTGGGTGACGTTGACCTGGCTTACGTCCACCCCGCTCTTGGCCACGTTGGCCAGCAGGATCTGGTTGAGAAAGATATTGCCGAAGCCCACTGGCAAGAACATGTACGGCGTGATCAGGCCGAAAGTCATCACGCAGGCGATCAGGCGGCGGTCCAGTTGCAGCTTGGTCAGCACATACAGCAACGGAGGCACCAGCAACGGGATGAACGCGATATGGATCGGCAGGATGTTCTGCGAGGCAATCGCCACCACCCACAGCAGTCCGATCAACAGCCATTTGACGTGGCTGCCACCAGTGGCTTCCTGGCGATCGACCAGCATCAGCGCTTTGTCCGCCAGCGCATGGGCCAAGCCCGATTTGGCAATCGCCACCGCGAAAGCACCGAGCAATGCGTAGGACAGGGCCACGGTCGCACCGCCACCCAAGCCGCCGTTGAACGCCTGAAGCGTGGCCTCGATGCCCAGGCCACCGGTCAAGCCGCCCACCAGCGCGCCAATAATGATGGCGATGACCACATGCACGCGGGACAGGCTGAGCACCAGCATGGTGCCGACCGCGGCGATGACTGCGTTAATCATGGTTACCTCAAGCAGAAACATAAAAAGACAGGCATGCCCGCGCGCGCAGCCAATGAATAGGGCGACCGGCGAACAGGCGTCAAGGAGGTCTTGTTAGAGGGCGCGCACTTTGCAGCAGGCAGGGCCGCATGTCAAAAAACGGCGCCGTTTTCAGGTTCGATGGATCAGTTGAATAAAGAATCCTTCGCCGCAGCCGACACAGTAGTTCTCTGTGCCTTCAGGTTAAGGATGCTTTTTGATGTCCCTTAGACAACTGTCCATTCAATGGAAAATCACCCTGCTCGCCGGTTTGTGCCTGCTGGGCATCGTCACCCTGCTCGTGGGCCTGTCGCTGTATCGCATGGAACACAGTTCGGCACAGGTCAAGGCGGCCAGCATGCAAATGCTCGATGAGGCGGCGCAGGCTCGCATCGAGGCACAGGGTGAGGGACAGGCACTGAACATTCGCCGGCAGTTCATGGACGCCTACCAGTACGGCCACGGTTTTTCCCGTCAGGTACTGTTCCTGCGCGAACAGGCCGAAAAACGTTTTCTCGACGCCTTCGACACGCGCGAAGACCTGACCCGGCAGGTCAAGGCCGCATTGCAGGCCAACCCCGATCTGCTCGGCCTGTCCCTGGTGTTCGAAAGCAATGCACTGGACGGCAAGGATGAGCTGTTCGCCAATCAGGCCGAACTGGGCAGCAATGAAAAGGGACGTTTCGCGCTGTACTGGTCGCAACCGACACCGGGCAAGATCACCTCCATGGCGCTGCCGGAAAGCGACATGGCGGATGTTTCCGTCGGTCCCAGTGGCGAGAAGGCCAACGCCTGGTTCACGTGCCCGCGCACCACCCTCAAACCTTGCGTGATCGAACCGTATTTTTATGTGATCGACGGGCAAAACGTGCTGATGACCAGCATCGTGTTTCCGCTGATGGTCGATGGCAAGGTCGTCGCTTCACTGTCGGTGGACATCAACCTCAACAGCCTGCAGGCAGTGAGCCAGCAGGCCAGCCAGAAACTGTATGACGGCCAGACCCAGGTCAGTATCCTCAGCCCCACCGGTGTGCTCGCCGGCTACAGCCCGGATGCGAGCAAGCTCAGCCAACGCCTGGACCAGGTCGACCGCACCAGCGGCGCGCAACTGATCAGCGCACTCGCCGGAAGCACCCAGGTACGCAGCCTGCGCGCCGATCATCAATTGAAAGTGCTTGCGCCGTTCACCCCCATTCCAGACGGCAAACCCTGGGGCGTGTTGCTGGATGTGCCGGAAAAAGTCCTGATGGGCCCGGCCGAAGCGCTGAAGGCGCAACTGGATGCCGACAACGCCCGCGGCACCTGGCTGGAGCTAAGCCTGGGCCTGCTGGCCGCCGTGCTCGGCCTGATCCTGGTGTGGCTGATGGCCCGCAGCGTGACGCGGCCGATCCTCGGTGTGGCGCGCATGCTGGAAGATATCGCCAGCGGCGAAGGCGACCTGACCCGCCGCCTGGCCTACGCCAAACAGGATGAGCTGGGGCAACTGGCCGGCTGGTTCAACCGTTTCCTCGACAAGCTGCAACCGATTATTGCCGAGGTCAAACGCTCGGTGCAGGACGCCCGCGGCACCGCTGACCAATCCGCCGCGATTGCCACTCAGACCAGCGCCGGCATGGAACAGCAGTATCGCCAGGTCGATCAGGTGGCCACCGCCTCCCATGAGATGAGCGCCACCGCGCAGGACGTGGCCCGCAGTGCCGCTCAGGCCGCCCAGGCCGCACGCGATGCCGACCAGGCGACCCGCGAAGGCCTGACGGTGATCGACCGCACCACGCGTAATATCGGTGAGCTTGCCGCTGATATGAGCACCGCCATGGCTCAGGTCGAAGGCCTGGCCGTCAACAGCGAGAAAATCGGCTCGGTGCTGGAAGTGATTTGCGCCATTGCCGAGCAGACCAACCTGCTGGCGCTGAACGCTGCCATTGAGGCCGCCCGCGCCGGTGAGGCCGGTCGCGGCTTTGCGGTGGTGGCCGACGAAGTGCGCAACCTGGCGCGACGCACTCAGGAGTCGGTGGAAGAAACCCGGCGGGTGATCGAGCAGTTGCAAGGCGGGACTGAAACCGTGGTGGGCGCCATGGGCAACAGCTATCGCCAGGCCCAGGGCAGCGTCGAACAGGTCGGCCAGGCGGTGACCGCACTGCGTCAGATTGGCGAGGCGGTCACGGTGATCAGCGACATGAACCTGCAGATCGCCAGCGCCGCAGAAGAACAAAGCGCGGTGGCCGAGGAGATCAACAGCAACGTGGCGACGATCCGGGATGTCACCGAATCCTTGTCGGAGCAGGCCAATGAGTCGGCGCGGGTGAGCCAGGCATTGAACAGCCTGGCCAATCAGCAACAGGGGTTGATGGATCAGTTCAGGGTGTAAGCCTCAGGAGGCAACGGCACCAGCAGCCTCCGTGGCGAGCGGGCTTGCCCTAATGCCGTTCAGTTAAGCGCAGATTCCCTGTGGCGAGCAGGCTTGTCCTGCGTTGGGCTGCGCAGCAGCCCCAAAACCATTCACCGCGCAGTGTCAGGTACACCGCGTTTTCCGTGATTGGGGGCGCTTCGCACCCCAACGCGGGGCAAGCCCGCTCGCCACAACAAGCCTGCTCACCACTGGGATGTGGCTGCCTGAAATAGCACGTACGCAGTCATTACTTCAGCTTGAGCGCTTCCCCCGCACCTTGGTTTTTGGCAACTCAGGAATGGCGTTTGGGCAGTTCGATCAGTACCTTCAGGCCACCCAATTCGGATTCCTGCAACTGCAACACCCCTCCCCACACCTCGGCGATGTCACGCACGATGCCCAGGCCCAGGCCGTGGCCGTCGATCTGTTCGTCCAGGCGGGTACCACGGCTCAGCACTTGCTGCCGCTGGGCCTCGGGAATACCCGGGCCGTCATCTTCCACGGCCAGCAGGTAACTCTTTTCGGTTTCGCTGATCGTCAGCCGTACGTCGGCATCCGCCCATTTGCAGGCGTTGTCCAGCAGGTTGCCGAGCAGCTCCAGCAAATCTTCGCGGTCCCACGGCAGTTGCAGTCCGGGAGCAACCTGGTAGCTCAGGCCCAGGTGTTCGCCGTGGATCATGTTCAAGGTGGCGAGCAGGCCCGGCAGCTCCTGTTCACAGTCAAACAATGCACCCGGCAGGGTTTCGCCGGCCAGGCGCGCGCGGTTGAGCTCACGGTTAAGGCGTTGTTGCACCTGCTCAAGCTGATCACGCAGCAGTTTGCTTAACTGCGGGTGCTCCCTGAGCGCCTCGCTCGACGCCGCACTCAGCATCACGGCCAACGGCGTTTTCAGCGCGTGGCCAAGGTTGCCCAAAGCATTGCGTGAACGCTTGAGGCTGTCTTCGGTGTGGGCCAGCAGGTGGTTGATCTGCGCCACCAACGGCTCCAGCTCCAGCGGCACCTGGGTGTCCAGTTGCGAGCGCTGGCCTTGTTGCAGTTGGGCGATCTGGTTACGCGCGGTTTCCAGCGGGCGCAAGGCTCGGCGCACAGTGACCCGTTGCAGCACCAGCACCAACAACAAGGCCGCCAGCCCCATCACCAGACCGATCTGACGCATCAGCCGAAAGCTTTCGCGCACCGGCGTGTAGTCCTGGGCCACGCTGATGGAAATCGACTGGCCAAAGCGTTTGTAATCCGAACGCAATACCAGCAGTTGCTGGCCTTCCGGCCCCAACTGCAGGTTACCCTTCAGACCGGTCTCGGGCAGCCTGGGCAGTTCCTGGTCCCACAGTGAACGGGAACGCCAGTGGGTGTCGGCAAAATCGATACGGAAATAATGCCCCGAAAAAGGCCGCTGATAGGCCGGCGACAGGCGTTGCTCATCCAGCTGCACGCCGCCCGGCCCGCGCACCAGCGCCACCAGCAGGTTCTCGCTGTCGTTACGCAGACCGGCTTCCAGGTAGCGCTGCAATCCAGCCTCGAACAACCATAGGCTGGTTTGCGCCAGCACCACGCCGACGATCACCATCACGCTGATCAACCCCAGGCTCAGGCGCCGCTGGATCGACCTCATGCAGGGCTGGCGCCAAACCGGTAACCCTGGCCGCGCCGGGTTTCGATCACACTGCGACCCAACTTGCGACGCAGGTGATTGACGTGCACTTCCAGCACATTGGAGTCGCGCTCCGTCTCACCGTCATACAGGTGCTCGGCCAGATGGCTTTTCGACAGGATCTGTTCGGGGTGCAGCATGAAATAGCGCAGCAGGCGAAATTCCGCGGCAGTCAGCTGGATTTCCTCACCGTCGCGCAGCACGCACTGGCGGCCTTCATCCAGATGCAGACCGGCCGCTTGCAAGGTCGGCTGGTTCGCGTGCCCATGGGAGCGACGTAACAGCGCCTGGATGCGCAGGTGCAGTTCTTCAGGGTGAAAGGGCTTGCTCAGGTAATCGTCGGCGCCGGCCTTGAGCCCTTCGATGCGTTCGGCCCAGGAGTCGCGGGCGGTCAGAATCAGCACCGGCGTGGCCAATGCCGCTGCGCGCCACTGCGCCAGTACGTCGAGCCCGGGCAGGCCCGGCAGGCCAAGGTCGAGGATGATCAGGTCATAGGGTTCGCTGCGGCCCTGATACACGGCGTCGCGCCCATCGGCCAGCCAGTCGACCGCGTAACCCTGACGCTGCAGGCCAGCCAGCAGTTCATCGGCCAGCGGTACGTTGTCTTCCACCAGTAGCAGGCGCATCAGTCTTCCTTATCTTTGATCAGCACACCGGTGGTGGCGTCGAGTTTGATTTCGCGCACCACGCCGTCAGTCGTCACCAGTTCGACTTCATAAGCATACTCGCCGTGCTTTTTCTCAAGCTCCGCTTCCAGCAGTCTGGACCCGGGATGCCGCGCCATCGCCTGCTGCAGCAGTTGCTCCAGCGGCAGGATCACTCCCTGCTGGCGCAGCGCCAGCGCTTCGTCCTGGTTGAGGTCGCGGGCGGCCAGGCTTGAGCAGAAGGCCAGGAGCACCAGCACTGCCAGACTCGCGACGCGTCGATATACCGTCATTACGTATCCTGATGATTCTTGAGAACGTGCCCGGAGAGCGCGTCCAGTTCAACGTCCCATTCGACGCCATGGGCATCCTCGATCTCGACCTCATAGATGTACCGGCCATAGTGCTCGTCCAGGTCGGTGTCCAACAGGGTCGAACCCGGATGCAAAGCCAGCGCCGTGGCTTCAAGCTGATCGAAGGCGACAATGGTAACAGCGCCGGGCACATTCGGTGGTTTGTCGGGGTTCACTGCCCACGCCTGCACCGCAAACGCAGCGATGATACCGGCGGCGACCAGCGCTGTGGGGCGCTTCATGATGAGTCTCCGTTTCAGGATGTATTTCCTACATCTGCGACGGTACGCGCTGCAACTTAACTCAAACTGAATTGCCACCATGGCAATTTTCCATAAGAAAAATCTCAACGTCACTCTGTTTATTCCGGATACACGCGTTATGGTTGGCGTTTTTTGCGAGCGAACTCGCTCCTTCAGTTCGAGATGTGTATGGCCGCTATTCATGTCAAGTTTTCCGCCCTGACCCTCAAGGCGGGTAAACGCGCATTCACCCGTATCCGTGAGCAAGGCCTTGGGCCTGCCGAGGTCGGCATCCTGCCGGGCGCAGCTGGCGGCCCCAAGGCTTTGGGAATCCAGGGTCTGGACCTGGCGCTGTTTGGCGACTGGCTGCGCCGTACACCGCGTGAGCGCGCACTGATCGGCGCGTCCATCGGTTCCTGGCGGTTTGCCAGCGCGTGCCTGCCCGACCCGGTGCAAGGCCTGCTTGATCTCGGACGGCTGTATAACGAACAACGGTTTGCCAAAGGCGTGACCATTTCCGAGGTCACCCGCAGTTGCCAGCGCATGCTCGACGATCTACTGGCCGGCCGCGATGCACAGGTGCTGGACAATCCCGACTATCGGCTGAACATCATGGTGGTCAAAAGCCACGGCCTGCTCGCCGATGACCACCGCGGACGGCTGGGGCTGGGCCTGTCGTCGGTGATTGCCGACAACCTGCGCGCTCGCGCACGGCTGTCGCGGCATTTCGAGCGGCTGATCATCCACGACCCGCGCCAGGCGCCGCCGGTGCACCCCTTGAAGGATTTCCCGTCGCGCTTCATTGCGCTGGGTGTGGGCAACCTGCGCCAGGCGCTGCTCGCCTCCGGCTCGATCCCCATGGTGATGCAAGGCGTGCGCGACCTGCCCGGCGCAGGCGCAGGCACCTACCGCGACGGCGGCCTGCTGGATTACCACCTCGACCTGCCCTACAGCGGTGATGACATCGTGCTGTACCCGCACTTTACCGACCGGGTCATTCCAGGCTGGTTCGACAAGGGCCTGCCATGGCGCCGCAGCAGTCAACAGGGTTTGCAGGATGTGTTGCTACTGGCGCCCTCAAAGGACTACCTCGCTCGTCTGCCCCACGGCAAACTGCCTGACCGCAGCGATTTCAAGCGCTTCATGGGCGATGACGCCAGTCGCCACAAATACTGGCAAACCGCGATGAGCGAGAGCCAGCGGCTGGGGGATGAGTTTCTGCAATTGGCGGATAACGGCAGGCTGGGCGAGCGGCTGCTGGCCCTCTAAAACGGCAGGAGCGAGGGACGGTGTGCGCAGTGCGGGATCAAGCTGTTAAACTCGCCGCCTGCCAGATACCTGACCGAGCCGAAAATACCGTGGAAATCTTCAAAGATTCCACGGTGGTCTCCCGCCTGAAACCACCCCTTCCCAATTCCCTCCGTACAACCCAACAAACAAAAGCATTTGAGTATCATCGCGTACCACGCGATACCTTCCCAATGGCAATTAGTTAGTACATCATCCAGTACATTGGAAATGGTTTTGAGAGGATGTACTAGTGGCACTCACGGATACGGCGGCCAGACAGGCCAAGCCAAAGGAAAAGGCATACACCCTCTCCGACTCCCTGGGTCTTTCGCTTTACGTGGCGAACAGTGGAATCAAAAGTTGGCACTTTCGATTCACATGGCTTGGAAAACAGGCAAGGATTTCTTTTGGAACATACCCGGAAACGGGCCTGAAGGAAGCGCGCTCTCGCAGAGATGAGGCGCGGGAAGACATCGCGCGCGGCGTAGACCCGCGCGAATCGAGGAAGGAGAAGAAGGCAGGACTGATTGAGGCTGGCGGCCGGACATTCCGCCGCGTGTACGATGAGTGGTTGGCATTCAGGAGGGCCAGCATATCGCCTGGAACGTACCGGATCATCAGCAATTTGATGGAACTGGATGTGCTTCCAACATTTGGCGGGCGGCAGATCGACGCCATCAAGCGCGCTGACGTGATCGGCTTGATACGGCGCATCGAAAAGCGCGGCTCTATAGTCACGGCGGTGAAGGTTAGGCAGAGGATGGGCCAGGTGTTCAGCTATGCCATCGCCACCGGACTGATTGAATCGAACCCGACAGCTGAGATGCACGCCGTCACCGAGAAAGGCGCGCAGAACCGGCCGCATCCATTCTTGCCGTTCAGCGAACTACCCAAGACCATCGCCACCATTCAACAGTGTGTGTCAGGCCACCAGTTGCGGTCGGCAATCATGCTGATGATTTACACCGCATCACGCCCGGGTGAGGTCAGGCACGCAGAATGGTCGGAAATCGATCTGGACGCAGCCACATGGACAACGCCGGCGCAAAAGATGAAGGCGCGACGTGAGCATGCCGTGCCGCTGCCGGACCAGGCCGTTGAGCTGCTGAAAAGCATGCTACCCATCACTGGCGGCCTTCGCTATGTGTTCACGAACCGCAGTGATCCGACAATGCCTATCGGCACGAACTACGCGAACAACGTCATGGATATCTGCGGACTCACCGGCAAGCAGTCGCCTCACGGCTTCAGGCATCTATTCTCCACTGAGATGAACGGGCGCGGTTACAACCGTGACTGGATCGAGAGGCAACTCGCCCACGCGGACAGCAGTTTTATCCGAGACGTGTACAACCATGCCGCGTACCTTGAGCAGCGTCGAGAAATGATGCAGGAGTGGGCAGACCTCGTATCTGCTGGACAATCTGGCGAATAGATACAGCTCGTCGCCTAAAATCGCGCCACGATCAAACCTCGATTACTGTACGCACATACAGTATTTGAGATTCCACCATGACCGTTGACGCAGATACCGATGATTGGCTCGGATGCCCCACGCCACTGGAAATGTACCAGCACCAATGCGCGCTGCTCGAGGATGAGCTGAACAGCGCCTATCAGCTACTGACCAGGGCAAGGGCAAACATTGCCGGGCTTGTCCAGATGAATGACCTGCTGCTGGCTGGCAAGAGCAAGGCCGAGGCATCGCTAAATCGGGCTCAGGCTCGCCTGCTAGAAATTGGCGACGACCCATCTGGCAATCACAGCTTTCGCCCCATCGATACGATAACAGAGCAGCGAGACCACCTGTTCAGGGAGAATCAGCGGCTTCTACTGGAGCTGAAAGTGTACCGGGGGCCACCGTCCTGACGTATGCCTGACAGGCCCGCAGCGCGATCACGGCTTTATCCCCGTCGTCGGTGATGGCGATAATTCGTTGAGCATGCGCTGGGTCAAGTTGGGCTCGACGGGCTGCATGAACCACGCCGGCGGCGCCGGGGGTGGCAGGCACGTCGCAGCCACTGGCTGAATCCGTTGCGTCGAGAAGGACTGACAGGCGCACATCAGCAGTGGCAAGGCGATCGCGCAGAGCAGCCTGATTACGTTGGGCATCGGATAATTCCTTGATGTGTTGTTGGTCCTGGGTGGCGATTTGTTTCTCGATGGCCAGGCGCTTGTCCTGCTCAGCTCGAACCTGGACAGCGGCGGCATTGCTGATCGCGGCCAGGTCACCCTGGTGCAGGCCGGCCTGCTCGGAGAGCTTCTTGCCCATGCGCCAGTCCTGAACCTGCCAGGTGACGCCGGCGGCGGTGGCCATCAGCACCAGGATCAGCACCGCCAGCCCGGCCAGCTTCTGCACCGGCGTCATGCCAGCACCTTCAGCGCCTTTTCGTACAGCGCCTCGCGGTCGGCGAACCCGTTCACGCCCCCGTTGATGCGCCGAGTGATCTTCACGAACTCCCCTTGATCCGCCAGGGTGTTCAGCCCGCGCGTCGACCAGAACCATGCAGCCGACATGGCCGCGTGCTGCGGCAACTCCAGCAGTTCCGGAGTGTTGATCAGGTCCAGTCCCAGTGCCTCGCCGCAGGCCTTGTAATTCACCCGGCCGGTTACCTGAATCAAGCCGCGCCCACGGTACTTGGAGCCGTCACCCTTCTCGGTGTTGCCCAGATCGGCACGACCTTCGTACTTGAGTTGCTGCGCGGTAGGCCCCCAGATCTCGCGCACCCAGCGCAACTGGCCAGACTCATGGCCGATCTGAGCAATGAACGCCGCAACGCGCGCGGCGCCCACGATGCCGTAGTGGTTCATGGCCGTGTTCAGGGCAGGAACAAAAAAGCCGGCATTGCGGCCGGCGTTCGGGAGGATTTGCAGCAACTGCTGCTCATTGATCGGCATTGTCTTCTCCCGTGGAGGACGCTTCTTGATCGGCGCCTGCCTGGCTCTCTTCTGCGCTGGTAGCCGGCGGCGGCATATCGGTTTTGGGCATTTCCAGTCGAACGTCAATCCAGCTATTGAGAGGCACGTCCATCGGAGCGCCACGCCCGGGCACCATCTCGCCATCGTCCGTGAGCGTCCAACGCTGCTTGAATAGACGAATGATCACATTGCCGGAGTCGTCCTGCTGGCTGTCAGTGATGCCCAGCATGCGGCCACCATCCGGCGAGCTTGGGTCGTGCGTCCGCCAACCCTCAAGCGCCAGGCCGAGACTGCCTGTCACTCGGTATTCACCAATCGAAAGGCGCTCCACCAGCACACCGCGCGCGTCTTCGTTCGCAACACCCCATGCTCCGGCGTTCTGGAACGTTTGCTCCAGGAGGTCTCGCCTCTCGCTCGCTGCCACGTTGGCGATACGCACGATAGGTGACGCAGCCGAAAGTGCACCGCCACTCCCGCGGGTAGTGTTCATCGTCGTGTAGATCTCACCCCAGCTGCCCCAGCTGAAATTGTTGTTGATCCTGAAAAACAGCCGGCCAGAAAACGACGTGGCGTGCTGCGCGGTGAAACCCGCGTCATAGTTCTCCACGAATAGCGTGCCGTAGCCGTAATTCGCAGGGCTGTTTGCGGTACCACCCGTGCTGCGATAAATGCCCGTATCGCCTATCGCGTTGAAAGAGTTGCCCGGGATGTCTGGCGCGCGCCCGCCGATACCAAATGATCCATAACCAAGAACATTGCCAACGGCTGTACCTACGTTTCGCGTAGCAGCAGTTCCGAGGCCCAGGGCCGCCTGAGCTTCTGCTTGAGTTGTTCCGCCGGTACCGCCACGATTTACCGGAATTGCAGACGGAATTACCCCATTGCCTCCAGCACCAAGCGCCGAATAAAGCTCCGAAGACATTTGATTAATTTTTACGCCAGTGCTTCTGGTGGTATCCCCGCCAGCGCCAGTAGGCGCGGTGCCGAGGTTTATATCTTGCCTTGCCATAAAATTAAAACCCCTTAGATTATTCGTATACTAACTAAGTGACAGTCTTTGCAAAAACAACAGGCATGTAAAAAGCTCCAGGCAAATCAACGCCGACGGCTTGCATTACAAGTCTATCGTTTTGGTATTCCCACACAGCGTACATATTGCCCTGCCTTGATACGACGCCAGCCATATCCATAGCGACATTATTAAGCATCATGTAATCGCCACTAGATAGGCTTGAGGGCGCGGTCCAGCTATATCGATACACGCCTTGGCTAGTTTGCGTTGCGCCAAGATAAGTCCACGAGGTAATAGATCTGGTAAATTGTGCGCAGGGTGTTCCGTTGTCAAAAAGAAGTTTTGTAGAGTCGCCCCATAACCTCAAACCATAGTTTGCAGTAGGAAACGACATAAATGCAGCAGAAAACCATGATCCAGAAGTTGCTACACCTACAATACCCCTGAAGGAGAATCCCGTCCAAGCACCGGCGCTTCCCTGTATCAAGCAAAAGCATAGAGTGTTTGACTGGCCGGGCCTTACGAATACCAGTGGCGGCTCGCTAGTGGTGACTGTTTTTGCAAACGCTACAAAAACACCTGACCCTGTTCCGCTCCAAGTTCCTTTCTCAAGCACAACAAGTCGGGAAAACTCCGTATCAATAGTTACGACATCGCTATTGTTTTTGAACGAGGCTCCATAATCCATTATCTAAACCTCATAACCAAAAGTCTCTGATTGCTGGTGCCCAGCGGGCCGGTATTTGCAGCCGGACTGCCGAAATAAATAGTCACACCTCCCGATGAGACTATCGGCGTATATTGAATGGAGCTTGGGTTCTGGGCTGTGGTGTCATATGCCGCAATTGGAATGCACACAGCTGAGTGCGTAGAAGGGTCTATACCTGGTATAGATATAAACTGAGTCCTTCCGGCAGAACCAGACTTTGAAACTATTGCGGAATAAGTAACACCTACAGTAAACGAATTCTCGTCAAGCTCAAGAAGTCCACCCGCCCCCCACAGTCGAATACCCTCTGTCATTCGGTGAGATCTCCGATTTGAACTCGTTTAACCCCATTCGCATCCCAGAAACGCAATGAACGATTTGTCATCACGGACCGACCTTGCCCGGGAACCACCCCATTTATCTCGAAGGTTCCATCCTTGTTGAGGATCCAACCTGTCTGGCCGGCTACGTAGTTGGTGGAGCTGATGAAGCTGCCGATCTTGGCGTTGGTGATAGTTCCGTCCTGAATGAAGGCGGCCTTGATGAATGTTTGCCCGCCAGTCACCGCGAATGGAACCGAGCCGGCCTGCCCTATAGCGAACCTGTCCGCATCGATGATGAACTGCGACTGCAGTCCGCCTGGGCCGTTTTCAAGCCCGAGCCCGATACCTGCGTACTTGTAGGTGCCGGTGGCGGACTCGTACTGCATCCGTACCGACCAATTCGCCGTGATCTTGCCGTTAACGGTCTGGATCGCGGTGCTGTTGGTCTGAATGGCCAGCGAGTTTCCGCCAACCGTCGTCTTCACCGTTTCGATGCTTGAAGACAGCGCACCGTCTGCGTTGATTCGAGCCGTCTGCTCGGCAACGACGGCGGCGGCGTTGTTGGCCACCTTTACCTCTACAAGCTCGGTGCGCTGGCCTTGCACCAGATCGCCCTCGATCAGCGCTGACTGTGTTGACCAGACACCTACGTAGCTGGCCTCCGACCCCATCAGCGCAGTCTCATCACCCTGAAGTGGCGGATTGACCTGCAAATATATGCCGTCGACACGCTGCGCCGTGGTGGTTACCTTGCTGTCGAGCGTGGTCACCGATGTTTTGAGCGTGCTGAGCCCGCTCGCCGTGGCGGTGACACCGGTGACAGGGTCGTTCACCGTGGCTTTCACTACGCTCAACTGCTGTGCCTGGGCCGTAATGTCCTGGCCGTGCTGGTTGATGGTGGCCGAGTTCTGCTGAACCTGAGTCACCAGCGCGTTAACCGTCTGCACTACTGTGCCGATATCGGTCCAGTAGGTGGCGTTCGGCGGCGGGTTGTTCGCCGGCACCGAGCCGTTGGCCTGGTACAGGTGCTGCCCGACCCGGACTATCTCGCCCTGGACATAGGCCTTGGCCGGCACGTACTCCAGCGCGTCGACAATCTGGTCTATGAGGACTTCCAGTTCCTGCTTGGTTGCAGCGATGCGTCCGTTTACCGAGCCAGGACCATTGCCGTCGATGAGGTCAATGCGGTCATTCAGCTTTTGGCCCAGTACCGTCTCGTCGATTTGCCCCTTGATCTGTTCAAGGATGGGTCCGGCATCCGAACTGGACTGTCCCATAACCCCGGTGACTGACGGGTAGACCGGGCCAACGTTGCCGGTGCGATCCACCAGGCGCGCCCAGAAGAACAGCGTGGTGCCAGCCAGCAGCGACTGCATGCGGTAGTCGGCCTGAGGGTACGGCACGTCTGACAGCCTGGTAGCAGCTTGCAGACTGTTGGTCGGGCCATACCACAACTCGGTGCGCTGGGTGTCGTCGGCCCCAGGCGGGAATGACCATTTGATTCTGATGCCGAACAGTTCGCTGATGGTGGTCAGCGACAAAATCGCAGGCGGCGATCCGGTCTTCCCTTCCAGGCTGGTCAGGTTCGAGCTTTTCCAGATAGAAGAAATCTCGAAGGCGCTCACCGAACGGACCCGGGCCAGGTAGGCGCCCGAGTAGATGCCGGTTACGTCGACGCTTGCTGAACCGGTGCGCTGCACTTTGATCCAGTTGCCGCTGTCCTTGCGCCACTCCACGTCATAGGCGACGGCGCCGTTCACGGCAGGCCATGAGATGTTCATGGTGCTGATGGCCAAACCCTGATCGATCGACACGTTCGACGTGATCGTGACGCTCGCAGGTGCCGGAACCACAGTGATCGGGATCACGCTGATCGGCCGTTCTTCAAGGCGCGCGCCGGTGTCGATGTGCGCAAACTTGCTCGGGTCGTACTGAACGGCCGATATCTCGAACACACCAAGCTCTGGCCGGGCCACGCTCACGACGCGGTAAAGCGGGATCGCCAAGTCATCGGCATCCAGCGCCCAGACCAGTTCAGGTTCGGGCGCCACGGAATAAGCCACGGTCACGGTGATCTGGCGGCCGCTGACCAACTGCACGGTGCGCCCCTCGCACTTGCCGTCGGGCAGGTTGAGGATCAGCCGATCGCCGGGCTTGGCCTGGGTGTCTCGGTCCAAGGTGATGACCTTGCCATTCACCGCCGAGATGCGCCCGCCCACAGGCCGGCCAGCGAGAAGTTCGTCGGCGATCGGGATCACGTATCCAGGCAGTGGGATACGCCCATCGAGGCCGACCTTGAAGTTGACGGCACGGTCTTTCGAGTTGGTGAGCAGCGCCCACTTGCCGCGGCGCTGGGCCTCGGATTCGCGGGTGCAGCCGATTGCGCTGATCTCCAGTGGGTTGTCACCGTAGCGGCGCTGCAGCTTCTGGTCGGTCACCGCAGTTACGTCAGTGTCGTAGTTGTTCAGCGGATTGTCGTAGCTGATCAGCGCCCGGGTGTACCTGGTGCGCTCCGACGCGCTGGAGTAGGTGAATTTGCCGTCGATGACGTTCGCCCTGGTGTAGGCGAAGTCGAAGTCGGTGGCGCGCGGCATATCCGCCAGCGTGAATACCTGGCCCTGGGCCCAGTAGGTCATGCCGCGGTAGATGGTCGAGATATCCTGAAGCAGCGACCAGGCGTCAGCCTTGCTCTGCAGGTTCAGGTTGCAGATGAAGCGTGGCTCCTGGCCACCCTTCCCGTCCGGCACCAACTGATCGCAGTACTGGGAAATCCGGTACAGCTCCCACTTGTCCACCATCCACGGCTTGATGCGACGGCCCAGTCCGAAGCGGTCGCTCAGGGTAATCCCATACGTAGCCCATACGGGGTTGTTGGTGTAGGCCTCTTTGAGCGTTCCGTCCCAGATCCCGCTGTATGTCCGCGACACGGGGTCGTAGTTGCTTGGGACCTGCCATTTGCGAGCCTTGCAGCCGACAGTTACCGCCGGAATGCTACGGAACTGCTCAGCCGAGAATTCGATGTAGAGTAGCGCTGTATTCGGGTAGCGAATCTTCGCGTCAATCACCTCAGTGAAGCCGGCGATCTGCATTGTGTCGGAGATTTTGTTGTTGTTCTGGTTGATCGTCAGGCGCGTGATGCGCATCAGCCAGCCAGAAGTAGCCTTCGGCAAATCGATGCGGCGGGTGCGCTCGTACACGCTGGTGGTCTTGCCGTCGACAGCCTCGCTCAGCACCTGCTGGTACGCGCCGCCGTCAGTTGCCAGTTCAACCTTGTACTCAATCCGGTACCCGTTGATGTTGCCGCCGGCGTCTACCGACTGAAGCGCTGGCCAGGCAAAGCGAACACGAACGGCGGAAAGCTGGGTGTTGCTGATGGACTTGACCCATGGCGTGCCGCTGCGCAACTCGGTGCCAATCGTGGTCTCGTTCTCGACAGATGGAATGCCCTGGATATAGGTCTGATCCACCGCCCCGGTGCGCCACTCCCACTTTACGTTCGGGAAGTTCATGTTGCCCTGAGGGTCTTGCAGTGGGGTGTTGTCGAGATAAATGTCCTGGGCGGTCGGCGTGCCTTCGAATTCACCCTCACCGATAGCGATGAGCATCTTGGCAATAGCGACCGAGCGCAGACTGTCCGGGGCTTCCGTTGGCGTTTTTGGTTTCTCTTCGCCGCCCTTGGCGCCGTGGATGTCAATCTTGCGTGCTGCGCCCATGCTTTTCTCCAGGTAATAAAAAGCCGCCTCATGGGGCGGCCGCGGTGCTTCAGGTATTGGCTACATCTGGTCTTCTGCGTAGATGGCGGCACTAATGATTGCTCCGCCCCAGCGCCGCTCGCCGATGCAGAGCGGGACCGGGTTACCTGATGCCGTTGTGTTCTTGGCGCTGCCGAAGGCATAGCCGGGGGTGTTCTCTGGCGCGGCGCTGGTTTTTAGCCCGCCTGCCTGGGGGCTGAGCATCTGGATCACGCCACCGGCGACAAGGCCGATGCCCGCGCCTATGAGCGGAGTGCCGAAAGGTGTTGCAGAGAAAATAACACCCACAACAATCAAGATCGCACCGACGATGGTCTGAAGAATACCGCCGCGCTTGCTGCCTACGACCACAGGCGCGATGCGGATGTCTCCGGCGCCGTTGTAGCTAAGTTCCTTTTCCCCAATATTGCGCTTATCGCGAAATACCGCGAACTCAAGGCCGCGCGACTTAGCATTCGAAATAAACCGCTCGAATCCAGCGATCTGCACGCATAGTGCTTTGATCGCCTCCGCCGGCGATTTCACAGAGAGCCTGAAGGACTTTCCGAACTGTCGGAGTTGACCATGCAGGCGAATCGTCGTCATGGGTTGGTAGTTGATAGCTGATGCCTGCATCACTTTCTCCGGGGCAATAAAAAACCGCCCAGAGGCGGCTTCAAGGTTTTCTTGATTCAGTTGTAATCGACATAAGGCCCTATGTAGAACCCAGCCATGTCGCCGCTGATACGGTACAGGCTTTCCTTGCCTGGCTGCACCGTTGCTGCGATGGTTCGAATTGCAGCGCCTGCGCACAAGCCAGAGCCAGACAGGCCTGCGCCGAGGTTGGGCGACCCTGGCGGAAGGTAGAATGTGGCCCGCTGACCAGTCCCGATTTTTGCAGCCCTGCGGCCGTCGACATAAACAACGATGTCGCAGCCAGAACCGACCGCACCGGAGTCGCGCACCACGGTGATTGTTCCGCTCTCGCCAGCCGGTTTAGTCTGGAAGGCATAGACCTCGTCCGAAGGGACCGGCTTCGCATCCCTCACCGAGATCGCCGATGAAGCACACCCCGCCAGCATCGCCACCGCTACCGCCGCTATCAAAATCCGCATATTCAACGCCCTCCTGAATCAGTTCACTGAATATTTCTTCTGCAAAGCTTCGAGGCGCTTCTGATTCGATTCTGTAAGCCCCTCGGAGCTATATAAGGCCGTTTTGTTCGCCCCATCAAGGCGATAAACCTCTACCGTGAAAACCGCGTCTGCAGGAGCATCAACTTTGCCCCAATCACTATAAGGATTCGGCCCCAATACCCAGTCAGCCGTTTCTCCAGGCTCCAGCCCACCGGGAATTTCGTAGTTAAAAACATCGGAGAACCATGGGATCGAGCGACCCGGGCTGGCGATCGTTCCTTTGAAATAGGCCCTTGACACGGCTTGGGCGGTCCCGTTTTTCACAGAAAGCTCTATAAACGGTTTTTTCTGAGAAATATATTTTTGGCTCTCTAAGTAAAACCGGGATTTTCCAACCGTGAATGCTTGAAGCTGCGCCTTCGCGCTCTCCGCTTTGTTCTTTTTGGAAATCAGCTCCTGAATTTCAGCAAGTGCTTGATCCTTCTCACGCCTCTCTCGTTCAAGGCGAACCGCCGACGCCTGATCCATGATTTGAGCAGCGGTTTTCCCATCCATATCTTGACGCGCTGTATCAAAAACGCTTTGGGATGTTTGTTTCCCGCTCATAACACTCGCGAGATCAATGCCTTTCATTGATAGGAGGATCACAT
This sequence comes from Pseudomonas sp. Leaf59, assembly GCF_920984685.1. Classification (NCBI taxonomy): domain Bacteria; kingdom Pseudomonadati; phylum Pseudomonadota; class Gammaproteobacteria; order Pseudomonadales; family Pseudomonadaceae; genus Pseudomonas; species Pseudomonas sp. Leaf59. The sequence continues at coordinate 90,961 of NZ_CAKLBR010000003.1, read as the reverse complement.
CCTGCTTGAACTGGTCTCGTTTATCCGCTGGAAGAGACTCGCTAACAGCACTCATTGACTTCTTAAACGAGTCTTCCGTTGCTCCGTCTATTTTCTTGTCCCCGCAGCCTACAAGTAGAGTAGCGATGGCTCCGAGCAAAACTATCCTTTTCATAAACGCTTCCTTTATGTTTGAGTCGGTAGGATAGCAAAATCACATCACAAGAATCTTCCTGCGACCAACACTCTAATAATCCGTTGCGAGAGCTATCGAGCGCCTACATTACGAAGAATCAGGCGCATCCGGTTATGCCAGGGGCCGCCAAAGACGATAATCTCCGACGGCCTGCCGTACAGATGGTGCAGCAGGAACGGGCCCGGGCCGAACACACCTGAATCCTCACCAGGCAGCGACGGATCGGTGCCAAGGTATATGCCAGCGTGATTCGGGTGAGCTGTCCGGCCGACCTGCATAACGATCATGTCGCCGCGTTGCGGCCGGTCGACGCGCACAAAGCCCGCCGCCTCGTAGTGCTGCTCGTACAGGCTCGCGTTCTCCGCACTCTCCCACCAGCCATCGGTGCGCTGGAAGGCCTCAAATTCAATCCCCCATTCCCGCTGGTACCAGTCAGCGCAGACCTGCCAGCAATCCCATGCGCCGTGCACGAACGGACGCTTGAGCAGCGGCGTGCAGCCCGTTGGGGTGATCGTGCGCATATCGCCCTCAGGCCAGCTCAGAATGTTCCAGGGCAAGGCGGTGGCCTCGCACATGGCCAGGTCATGCGGTGACGGCCTGCTGGTGGCGTCCGGGTGGGAGTGAACGATGCCGATAACCTCGCCCAAGTCTTCCGCTGCAGCGTAATCCTCAGGATTGAGGCGGAACTCCTCGCTCGGCTCGGTGGCGATGTTCCGGCACGGGAAATACTTTTGCTTGCGCCCGATGGCTAGCAGCAGGCCGCAACACTCTTTCGGATACTGGGCCGCCGCGTGCGCCTGGATAGCTGCGATGATGTGCTTGCGCATGGTCAGCTCCGGGCAATCAGGGAAACGGCAGGGAATCCACCGAAGGACAGTTCGTTGTTTTCGCCGAAGCGCAGCTTGCAGGACGACAGGCAACCCTTGCACTGGTCCAGCGCTGGGTCGTCCGTTGGGTTGTCCTCGTCGTCGAACATGGCGGCGCCGGTGTAGCCGCAGTCCGGCCCGCGATATCCGTTCGTCATCGCCCAGTGGCAGAAGGTCGTCATCTGCCGGCCGGGCAGCCCGTGGTTGTCGATCTCGCCCGGGGACGAAAGCTCCCAAACTACCGCCTCGCCGTCTTCGCTGGTTTTCTGGTCGATGTACCAGATCTCCAGCGCTTCCTGGGTCGGGTCGGCGGTTGGGTTGCCCTCGGGGAAGTTGGCAGCGTCCAGGTACTTGGCCAGCGTCTCGCGGACCGTCAGCTTGAACTTGAGCATGTCCTCGAAGGCCAGACACAACGCTGTTACGCGCCCGTTGACGTTGCCTGCGGCGAAAGTCGGCCGAGAAGCGGTGCCATCGCTGCTCGAGGAAATACCCTCAATCTGCACCGGCCAGGCCGCGTATTCCTGGCCCTGCCAGATAATCGACTTGGCTGGCAGGTCCTCTTCGGATCCTTCGTAGGCAAGCAATTCCTCTGGCGTGTGCGGGATGGCGTGACCGTGGAAGCGCAGGTAATCGGCGCCGTATTCCGTCCCGTCAATTTCGAACAGGCGAATCTCGCCGCCGGGCTCCAGTTTCTGGATGTCCGTGATCAGTGCCATGGGCGGTTATCTCAGGGATGAAAGGTTTGCTGGAAAGTAGCGGTGATGGCGTAGACCTGGCCGCCCCGGTGCACTGGCTTGTAGCCGTTGCACTTGTAGAGGCCAAGCTCACCCAGGGGCGGCTCCCAGAGGAAGCCCTTTGCCCCTTTGTGCCGGTCGAGGAAGGCCATAATGTCTTTGATACGCCCCTTCAAACCCGTGAAGGTCACCGGCCAGGATTGCGACCGGTTGTTGAGGCCATCCTCGACCGACTGCTCGTAGCCATCGCCGAACTGCTTGGATCGGACGCGCTGGGCAATATCTCCCTCCGCGCCCTTCTCCGTCGCCCAGGTGAATCGTTCGATAGCCATCAGCGCCCCTTAATTGCTTTGTTGATGACGCCGCCTTGGCGCATGTCCCTGCTACGGAACTCCTGATACTTCTGCTCCACGAAGGTCGCCAGCTCTTTACCGAACAGGTCGTAACCAGGAGCATCAGCGTTGGAAGAAGCGTTGCCGTCACCGTCGATATGAACCTCGACGTTGATCTGCGTGCCACCGGATCCGCCGCCCATTGCCATTACGCCAAGCTTGCCGCTCGACGTGCGAGTCAGCGGCATAATCGCCTCTTCCCCCGCCTCGCCCATGACGCCCGTCTTGCCATTGGCCATGCCGAACGCAGTGGGTTTGCTAACAATTGAGTTGGTGAATGCACCGCCGTCGGCGAACATCTGCACTCCACCAGACCAGGCGCCGCCCAGGGCTTGCGGAAAATAGGTGCTGGAGTAGCCTGCTGCCGATGCGCCGAGGTTCGACGAGGTCGCCCCAGCAGATCCAGCAGCCAGTCCGTTCCCACCGCCCGCAGCGCTGCCGCCGAAGTAGCTTGCCGCTGCCCCCACCAGGCTGCCCAGCAATGCAGAACTTGCCTGTCGAGTGGCGATTCGCGCCATATCGGCCAGGATCGATTTGGCGAAGTCCGAGAACGACGCCTTGCCGGTCATGGCAAAGTTAACGATAGAATCCTCCATGGAGCTGAAGGCATTACCGAACAGGCTCTTGGTCTGGCCGGCAATGTCCTTTGCCGAGTCCAGATAGTTTTCCCAGGCTGCCGTTGCGCCCTTCGTCCAGTCGCCCTGAGCACTCTCCACATCCACGTAGTTCTGCCGGATCTGGTCAGTGGCGGCCTTGTTCGCGTCGGCGAGCGCCTGAGACTTCCGCTTGAACTCTTCCTCCGACATGTTGCGCGACGGATCGGACTTTTGGTTGGCAAGATCCAGCGTCTGCTGAACAAACCGATCTTGCTGGCTGTTCAGTTCGCCGCTGAGAGCGTTTTGCCGGTCGCCACGGCCCACGCCCAATACTGCGCGCTGCCCAGCAAGCTCCAGCGCACGCTGCTGCTGCCCCAGCGCCTGCACGTAAGTGCTGATCGAACGCTCCTGCTTGGCAAGGCGGCCGGTCTCGTTGGTCGCCAACACCTCAAGCTGGCTGTCGGCATCCTTCTGCGCCTTGACCATGCCCGCGCGCGCATCGGCGATTTTCTGGTCCAGCTGGATGCTTTGCGCGGCCGACGTAGTCTTCTTGCCCTTCGCTGCCTCCAGTGCCGCAATCTCAGCCTCATAGGCCGCCGTCGTCTGGTCGAGCTGATTGCCAATCAGCGCCTGGCGCCGCAGCAGATAGTCTTCCTCGGACAGCAGGCCTGCCTTTTGAGCCGCTTCCAGTTCCTTCTGGTAGTTTTTATAGGTGTCGGTGATCGCTGCCAGTTCGTTCTTGGAGTCGTTAAAAGCGGTCAGGTCGACCTGTGTACCGGCGGCCTTTGGATCCTTGAACTTGTCGTTGATGTTGGAGATATTTTTATCGATCACCGCCTGGGCCAAGCGCGAGTCCTTCGGGTCGACTTTGCGAATATCATCGAGTTGCCGCTTGTATTCCTTGATTGCCTCGGTGCGCTTCTGCTCGTTCGTCCACGACGATTTGGTCAGCAGATCGATCTTGGCCATCGACGAAACAGCATCGCCTTGCGCCTTGGCCTGCTCGCCCTCCCACTTGGCGATATCAGCCTGGGCCGCCTTTTCGTCCTCAAGCATGTTCAGGCGATTCTGCCGGAACTCGATCATCTCCTTCTGGTTTTGGAACAGGCCGATATTGCCCTTCTGCGCATCGGTCAAGTCTCGGCGAGCCTGCTCAATGTCTGCACCAATGTCAGGTCGGCCGATGTTTTTGAGATTGTCAGCAGCACGCGCAACGGCGTTGTAGCCTCGCTCCCAGAAGCTCAGGTTTTCCAGAATTTTCGGAGTGCGCTCATTGATCGCATCGGCATAGGAGTCGGTCGCAAGCTTCACCGCGCCAGCGTGATCGCCCTGCTGCTCCAGTGCGGCAATCTGCGAGTAAACAGAGGCTGTCAGGTAGTGGTACTGATCGTTCAATGCGGCAGAGGCCTTTACAGGGTCGTCTGCCAGCTTGGAAAACTCAGCGACCGTCTCGCTCACGGCCTTGCCCGTGGCTTCCTGCATCGACACTGCGGCCTGGGTGATGCCGGTAAAGCTCTCGCCGGCGATCTTTCCGTTGTCCGCCAGCAGCGCCAACACTGCGGCCGCCTGGCCAGTGGTGCCTACGGTTGCGCTAACCTGCCGCGCCATGTCACCCAACTGCCCGGCGCTGACCCCGGCGTAGTTACCAGTTAGGATCAGGGATTTGTTGTAGCGGTCCTGCTCTTCGCTGCCCTTGTAGTAAGCAACGGCCAGGCCACCAACTGCGGCGGTGGCCAGTGCCAACGGCGCCAGGATAGCCAGCAATCCGGCAGCACCCGCACCAGCACCCGCTCCCAATTGAGCCACGGCGCGAACGCCGCTACCCCAGTCACCCGACGACAGCGCGTTACCCAGCTGCACGACGTTTTCCTGGGCTTGGCGGGTGCCAAGGCGCAGCTTGTCAAAACCGGTGGCGGTCTTTTCGAGCTTTCCGTAATCCTTGTCGATCTTGCTCAGGGCACTGTTGTACTGGTCCTGGCTGATCCGGCCCTCGTCGAGGTGTTTTCCGAGCTGCTCGACCTGATTGTCCAGTTTTGCCAGCGCCGCGCGGGCCGGGTCAATCGCCCCCAGCAGACTGTTCAGCGCCTTCTGCTCGTCCATCGCAGACTTGGCCAGGGCGATCTGCTGCTTATCGAGCTGAGCCGAGATCTTCGCAGCCTCGGCCTCGCCATAGGCGCCGGTCTTTGTCAGCTTGGCGAGAGCGTCACGCTGCTTTGCCAGGTCCTGGGTGGTTTTGGCGCTGGCGGACAGCGACTTTTCCAGCGCCTGCATTTCGTTCATCAGCGAAACGGCGGACTGCTCGGCTCGGCCGCCGGCCTTCGCCATTTCATCCAGGCTCGTTTTCGCCTGGATTGCATCGGCCGAGTCGATCTTGACGCCGAGCTCTGCAATGTTCATCGACTCACCTTGAATAAGTGCCCGTGGTTACGGGCTGTTTTCCCTTTCCTCCGCCATGACGCGCAGGGCTTCGCCTTCCAGCACCTGAAGGTCAGGGAAGATTTCAGCGAGTTTCTTTTTCTTGATGCCGAGGAACCCGGCCACGTCGCGGATGCTGCTGTAATCGAGACCGATCGCGCCGCCGGCGCCTGCTCGCCACTGGGTCGACATGCGGTTGAACAGCAGGAATGCTGGCCAAAGGCAAGGCCAAACATCGAACTCTTCTTCCATGTCCTCTGCGTCCCAGCCGAATGCAGCGATCTGCTCGGCATCCGGCGGGGACTCATACAGGGCGCGGGCGGCGCGTATCAGTTTCCCGTGCGGGCCTTGGAATAAGCATCCTGATAGGCGTCTACGACTGCCTCGGTTGTGCCCTGACAAGACGTCACCAGCGCCTTGATGCTCTCGTCGTCAAACGTATCGTCGAACTCCCAAGCCACAACCAAATCCTTGATTTGCTGAATCTGGTTTTCGGTGTCAACGGCAACGATTTCGGACACGGAGGGCTTTTCGCCGAACTCATCGAGGCCGTCCTTGCGCCGCTGGTTCCACTCGTCGAACAACGCTGCAAGCTCGATACGGTTTCGGTATTTGAAGGTGAAGCCCACCTTCACCGGATTCTGGCCGACTACCGGGACCATCACGGCCCCCAGAAACGTCGGTGATTGGGCGATCTTGAACTTCGCCATGATTAAGCCCCGCCGCCAGCGACAACAGGCGCGCGATACGCGGTGATCTCGGCGTTGATGGTGAAGCCGAAGGAGACGGCCGCGCCTTCGTTGCGCACCAGCGTCGGCGTCTTGTTGAAGGAAGCATAACCGGCGTAGTAGATCGTTTTGCCGTTGGGCAGCGACATGCGCAGGATGCGTACTTCCTTCTCACGGTCAGCCTTATCGAGCTCTTCGTACCAAGCCAGGCTGTCATCATCGGCCAGCTGGAAGGCGAATGCCTGCGCGTTCTTGGTGGTCGGGATCTGCTTGTCGCGGCGCGCTTCGAGCGGCGCATAAGTCCAATACTGCTGCTCGCCGCCTGACATGGAGTTGCCGATCACCTGGTTGACGGCTACCCATCCGGTAACTTTCTTGGCAGTGCCGCCGCTGATGCCGTCCGGGAAGAAAGCAACATTGGATGTGTCGATGCCTTCCAGGGTAAATACACCGGCAGCAGCGTTGGATACACGCACGGCCCGCTCGTTGATGTCCTCCCAGCCCGAGGTGACGAGCAGAATATCGCCATTGGCAAAGCCGTTTGCGGCGCTGGTGGCGACACCGGGGTTCGCGTTGCTGATTGCAGAAATCAGCTTAGCGGCGGCGAATCCGCTGGAAATCGAAAGTGTTGCCCCGTTGGGGAAATAAACAGACATGGGTTTTCCTCTTTGCAGAAATGACAAAACCCGCACTTGGCGGGTTCAGGATTTGCCCAACGGGCGGGTTATGGCGTGGTGTCGGACCGGTAGGAGAACGACAGAGGTACCGTATAGGCTGAATCGCCAGTAATGCCTGGGCCGACATCCACCGGAGTCATCGGCGTGACAACGAAGCCATTCTTGATATCGCGAACGTACAGCGGGAATAGCGAGATGATTTCGGCAGCAATAGGGTTGGTCTTGGTCTTGCCGGTCCCCGCCGGCGCGATGATGCTGACCTGGAACACGCCTGTGTATAGCCGGTGATCGCCGCCAAGCGTGTTGCTTGCGGTATCGCCTGGGATGGTGAAAGCCCGGAGGTACGTCTCGCCCTCCGCCGGCGTGTAGGCCGTGTTCTCGAAAACGATCTTAAGCTTGTCCGACCTGGCAGCGTTCCAGGCGATCAGCTTGGCCTCGTAGATCGATGCGATGATTGCGTGACTCATACCTGGTTGTTCCTGATTGCCTCCAGCACGATCTGCTGGAAGCGAGCCACGGTTACCCGGACCATGCCGCCGGGAGCCTGGGTGGAATGGCCGAACTCCAGCGGGATGGCATAGGGCAAGTTGTTGATGATGTAGGCCATCTGGCCGGCGGTGAAGTCGCTCATTGCTGCGACCAGCGCGGCAGTGGTTTCGGCGCCGCTCGGGTCTACCTCGTCAAAGGTGACGTTCTCGACCACGCCGAGCGAGATGTGCCAGTTCGCACGGAACCGGCCCCCGACGTAGCCTTCCGGCGCGACGATATCCATGCCGTCGTTGAGCTTGCGGCCCTTCTTGAGCCTGCCGCCCTTGGTAAGGTTGGCTGGATCGCTGCGCAGCGCGCTGTTGTGGTCGTCGACGGCCTTGTTGTACTGGGTGGACACCGCGTTCTGCGCCCAGATCTCTGGGTTGCCCACGGGGGACATCCGGATCAGGCTGCTGCCGACCTCGATGATGATTTCACGCACGCTGGCATCGATGGCTTCACCCGTCTGAGCGGCGAACTGGACCAGGCTCAGGGCGAAGCTGCCGGATTGGGTCGCCATATCATTTCCTCAGTTGCGCCGTCCACGTCGCATCAGCAGGGTCCGCAGACACGTTCATCACCCGCAGCCCGTTGACGATATCGCCAATGCCCGGGGCAGCCAGTACCGCCGTCGGAACGCCGGCCTCCGACACGAAAAGCTCGTTTTGCAGCACCAGCAGCTTCTTGTCGGTCGTCTGGATGAGGGAGCCGTCGATTTCCTTGGACAGGTAGCTGCCCAGAACACCGCGCCCCGTGTAAGTGACGGTGGTATCCAGCGTTTCGCCACCCAGGTCGGGGTCATATTCTCCCGCAATCTTGCGCACGCCCGTCACGGGCTTAACCGCGTCGGCCAACCCATCAGGGTCGTCGAACGACTCGGCTAATTCAGCCTGGATCTCTTCGCGCATGCCCACGGTCAGATCCTCTTCAGCATCATCACGCCGGAGCGCTTGATCCACGGGGCCAGCAGCGCCAGGGCGAAGTTGACGCCGGCCGACTGATCGGTAGAGCCTGCCACGTAGGTTTTGCTCACCGATGTGCCGGGCTGAGCCGAGACCGTCTTGCTCTGCACTTCCTTCTGCGTTGCTGTGTACAGCTTGCCCGCCACCGCCTCTTTGGCGACCTGGGCACCGGCTGTTTTGATCTCGGACGGAACCGGATCGGGAACAGCCCGCTTAATCTTTGCCGTGAGCCAGGCGTTTGCCATGGTCACAGCAAGGACCGGATCACCGGTACCGGCCCAGTCAGGACCGAGCTGGGCGTCAACATCGGCAACGGTGATGAAGTCGGTCATGTGCTTGTCCTTATTCCGCTGGCACCAAGGCCTGCAGGTCTTCTTTCTTGGCGGTCGCGTCGAAGGTAATGCCCTTCGCGGTCAGCCACTCTTTCAGCTCGGGGACCTTCATTTTGAGAGGGTCGGTTTCAGGGGCTCCCTTCTCGGCCTCCAGAGCCGCCGCGATTTCCTCGGCGGTGCTGCGAGACGCATACCCAGCTGGTGGGTAGTTGCTCGCCGTGTAACCGGACGCGATGAACTCTTCGACAGTTGGGCCGTCTTCGCGCAGGCCAGAGCCTGGATTTGGAGATTGCTGTTCCTGCGCCTGCTTGACCAGTCGGTTGATCTGGGCAAGCGTCAGTTGCTCACCTGGCTTGATTTCGTCGTTTACCATGATGTTCTCCCATCATCGCGAGGGCCGAAGCCCTCGCTTATCGGTCAGGCGCCTTTGATTTTCAGGAATGCGATAGGGACGTTTTTACGATCCACGACGCGGTTCCAGTTGGCGGCCTTGCGCAGGTCGGCGAGCAGCGGGGAAAACTCATCAACGGTCGTGTCCGCGCCGGTGCGGCCGCGCAGGTTCGCCCGATTGGTGATGTCGTCGCCGGTGAACTGGTAGCCGAACGGGTGCAGGATCCAGGTCTTGCGCTCCCACAAGGTCTCAACGCCGCCGCCATTGCCGGCCCGCGCCTGGCGCTCGATCTCGACCGGCATTTCTGGGTCGCCTTCGCCATAGCCGAACGCACCAGCACCGAACAGCACCGCAGTGGTGGTGATAGTGGCCGGATCGCCTGCGCTGATGGCCGGCATGGAGTCATCGACAATTACACGCTGACCCATGAAGGTCGGGATGGTCAGGTTACCCTGGCTGTCCTTGATGTAATCGATATCGTCCGCGTCGACCATCTGCTTGTAAGCGAGGGAATGAACGGCGATTGCCGAAAGCTGGCCGAAGGCATCGCCCAGGGTGAACACGGCAGAAGTGAAGGCTTTGCGCGACCAGAGCGCAGCGCTGCCGTCGAAGACCATGTCGCCGCCGTCGTTGGCTACGTTGTCGGCGAGAACGCCCACAGCGGACGCAATCACGCGGCGCTGCCACTGGCGCTGCCAGTAGGTTCCGAATCGATTGCGAATACGCTGCATCGGATCGGAGCCGGACAGTTCAACTACCAGGTCCGAGGCCGAATAGCCTTGGTTGAGGTAGCTGATGCGAGCCTTTTGCAGGCCAGAGCCCAGCTTATTCGGCGACGCCATGTCCGCAGGATCATCGTTCGATGCGTTTGGCTCAACCGATGCGTCCAGGTCGCGCCAGAACGGAATCTGAATTTCTTGGCCGCCGGTCTTGGCTTTGGTGTCCAGCATCTCGTTGCGTACAACAACGCCGGATTCGAAAAACGCGGTTTTCTCCGGGGTGTTCTCTGCCTGGTAATCGGCATAGACCTCGGGGATGACTGCGTCGGAAAGGCGAGTAGTCGCCATAGTGTGTTACTCCTGTGTGGTGGCGTCGCGCAGTTGGCGATATTTCGCCGGGTCCGCGTTGTAAAGTGCGGTGCGCTCGGATTCGGTCATGTCGGAAAACTTCTTCGTGGCCTTGCCACCTTGATCGCCGGTCGGACCGGCACCCTGAGCCCTTGGCCACAGGTGTGTTGCTGTTTCACGCAGCGACTCCGCCCATTCGAGCGGCGACAGCGGGGTTTTCCCGTCCTTCCCGTAAACGACCTCGCCGTCACGGTCGGTGGCGATTGCCTCGCCGTCTTCACTGAGTTTGAAAGCGCCCCGGGCGCGCAGGATGATGTCCTCCGCAGCCTCAGGGAGCGCGCCGGCCTTGATGGCAGCAGCGCGGATTGAGTCAGCCAGCACTTTGTCGCTGTACTTGGCGGCGAATTGCTCGGCTTTGTCGGCACGAGCCTTCTCGGCGGCCAGCTTGGTGTCATAGTCGGTGCGCAGGCGCTCGGTACGGCGGCTGATGACCTCGTCCAGCTTGCCCTCGGCAATCAGCTTGGTTTCTTCATCCTGGCCGACCTTGGTCAGCAGGCCCTTCACGGCTGCGATGTCCAGGCCTTCGAACTGGGTTTTGAAGCCATCCAATTCAGTTTTGGTGGTCCTGAGCGAGCCAAGTAGCTCGGTGTTTTTGTTCTTGAGCCCCAGGGTTGCAGCCTCAACGGCTGCAGCAATGGCGGTCTGAACTGCCGGGTCTTCAAGATCAATCTGGTTTTCGTCTGCCACTTGGTGCACCCCTTGGGTTTGGTCGGCCCGCTTTGCAGGCATAAAAAAACCGCCCATTGGGCGGCTTGGTGTTGGATTGCTGGGCTATCAATTTCTGTTCATCGACAGCATTGAGACGGGTACTGGCTTTGAGAATTCATTAAGGCTGGTTGATACGACAACCCTTAGACCGTCAGCTCTACCGTTACAGTGAGCGCGCACGAAATTGTTGAGGGCGTTCTCAAATCCAAACTCCAAGGGAAACTGGGCCTGCTCCCCATAATTCAGACGAATAGGCAAAGAATTTCCAAAAGACATGAACCCTGTGACGTGCATAGCCTGCTTCGCATGATGTGACATGAAGGTAACGCCAGTGATGAGGACTGGTCGCTTCCCATCTGAAGTAACGTTAACGCTGGCAAACAACGCGTCCGGCCCGTGAGACATCATTCCCATTACCAACCCCACCTTCAGGCTTTCCACATCCTCTCGACGCTGCTTATCAGCAAGCCAGAGTGTGACGAGCACAGCCAAGAGCGCGCCCGTCCCAGAAACCCAGTCTCCGAGACTTCCCCATGAAGGTACGAATTTAACTGTCGACTCGGGATTTAAGTTAATGCCTGCGGTTAGCCCAAGAAACCCGGAGATCGCGCACAAAAATAAAACAACAAAGCACAGAATCCACTTCATAAAGCCTCCTATTCGGGGCGGCTTTATAACAGGTGCGTTGATTGCCTCCAACTTCACACTGACGAATCAACCACATACAGTCCGCGCATCATCAGGTAATCGGCGAACTGAGTCCTGCTGGGCGCGTATGGCGGCGGACGCATACGCAGGCCTGGCGTATCGCGGTTAAGGCGAGTGCGCCGACCATTGGGCTCAGTGCAATGCGTCGGCTCTTCGATCTGGAAGCCCTGCTCGGCGGCATATAGCTCAACCGCCAACCGCACCTGGCCCCACTCCAGCTCAAAGGGCACGAATGTCTCGGACAGCGTCTGGTATTCGATCTTGCAGTCCCGCCGGGGCCAGGCCATTGCCTGTTCAAGACTGGCCTTGCGCCCTTTCCACTGGCGACCATTGATGTCGGCCGCAGCGCGCAACAGCAGTTCGACCTGGTCAGTCTCTGCTTCAGCTATCCGGAACCCATAGTAGTCGCGGTAGAAGGTCAGCTTCTCCAGCGGCACGAAGCTATTAGAAAACCTACTCCCCTGACCATGCTCGACTACCAGCATTCGTTCAGATATAAGCATCTCGCCAAAATACTCAATTAAGGAAGAAAAATGTACCGCTTTGTCTTAAGCGAACTTTACCCCACAAAAGGCTGTGAAGATGGCGCACTTCTTTTCTGCATACGCCACAAATCCGGCCTGAAAACTCTCATTGGATTCCAAGGCGTCTTGACACAGTCAAGCGCCCCTGTAGTGGTTCAGCTTACTGAGGAGTGTTTGCCGCTCATTCTGAATGAGGCACGGTGCGAGGTTGGAATTGCTACTTACGAGTTCCAAGAAGGGGAAGACCCGCACGTACTGATGCGCTCTGACATTCCCGGAGATTACAAAGTCGGATCCCTACGAATTTTTATCGGAAAAGAACCTCCCATGCTCAATAACGTATCGCGTGATTGGCCAGGTAGCATCTTAGGCTGACGCCTATAGATTCGCGCGGATGAACATTTCTGGCTCGGCCGCCCTCAGTTGCGCCAGGGTCAACGGCTTGAACGATTTATCAAGTTGCAGCTTGGCGAATTTCTCCGGCGTTAGCCCTCCATCGCGGAACAACTTGCCCCGGATCGGCCCGAGAGCATGATCCTGGAAGCTCGCCGGTTGCGTTGCCAGCCACTCGTAATAATTCAGGCCTGCATCGACCTGGGCCCCGCCGTTATCGCCAACCGAGGCGCGCGTGGCGTCCTTGGCGAACATTTCCGAGAGCCTGGTGGTCGGCACCGTGGTTGACCGGCAGTTGATATGCGCCGGCGGAAGCGGACCTTTGCCCAGGTCGAATCGCATCCCATCCAGCCCCTTGCACTGCTGCGAGGTCTTGCGGTCGAGCGTCGACACCCAGCGATATCCCAGCACCACGTCACTATTGGCCTTCAGCGTCTCCATTCGTGCCGTGGTGGCTACGTGCTGGATTGCCGTCTGCACCACGGCGGCCGCGTTGCGGTTGCTCACCGACAGGACGCCGTCCGTGAAGTTCTGTGCCGCGGTACCGCGAATCGCCTGGATGATCTGGGCGTTGGTCTGACCCTGGCTGAAGCCGAGCCGGATCGTGTTCGTGACGCGCATCGTCTCGGTCCGCGTCCAGCCGCTGACGAAGCTCTTGAGCAGCTTGCCGCCATCCACGCCCTTCACCTGCAGCGGATAGGAGAAAACCGCCGCGCGGATCACCGTATTTGTCGGCACCACCGCGTCGATGGAGAGTGCATTGCTCAGGCTTTTGGCCTCAAAGCTCGACTCATACAATGCGATGTCGACCAGATCGGCCTGCACCAGGTCGCCGTAGGCCTTGTAGATCTCCAACAGCTTGCCGTCCACCCGGGCCAGGAACTGCTCAAGCCGGTCCCGGCTGTAGGTGGTCAGCTCCTTGCGGGTGAGTTGCTCCCGCACGAGCTTGTCGATCTGGCGAAGGTACTTCTCGAACTTCTTGACCTCGCCGGCCTTAAGTCGCTCCAGCATTACCGAGTGGCGGGTCGTCTGCTCCAGCAGTTGGCTGTCGGCCTGCGCCAGGTTTGTCGTTGGCATCGTCTTTGTCCAAGTTGATGCCGGCCGACTCGCGCTCGTCGCTGATCAGTTCGGCTTCGTCTTCGTATGGGCGCTCCGGCAACTTGCCGGTGGTGAGGTACTGCCAGTAGGTGTCGGCGCTGATCGTGCCAGCCATCACGCCCTTGAGCAGCTCGGCGAGAACCTGGGCGTCGACCACCGGGGTCACGAACTCAGGATTCACCTTGAACTTGACCTGCTTGGGGTCGTAGCCCTTCCACTCGGCGGCGTACCGCAAGCCCTGCTCCACCGCCTCGGCCACGGTAATGACGATACTGTGCAGTGTGGCGTGCTGATCGTTTTGGCGTGTTTTACGCGCCTCGCCCGACTCGGTACCGGCGACGTCCATGACTTTGGCGCCGGCCTCGATCGCGGCGTTCTTCTGGTCATCCATCGCCTTGCGCACGGCTTCGATACCAGCGCCCTGGAACTCCAAGTAGCCGCATTCGCCGTTTGGGCCCAGGTCCCATGCCGCAGATGGGCCGGTGACGCTCAGCTCTACAGCCTCATCCAGACCAGAAACCCAAGGCTGCGGGTGGCTGGTCTGATGCAGCGACGTGAAGTAGTCGGCGCTCAACTGGTAGGACTTCAGTGCGGCCCGCGCCATGGTCAGCAGCGGCACCTCGTCCACTTCTGGCGAGTTGTCGGTCGAACCGCAGTAGATCACCGGCAAGTACCACAGGCCTTTGACCAGGCGATTGTCGGTGCCGGTGGTGCCCAGCGGTCTCTCGTCCTCGACCAGCTCGCCGCCTTCATTCCGCACGGCGGTGTAGCAGACCTCGCCCATCATGAAGAACTCACGGAACACCGCGTCGCAGTCATGGCTGTATCGATCGCCGCCCTTCTTGCGGAACTCACGAAACACCGAAAGAACAAGATCCTGCCGGCCACCTTGATCGGCGGTGTCCCAGTTGATCGCGTTGCGGGTGGCGTACGTGGAGAAATACGGCTCGCCGCTATCGTCTATGTTCACCACCAGCGGCACCCGGCCGTGCGAGATAGCCTGGCGCACCATGCGGAAGAACAACTGCTTCAGCCCGAAGCCGTCAGATGTAGCGTTGTCCTCCAGCCCTTTCAGTCCGGCAGGCAGCTCGATCTCCGGAATCAGCCGCGAGACAAGCCCCATCATCGACCGAAGCGAATCACGCACCCAGTGTTCGTACTGAGCCCGGTTCGTGTAGTTCTCGTAGAGGTATTTGTTGCCGGCGCCATCAAGCTTCTCGGCCTCAACCATACCGCTAGGCTTGGGCAGGTTGCGCTCGTTGCGCTTCACGGCGCACTCACCCTCGAGCGCGTCGTCCATCATCTCCCACTCGGCGATGTGCGCGTCGTAGTCGGGGTTTGTCGATTGCACTGGCATCAGGCCAAGCCTCCAATTCGGCGTGTTCCGCCTGTGCGTTTGCGTCGGCCCATCGAGACGGCGAAGTAGCGGAAGGCGTCCGCGCCGTGCGATGACCAGTCGTGAAGCGGTTTGTCTTTCCAGCAGCCCCGCTTGTCGTCCCACTCCTTTCGGTAGTTCTCCAGACAAGAAATGCCCAGTTCGCACTTGGACTCATCGAAAGCGCAGTTGGGGAGTATTTCCCGAACGTGTTCAATGCCTTCGTCGATACCGATCTTGGGGACAACGCTGAACTTGATGCTGTATTTGTGCCCGTCTATCTCGTAACCCTCTCGGGCGATTTCGCGTCGGGTCTTGCCGTCGCTACCAAATTCACGGTTATCGATGTCGTGGGGCCCCCAGTGATCGCCGTACGTGTACTTGCGATCCTTGAGCACCGTCATGTAGTGCCGCAGGCCTTCACCGCTGTTCTCGTAGAAGTCGATGACGTGATATTCCTCGCCGACAATCCGGACAAACCAGATGGCCGTAGAGTCGCCGACGCCGATATCCCAAATCGTATGGACCGGCAGATGGCTGTTGTCCGGCAGCGGGCCAATGCGCTGAGCGCCATACAGCTTGGTGAACTGTTTGGCGTAGTACGCGCCCTCGATCGACTGCTGGAAGGCCTCAGCCGGCAGAGACGGGTATTCCCGCTTCATGTCGTCGCCGAGCGTCTTCTCTTTGGCGGCGTACCAGGCGCGCTGGCCTGGGTTCGTGTCGATGCCGTGCTTGGCGAACAGCTCGCTGAAGTAATCGGTCAGACGCTGCGGGATGACCACATCTGTCGGGTCAAGCCAGTAGGCCTTGTTCTTCCACCAGGAGAAGAAGAAAAACTTCCAGTCCAGCAGGCCCAGGGGCACACCGGCCAGTTGCTGGCGCTCAGCGCTCTGCGAGTAATCGAAGAAGTAGCCCGCCCGGCCCTCCGCCGTCGACTCAATCGTGACGAAACAATCGGTGGCGACAGCCTCGAAGGCGCCGGTGACGATCTCCCTGGCCTTGTGAGGGAACTTGGCGCAGATCTTCCCGAACTCGGATACGTGCAGGTAACGCAGCGTGCCGCCCCGGAAGGACGTGGACACATAGAGCGACCCGCCCCTACTGAATACGAGCTCGCCCGACGCGTCATTCTTTGCTGGGTTCTTGCTGCGAATGAACGCCGGCAGATTGTCGTAGGCATACTTCACCTTCTCCCGAAACAGGCGCTTGGCGTCGTTCAGGGTGTGAGCGATCAACGCACACTTGGCTGACTCGAACAGAGCTGCGTCCAACTGGATGATGCAGCACTCAGTGGTGAATCCGAGCTGCCGGGCCTTCAGGATGATGTTCCGGGTGTGCATCCCGTCGAAGTATTCGATCTGCTCGTCCGTCATCCGGAAGCGGACCTTCTTACCCTGCTTATCCGTGATGAAGTAGAGGTTGTTCAACCGCCAGCGCTTGTCCCGGAGCAGCTTTAAGTGCTCGGGATTCATTTCAGCCTTCCTTTTCTAACTCATCCAATAGCTTGGTGAACTCGTCAGCATCAGTCGGACCACCCTCCGTATCCAGGTTATAGGCCTGGCGCTCTCCCTTGATAACTTTCAGTTGAGCATCAACACCAGCATTCAGAGATCGCGAGAAGTCGCCGAGGTTGTCCTCATTTACTTCAATGTCTTGCAGCGCATTGCGCAGCTTGTTCGCAATGGCTCGCCACTGAGACAGATCTGCCCTGTGAGCGATAACGATCGAAGCCGCCTCAGTGGAAGCTTCTTCGACTATCTGGGCATCTTCACGCACGTCCGGGTGCGTGATGTCCGTGCGTGAAGCTTTGCGTGAAAGCTTGCCGCTAGTTGCCGCTCGAACCTGATCAGTAAGGTCGCGCAGCCATCCATGCTTCTTCGCCCGGCTGCGTATTGTTCCTTCGTTCGTATCGTACTTGTCAGCGATTCCACGCAAGGAAAGCGAACCAGCCCGGTAGGCGCGTTCGATTGCCTCCCAGTCGGGTTGCTTGGTCGTCATAAGTAATCCAAATAAAAAACCCCGCAAGCGCGGGGTCAGGAAACATGGTGGGTTAGAAGACCAGAGGCCCGGCGGGCGCAGCTGGCAACTTCAGAGTAGCAACATCGAAAACGCTTTCCTGCCGCTTTTCCTTTTCAAACCAAACACAATGGGCGCCTTCTTCAGGACCGGTCGGACCATAGTCCCCTAAATCCTGAATGGTCATCTTAGGCCCGCCACTTTTCAGCTGGACCACATCGCCTTTCTTGAAATCCGACATTTCACAACTCCTTTGTAGGTGAACAGCCTACATGGGGCCGAGTGATATTAATTCAATGGCACACTACTAATCAGTATCCAGCAGCACATCAATCAGCTTCTGCTCACCGAGTCGCATCGCACCAAGGCATTGCAGGTCGTCACACTTGGGGCCAAGGCCGAATACAGTGACCTCTCCCTTGGCGCCGATCAGGGTCAAGGCGCCTACGGTGCACTCAGGATGCTCACCAGCCTCGAGGTCATCGGCGATCTTGCGCAGGGTCTTGGCTGCGTCGCGCCAGTCTTCCCGCTTGAACTCAAGAACCTTGACGGTCATTCGGTCACCATTTGGTGTGTCTGTGCCTGGGCGTGCCCATGGAGCAAGCCAACGATCAGGCCCTGAGGCAGCCCGGCTTCCTTGGCGGCATCCACGGCATCAGCAATGGTCTTGTCGAGAGCGCTTACCGCAGCGTTGATGTCCGGGCTCATTGGCAGAGCGTGGCGCAGGCGGGTGACGTTGCTCATTGTATCGGCCCCTCTCCCATGCGGAATGTTTTGCTGGCGCCGATGTAGCCGCCGCAATAGATAACCCTGATCTCACCCCATACAGGGTGGAAGTCGACATGCTCGCCATCCGTGGACTTGAGCGGGGTATCCAGGACAACAGCTATACCGGCCTTGGTGTCGCAGTAGGTCACACCGTCAACGCGCTGGCCGTCGATGATCACTTCACGCCGACCTCGGCCATCATCCCAGTAGTGGACGTGTTCGCCTGTCTGGTCGCTCATGGCGCAACCTCATACTGGAACGCCCGATCAGCAGGCATGGCCGTCACAAACCGGCACCGGTGAGCGTCGAATTCTTCCCGGGTCGCAATGGTGCGCTCATACCGGGAGTTGGTCTTGCCGGTGAACCGCTCGCGGTGAACGACCACGCCCTTACGCAGGAACTCGACTTCAGCCGACCCCAGTAGCTTGGTGACGATTACTTTCATGTGCCTGTCTCGCGCCACGATTTGGCGCATTCGAAAACGTGGCGCGTATTACTGCTTCCGACGCTCGATACCTTCAGGTGCCTTCGGGCAGCTCATGCAGTGTTCGCAGTTGAGCGTCCGGCAAAGCCAGGCTTTTACCAGCTTCCAGTACGTGACCATGAAGATGTGCCGCACACCGGCCATGGCCAGGGCGACGTGCAGTGTCAGGCCGGCGGTAGTCGGCCCGAAGAAGATGTTCTGGCTGCGGGTCATCACGACGAACCCGCTGATGGCGATCGTCGAGTAGATCAGCTTGCCGAGAATGCCGTCCCTCACCTTCCCGCTCAGTACGCACCAGGCTGCCCACAGCGCGATAAGGCCGCAGGCGATGGAGTTGATCAGTTCAAGATTCATGGTTAATTGCCTCCCCCGAACCGCTGGCGAATGAGCGCCCAGAGGTCAGCGGCTTTGATGGCTCGGTTGATTGCTGCCAGGAGCGAACCGCCGAACGTGCCCAGGAGAAAACCAATCCCGGCGACGATCTTGGGCTCAGTGACATTGAGGTAGGCGCTGACCATGCTCGTCAGATACAGCGAGCAAGCAACGCCGGTAACCAAGAACACCATCCAGGCACGCCAGTCGGACAAGTCGTCCTTGTGCCACCAGCTCGCAACAACAGCCCCAATCAGGCCCGCAATCAACAATTCGAACCTGTCGATCTTGTCGAGCAGGCGCTGTAGATACTCCATGCGCTCGACTCCGTGGGGCATGTTTGAAATAGGTCAGCCCCAGCAGCACTCCCAGCTTAGGGCAATGGGTGTGGTGGGGCCGAAGAGAGTGTGGCCCGCCTCTTGGCGGGCCGTGCAGCGGTAGGCGGCGTTATCGCCGCTTATACTTTAGTGCAGCCTTCGCCTTGCGAGGTCAACCGAAAGTCCAGGTCCATACCGGAAAGTTAGGAAGAGGGCCCGTACCGTGATCTGGATAGAACACACCACGATTCGGACGAGCTGCTGGAGTGAAGCCAAATCGAGCCCAACGAGGAACGTCATCTACAACAACGACGTTGCCGTCATCCTGCAATTGCAAGTAAGCGCGATCTGCCGCGCCTGGATACCAATCGCCCATGGTTGCCCAGGTTCGACTGTGAACACGGTCAACCAGAAATGCCGAGCCTTGCATGTAGAAGCAAGTAACCAAGTTAGTGTTAACGTGGTTATCCACTTGGGTGTAAGGCACGGCGCTATCTGTCACCCAGATTGGAGCGCCGTTATTGTAGAGGCGCAGATTCCCATCGGCCTCCAGGATCAGTTTGTATTGCTTGCTCGGAGATTCCAGATACTGCCCTACGAGCATGAAGTTGCGCGGGGGCAACACTGCGCTGCCATTTTGGGTAAAAGCGACGATTTGAAAACCACTACTAGACATGTAATTTACCTATTGAGTTGAACATTTTTTGCGGATAACTCCGCGTTCATGTCGCTCAAAGGCGATTGCTCGAGGATCTTGTCCTTCGCATGATTCAACGTCCCGCACCGGGAACACTTGATCTGGAGCTCTGTAAACCCACCCGTACGGGCGAGAAGTCTTTTGCAGTTACCGCATCTGAATTCTTTCAACATCTGCAAGTCCGTTTATTTATCTGCTAGGCTCCGTCCCGCTCGCGCGAGCAGTGAGGGCCTTGGCTGGCTTGCAGGCTGCATCTGCGATCTGGCGTCTCCTTAGGGTGTTCCTGCACCCTCTGGAGTCGCCCTCTCTTTTTTCGATCTCAACAAAAAGCCCCGAACTTGTCGGGGCTTTTTGCTTTCTTCCAGGCACAAAAAACCCGACACAACGGCCGGGTTTTGTGAATCATAAAAGCTAGTTGCCGAAGGCAAAATACTAACTATGGGGAAATAATGCCCTCAGCCGTGCGGGAAGTCAAGCAGCCTCACGCATCTTGTAAATCACCCCGCCAATCGGGCTCAGCGCTTTTGCGTCGATGTCATAGCAAGCGTCGAAGCAGAGTTGCACAAAAGGCTCCCAGTCGCGGCCCCATGCAGCGGACGGGAGCTTCACGCCGTACTCTCCAACCATCCATGCACGAAACACTTCAGGCTTGATGAGTGGATCTGGATTTGAGGACTGCCCGCCCTGGTGCATGTACCGGTAGCGCCGAAATACGCCCTTGGCCACATACATGGCGCGGTAGCGCTTGCTGGCTGTCATTCGCTCAACGCAGGAGCAAGCCAAATTGAACACGGCTTCCTCCGCTTCTTCCCGATCGTTATCAGTAGGCTCAGCCGCATACATCGCATTCCCGAAGGCGCGGAGCTGATAGTGCAGTCTTGCGATAGCCGATTGGATCTGTCCGGCAATAGCACCATGGACGGCATGGTCGGCGGTAGGCCCGCGCTCCGTCTTCTGCACCACCACACCGAGCAGAGCAGCGTCAGACGTCTGTCCCGGGGCCGGATTGTAGTTGCAGTCATGCCACGCTTGGCGCGCTGAGTTGATTTTCATGCTGCCTGCCCCTTTTTCAGTTCTTTGGTCTTTGCCCGGTATTCGGCGGTCATCGCCTTCAGCTCTTCGACGGTGTACTTCTTGGCCTCATGAGGGCCTTCAAGCCACTCGACAGCCTCGGCGCCGAGGCGCTTCACAAGCTCGATTCGGTAATTGACGATGTTCCCTGACAGCTGCGTATTGCACTGCGAGCACTGGCGGTGGCAATTCAGGGGCTCGAAGCGCAACGCTGGATTGCCGCCGACTGTCCTGTAGTGCCCTGCGTCATATTTGCCCTGGTGGTGGCGGCCACAGCTCACGCATGGCAGCTCGGCGTCACGCGCACGCACCCATGTATTGAATGCCTTCTGGGTATCCTTCATGTGATCCGCCCTGCTCTTCAGCTTCTCCTTGCGCACCTTAATTTCGGCGCGTTCGATGTCGGCCAGCGCCTTGCGCGCCTTCGGCTCATGCCGTGGAGCGTCGACCATTGCGCAGGCCGGGCTGCACACCGCCTGACCCATGCGCAAAGGGACGAATGAGGCCCTGCACGTAGCAACGCGGCATTTCTTCGGCTTAGGCTGCTTCCGTTCAATACTCATAGGGCCTTCCTCGCGGCACGTTCAACCTCGGCTTTCCGGTCGCGGCGCCTGCGCTCGAATTCTTCCACTGCGCGTTTGCGGCGGCGATCTATCACAACGCCAGTGACCAGGGCCAAGGCGATCAGGACTCCGTAAATGTCTGCGCAATCCATCAGTACCTACCTCCCCAGTTGTCCTTCTGCGTCCACCGCACCTGGTGCTCGGCGCCGAAGCAATGAACCCACTCGATCAACTCGCCGCACTGCTTCACGGTGAGCTTGCTTGTGCGTTCGTAGATGACGTCGAAGCCGTTGCCGTCTACGGCCGGGATCATTTGCGGCTGGTCGCCAGACTCACGCAGCCAGGCGGCGGTCAGCAGGCGCTTCCAGATCAGGACATCCCACTTCTTCCCAGCGTGTTCGACCTGGGCTGCGATATCGGACAGAGCCGCGTGCAGGGCCTTGTTCTGCTCCCCGCTGCGGTCCACTTCGGTGATGGCCAGCTTCTTGGGTCTGGCCAGGTCAAGTCCGGCGATGTAGCCCATGGCTTTGCTACGGTCTGATTCGTTGCGGATCTGGAGGCTGGTCATGCTGCAACCTCCGCCAAAGGCTCGATGTTGCGCCGAGCCAAAAGATGGTCGCGCGAGATAAAGGCGTCGACGACGAAGCCGCCAAGGTCGATCGCCAGCGGAATACCCTCTCCGCGCCCGCGCGCCACGTAATATTTGCGGTCGTCGCGCCCCTGCACAGGGTCGAATACGAAGTAGCCCTCGTCGGTGACCTCGATCAGGATCTGGTGGTTGCCGCCTTCGATGTTGAGCGAAGGTGAGGTGCACAGATAAGCGCCCTCATCGGTCAGCGACGGGCAGTCCAGGCTGAAGAAAGCCGTGTATTCAACGCCGAGTCGCTCCAGCATCTGCCGCAAGGTCAGATCCCCGTCGCGATAGGGCTGGTGCATCTCTTCGATGACTTCCTGTGCCGGGCGCCCAACTATCATCGCCAGGCAGGTCGATACGCAGCTGTACGGGCACGGTTGCATTTGGTGAGTGATGATCGGGCTCATGATTGCTCTCCCTGACCCAGAGCGGCGAGGATGTCGTGTAGATACCCGGTCGCCACACTTGGCTGCTTGCCTGCGGAATCACAAAGCTTCTGCACGAAAGCTGTAGCGCTCTGCAGACGATCGGCATCCTTGCGCAGTGCCTCGTTCTCGGCGTTGAGCTGGTCGCGCTCGATCTCAACGCCGAGCATCAAACGGCCTCGAGCTTCCAGCAGTTCGACCAGGTGATCGTTGTGCCCCAGCAAGTCCTTGGCGTCACGCGCCTTGAGCGGATAGCCACTGCGCACCAGCTCGCGGATTTTCCCGATGTTTTCTGCTGATAAATTCATGGCTTAACCTCCGGCTCGACGGGAAGATGCATCCAATGCGTCGGCCTCTCGCTGCCGTCACAACGGCAAACGCCCCAATCGCCAAAGCCGAAGGCATCGAGATCGAACATCTCTTGCTCCGTGCCCGACCATTCATCGCGTTCCTTGTCGGACATGAAGTGATCAGCATCGGTGATCATCCCGGAGAAGACCCCAGCGTCACTGCGATAGAACAGGACCTCGGTATGCTGCGGACAGGTTTCCATGCTCTCCCAGCCATGTGATGCCAGCGTCTCCCGGCTCGCAAACCAAGCCCATTCAGCGCAAGCAAGCATCCCGGCGGCGTCTGGATTACTGGAGGCGGCCATCCGACCGAAACCAAACTGCTTCACGAACGCCTCAATGAATTCTTCACGCATCTTGTCGGTCATGTCCGTTGCTCCGCTGCTTCTGCGATCAATGCCATGCGCTCAAAGCGCTCAGCGGCCTGGCTGGCGAGATTGGCTAAGTCCGCCTCATCCACCACCGGCATGCACACGAAACGGATTCCGTGCTTGACCATGGTGTTGGCCATCTCAAGGGATTGGCGTAGCTGTACTGGGTTTGCTCGTTTCATGGCCGCTGCTCCGCTGTCTTCTTGCCGAACTTGGCCATCAGCTGGGCGCGGGCTGACATGCCGTCGGCCGGGATGCCTTGCTGGAGGATTCGCGCCTGGGTCTGCTGGTCGGCTAGTTCGTTGGCAAGCTCAAAGGCCGTCTTCTGGCTGTCGTGGCCGATGCCAGTGAGGATCTTCCCGTCAAGCGGCTGGCCTTCCTGGGCGCGGCGGATCACCACGGCGTAGTTGTGCTCGAAGCGCTGGCGAAGGCCCCTGTCTTCCTGCTTGGCGGAACGCAGGTCAAACAGGCCCGTGGCGATGGCTGCGAACTTCACGCCGTCGTGGCTGTAGGTCTCCATCAGCGCCTCCATCCACGCCCCGGCAGCCGAGGGCATGCCGAAGTCTTCCGGGCCGGGCACGCACATAGCGATGAACTCCCCAACGCTCGGAGCGAAAGGCTTCTTGAGCTTGCGGCACTTCTGGATGCCGAACTCGATCTGCTCCAGGGTGCGGATACCCTCGTCGGCGAACTCCTTGATCCACTCGGCCTTGGCGGCGTCGAGCGCTTCGGTGGATGGCCACGCCTGGCGCCACGCTGGGAAGATCCCGCGCAGGCGACGGAACAGGTCGTTCACCACTTCTGCCGTCTGCGGCGTCACCTGGAGCGGCTGGCGAGGCTCCACGGCAGGTAGGTTGCCCATGGTCGCCATCAGTTGGTTGACTGGCTTCATGGGCTCACCACAAGGCCTTCGGCCCAGGCATTGCTGTCGAAGTCAGGCTCACTGCTCTGGCGTGGCGTGAACTGCCTGATGTTCGACGCTGCTGCACGATTGCGATCGTTAAGCACCCACTTGACCAGCATCTGCACCCACTCGGCCTGAGTATTCACCTGGCCGCGAGGTTCGTAGTGAGCAGTGAATGCGCGCCGCGCCTCTTCGGTGAACAGGTCCAGCGCTACGCCAGAGTGAACCGAGTAGGTTTTCAGAAGATTTTCATCAGGGTTCCAGTCGAGGGTCATTTCGCTGGGCATGCGAGGGTCAACCGACTCGCGCACAGAGAGAGGTTCTTTATTCTTCTCTTTCTCTTCTTTAGGTAACGCACTTTTAACGCTGGCAGCGTTACCTTTTGCGTTACCTGACTTATGTCCGGCAACCCTTCGGGCCGTCAAGGCCCTGTTTTTAGCGGTCTTCCCGTTGTGGCGGTCGAAATGAGGGAGGCTGATAACACCCTCGCACTCAACCATCCAATCAACCAGTTTCATGAAGTCGCAGAAGTCGTTAACGCCAACGAGACGATCCAGTAACTTTTTAGTAACGCTCGGAGCGTTACCGTTTTCTGTCTGCTGATCGAACCAGCCCCAAACGCGCATAAGCTTGCCCACGACAGCATCAGGATCGATACCGGCCCATTCTGCGATCTGGCAAACCTCTGGCTTGTCTAGGGTGCACAGTTCAAATTTGATCCAGTCACCGGCCATTACTTGGCTCCTTTGCCGACAAGATCGGCCAATTCAAGGAAGCGATCCACGTACCAGTGAGGCTGCGTCTCGCGGGGGCATTGAGGGCTGGTGAGGTTCTTGCCGTAGGCCATGCCCTTCTCGGTCACAGACCAGAAGTCCACCATTTCCTGCTTGGAGTTTTTGCGCTGGAGGACCTTGAGGAAGCCGTGGGCCTCCAGTGAAAGGTTGAAGGCGCGAGCGGTGCTGGCGATGGCGTGATCTTTGATCAGGGCGGTGATTGCCTTGGTAGGCATCGAAGAGCCGCCAGCGGCATCTGGCGCGGCGTCAACGGCGTAGCCTGGAAGGAACTTGGCATCCAGGCCGTTATTGGCGGCGATCTTGGCCAGCATCAGCATCTTGCTGGAGTTGGCAGGCTTCAACAGGCGGTCGAAGCATTCCAAAATGGCAAGCTCGCCGACGATCTTGGAGTTGTTCGGGCCCTGGGCAGAAAAGGTGCCGGTCTTGCGGATACTCGGCAGCACTTGCCCGACTACCCAATCTTCGAACTTCTCGGCGGCCGGCAGTTTGGACTTCATCACCAGCCGGTACAGGTCCCGCTCAGGAATGATGGTCATGAAACCACCACCCTGTTTCGGGGTAGTGGTCGCAGCCTTGCAGTGACGGGCCACGGCGTTCTCCGGCTTGGAGTAGCCGAGGGCGTCGGCGACATCACGGGCGATAAACCACGGATCGCCGAGCTTGTCGGTTATGACCCGAATTGCGGCGCCGTCGAAGTCGAACGGAATCACTGAGGAATTGCGCGCCACGTTTTCAGATTGCGAAAAACGTGGCGCAGAGGGTGGCGAATTGACAGTTTGGGTAGACATGGGCATTATTCGCTCCGGAACTTAGTTGTAAATGCTGCACAAAGAGCCAGGCCGTGAACCTGGCTTTTTTGTGCCTGCGATTTGGTGTTGCGGGTGAATTGGGTGTCCGGCGCATCCGTGGTAGCTTTCTGCTTCCACACAAGAAGGCCTAGGAGGCCGGACATGACTGATATCGTTGCAGCTAGAAACAACTCCTCTCACGCGGCTCAACAAGCCGTGATCACGCTGATCGAGGCCAGTGGGCCGGAGCTTTTCCGAAATAGCGGCGTAAGCGAAGAAGGTGGGAAAAAAGCCGCCGAATTCCTGATTGCGTTTCATAAAACGCTCACCGCGTATTACAAGGAGCTTTGAGGGCGCCTAGTCCGGCGACCAGCGCCTTAGAGATGCTGGTCGCTGCTTCCTCGATGCCCTCCACTTCCCCTCGAACTGCCAGTGCCACAACTGCATCAGCTAGTGCTTGGGCTGCGATATGGATTTGGCGGTCATCAAGTACAGCTTCGTTTTCCTGGGTCATGGTCTTTCTCCGGTTGTGAAATTCAGGCGGCCTTAACCGACTGCCTGAAAACTTCCAGGCTGACGATCACCTCCTCAGCCTCTTTGAGCAGTTCGGATTTCTCGCGAGTGCAAACGCGGCCATCGGCTTGGGCGTCGAAGGCAAGGCGGGTCACGTCAGCTAGATCGGCGTGCAGGCGCAGCAGCGCGGTGTTGAGGTTGATGCCCTCGGGCTTTTCCTTTGGCACCAGGTCGAAACCAAACGCCTCGGCCCATGCCTTCAGCGGGCGGAAGTCCTGGGTGAACTTCATAATCCGGTGCAGCTCCTGGACGTTCAGCTTGTGGCTGTCGTAGTCCGGGTTCGCTTTCTGGGAAAGAAGCGTCTTCGAAGAGAAGCTGGCGCCCTCTGCAATCCGCCCTGCTCCGTGCTCGTCCACGACGTCGTGAATCGCCCTCATTAATTCCTGCATGTAACACCTCGAAATTCTTTACGTGGCGCCCTGCAGGTGCAGAGGCGATCATTTGCTTAATGGAACGGCGGACTGGGATGTCGCTTAGGCGGCCATCTCGGCCCATGGAAACGACGGACAAAGGGATTCTTTTTTGAAGGCACCTCCGGTCAACGCCTCCGCTCGCTTGGCAACCACTGGAGACATGCCGTGCTTCTCGCGAACCCAACCGGAAACGGTGCTTTGATCAACCTTGAGCTTTTCAGCCGTGACCTCCTGAGTGCCGAAGAAGGCAACGAGGTCCTTATAAATAATGTTCATGCTGCCCCTCCATACGGGAATACCCATATAGTAGGTTATGGGAATACCGATTTGCAAGGATATGGGAGCACCCGTAATACTCGCCGGATGGAATTCAAAGATCGTTTAAAGGCAGCGCGCCGGCACGCCAAGCTCAACCAGGGCGAATTGGCCGCTAAAGCTGGTATCACGCAGACGTCGATTTCTGACCTTGAGCGTGGAAAATCGAAAGCCACCGCACACGTCGTGAAGATCGCCGACGCATGTGGGGTGAGCGCCAAATGGCTTTCAGACGAGATCGGGCCAATGCTGGCTCCTGGGTTAACGTCCGGCTCTGGTGAATCGAACGTCTCCCCTGCCGCCCAGCCCACCAAATCATTCCGCTACCCGGTAGTGAGCTGGGTTGCAGCCGGCGCCTGGTCGGAAGCAGTGGAGCCCTACCCGGCTGGAATCTCGGACACCTATGAGTTTTCGGAGTACGACTCCAAAGGACCCGCGTTCTGGCTGACAGTCAAAGGCGACTCGATGACTGCGCCCGCCGGCCAAAGCATCACCGAAGGCACGCTGATCCTTGTGGACACTGAGGCTGAAGTTGCACCAGGTAAGCTAGTCGTGGCCAAGCTGCCGGACAGCAATGAGGCTACATTCAAGAAGCTGGTCGGCGATGGCGGCCGATTGTTCCTGAAACCGCTGAATCCGAGCTACCCCATCGAGGCAGTCGACGAGAACTGCAGAATCGTCGGTGTGGTCGTCCGAGCACTCCAAAAATTTTGATACATAAATCGAGGCTCACAGAAACCTGTCTTGTAGTGAGTCGTACAAAGCCGGCCCGCTGCTTGTTAATTTAAAACCAAAGGCACAGTGATTTAGAGCATTCGCCACCTCAAGAGTAGCTAAAAATCGCTAACACGACATTAAAAGGATTTAAGTATGGCGAACATATTTCAAGGACTTGACATCAGAACTGAAAGCGATGTCGAACAGAAAATAATATACCAACTACTCACTATCGAGACTCCTAATGGCCTTGGTTACTCCGCATCGGACATCAGAACCAAAGGCGATATAAGAAAGTTAAAAATTGACAAAGGCGCAAAAGGGAAACTTTATTACCCCGACTACGCAATCATCACCAACGGCCTGCCGCTAATAATCATTGAAGCAAAAACTCCTGGAGAAGATATCAAAGAGGCTTTGCGAGAAGCTAGACTTTATGCCACAGAAATAAACGCCTCTTACGCAAGAAATGTGAACCCTTGCGAAATAATAATAGCTACTGACGGTGTGAGTCTTGCGTTAAGCTTTTGGGACAAAGACGAACCAGAAGTAACTATTACGATTAATGATTTCGACCCCTTAAGCGCTGAATTCTCCCACCTTATAGATTTGGCCTCAAAGAAGAGTTCACTTAAAAAAGCAGACGCAATTCTAAGTTCAATAAAGAGCACTGCCCTTTACTTCAAGCCAACCCAAATGCTTGGGGGGAAAGTCGTTGCAAACGAGACCGTAGGGGAAAACTCCTTTGGCGCAAACGTTTCTATAGAATACAAATATCTTTTTAATCCGGATTCGTTGGAGGACAGAGCATCGATTGCGCACAACGCTTATGTCACCTCAATTCGAAAACAATCACACATCGCTCCCATCGATAAAATAATACGAGCTGCACTGCCTATTTCTAGTCAAGCTAGACTAATAGAAGATACTAGTACCGCGAGAGAAATTATTGAGCAGGTTGCAGATTTTGGAAGAATAAAGAATGAAATTTGCCTTTTAATTGGTGGAGTAGGTTCAGGTAAATCGACATTTACGGATTACATCCGTCTTGAAGCTCTCCCTCGCCCATTAGTAGAATCAACGATCTGGATCAATATAAATCTTAACAAAGCACCACTTTACAGAGAGCGTATATACGACTGGATCATAGAACAGAGCATCGATCTACTAAAACAAAATAATCCAAAAATAGATTTCGACAGTATTGATATATTAAAGAAAATTTATTATAGAGAAATTGGGCGACTGGAAAGAGGCCGCGCAGCCTTATACCCAAAAAACTCCGAAAAATATATTGATGCAATATTTGCAGAAATTGAAAGACTTCAACTTAACAAACAAGCGACTCTTGACGGAATAATAAATTTCCTCTGCACGGGAGGAGAAAAACTCCTTGTTGTAGTGTTAGACAACTGCGACAAAAGGAACAGAGAAGACCAGCTACTGATGTTCGATGTGGCGTCGTGGCTAAAGGAAACCTTCCCATGCATGGTCTTCCTGCCACTTAGAGATACGACTTACGACCAGTATCGTGATGAACCTCCTTTAGATACAGTGATTAAGGATCTTGTCTTCCGAATCGACCCCCCTCTTCTGGAAAGAGTAATATACAAAAGACTCGGCTACGCCCTAAGGGTCATACAAGGAGAGCAGTCAAAGTTTACTTACTTCTTACCAAACAACATGAAGGTTGAGTGCGCCAGATCAGAAGTGGCAACATACATCCAATCAATGATCTCGTCTTTATTTCAAGACAGCTTCTTCAAACGCATAATTACCGGTTTAGCCGGAAGGAATATCCGAAAAGGACTTGAGATATTGTTAGACTTCTGCAAGAGCGGACACATTGCAGAAGATGAACTTTTGAAAGCAAGGCAGTCGTTAGGCGAGCATAGACTTCCAAACTATTTAATAGCTCGAATCTTATTGAAGAGCAAACGGAAATTTTATTCCGATACAGACTCACACATTAAAAACCTATTTAATTCCAACCCAGAAGATTCACTACCCAACCCGTTTATAAGACTTTCCATACTCAGCTGGCTCAGAAGTACATCAAGGGAATACGGACCTAATCGAACGAAAGGATTTCATAAGCTTTCAACTCTAATTGCTTTCCTTCAATCAACGGGCCATGCAACCGAGAGGGCCTATAGTGAGATAGCTACGCTTACCAGTGCAGGCTGCATCCTTTCAGAAGCTCAATCGCACGAGATAACAGACGAAGATTTAATAGCTATCTCCCCAGCCGGCTTAATACATTTAGACCTGATGCGCAATATTGACTATCTTTCAACGATTGCGGAAGATGTATTCTTCAGGGAGAATCAACCAGCACGAAAAATTGCTGACAACTTAATTGGCAAAGGCCCCTTCAAGATAGATAGTCGCCAGACTGCCCTAAGCAATAGCTCCACACTTATAAACTACCTAGAAGCTTACCACGATAAGTTTTTCGTTGGCCCTGCAAAGTTACTTACAGATGAGTTTCAACAAGACATACTCGACATCAAAGGCCTCAAAGACTATATAATCAAAACCTCTGAAAACGATGAGGCTTTCCAAAAGCTTCATAAGTTTGAGAGCGAGTATCCAGAGGGCACGCAAGTAGAAGCTCAGATTGTATCTGTTCAAAACTATGGTGTTTTTGTCGAGTTTGGACTTCAAGGCAGGGGGCTTGTAAGAAAATCAAACCAACGACAACAACATACGCAGCTTTTTAACACTTTCGAACCGGGTGAGTGGATCCAAGTTGTTGTTGGGAAATACAGCGCGCAACATAGCGGATTCAGCTTAACACTAGCATAGTAAAGCATAAAAAAAAGCCACTAAAAGTGGCTTTTTTTCAAGTCATAATAGACTCAAATCTTTTTCATTTGGTAAATGCATCTATTTCTGTATAGGCCATGCACTGCCCTCTACGCGTTATAGTCCATTATATATGCCAATTCTCGAACCTCCTGTCGTGTCTCTAGGTCCAGTCCTTGGCGCCAAGGCGCATTCATGCAGCGGAAAAATTATTAGCTCCCTAAAAACAAATAGTCAAGCCAATTTTACAATTCTCCCCTTTTTAGCGCGCAAGGAATCAGCTGCATACGAACTGCTCAGCTATGGAAGCTTACGAGCGCTAGCCCTATCGCGTCCTAACTGCCCAGCTCATCACTTCCTCCTTGCCAATCTAAGATAGCACAAATACTGTACGCACATACAGTACTCGCAAGGAGCGAAGCATGATCCAGACACCCTACTCCACACCAAAACCGAGAAATTCCTACGAGCTTGTTGGCCGCCGCCTTCAAGGCTTGATCGCCTCTCCCCGGGTCCAGAGGATTCAGTTGGTGGAGGTATCCAGGCGCGACGACGAAAGCCCTGAAGCGTGGCGCCAGGTCATCCAGGATATCGGCGACACCGCCGGCATAAGGGTCGAGCACCTGGAAGACGGAGCCGTCCGGATCGGCTGGTGCGAGTACTGCGATTCCTAAATGAGCCCGCCAGTGCGCGGGCTTTTTATCGCCCCCCATCAAATATATGGGAATACCCATTGACGATAAATATGGGATTGCCTATATTTGTTTCCATCGAGACGCCACAGCGAATCGCCAGCAGCTAAACCTGCGCCGCTCTTTAGCGAAACCCCTTGCCGGATCACCACCGGCCCAGATTCAAAGGCAGCGATGAACCGGCCTAAACGGTTCAGAGGGTTGGCAACTGACCCGGGCGTGCAGCGTAAATCGCCAAGAACAGTTATCCAGCGGGAGAACAAGCCGAAAGGCCCGCGGCTGGAAAAACATTTGATTCAAGCCGGTGACCGACGCCAGTAGCGGGTCACGGTATGCAGATTTCACTGGCAGGCCTTCGCAAGAGGGCCTGACGGGAAATCAAACGGGAGTCACAACGATGAACCTTACAGATAGCAGGCAAGACGAACGAATCAGGCAGGCCCTGCGAAGCGCAGATAAAAAGGGCCGACTTGGCGTGGTCGCTGCGGTAACCGGGATTGCCGGTGGAGAGGTAGAGCTGCGCCGCATCATGAACAGTACAGACGAGCTGGCGATCATGGATCGCGGAATGCTCGCCATCCATTTGGCCTAAGCAATCACCTCAGCCTCAAGGAACACCGCCTTGCCAAACCTTACTTGGGCCGCCTGGCTCTTTGTGACCGGCCTTGTAGCCGTGTTCCTGGCCTGCAGCTGGGGCATTTCGCAGAGCGTTTAAGTGGTCAACCAGCGCCACGTCAGCACTGACGTTAACTGCCCGATCCTCTCTATGAGAGCGCATCGGGGTGTGAACTGAGTACCGCCGGCCTGCGCGAGAGCAAAGGCAGACAAACGTCATGCAGTTCACACCCCGATGCAGAAAACACCCTTCTCGCCTCTATTAAGTCAGCACTCCTTCCCCGCGCCCATCGGCAAACAGCGGGAGGAATGAGTGTTGACGAATACATGCGAACCAACGAATGGAGAGATTCATGGAAACGAAGCATACGCCGGGCCCGTGGTTCGGCAAGAAGGATGGCAAGTACAGCATGGAGTGTCCCTGGTCGATTGACCATGACGACGGCAATAACGCCAGCTGGTTGCCAGTCACTACTGAGCAGCGACGAACACTGGCACTGGTTGTAAATGACGATACAAAGCGGCCGATGGACTTCCACGATGCAGAAATGCACGCCAACGCCAAGCTGATCGCCGCAGCGCCGGACCTGCTGGAAGCCTTGGAAGCCCTGGTGTCTCGCTGCGAGTCATTGGGCGTTGATGGCATAGGCCCGCAAAAGGTCGCAGCCCGCGCCGCAATCTCCAAGGCCACCGCCTAACCCCAAACACTGGAGGTCGCCATGAGCGAACAAATGACATTGGACGGTCAGCCGATCGTCAAGCAACTACGCGTTTTCATCGTGGAAGAGCACGACTACTACGCCGCCAGCACTGCTGAAGAGGCCATCCGCCTGCATGCCGATACGTGTGAGCGCGAAATCGATGATGTCGACGCCAGTGACTGCGAAGAAGTGACCGACGAACTTCTTGATAAGCCATGGACCGACGAGGACGGCGCACTGCTCGGCACGCTGCGGCAATGGCTGGCTCAGGCACAAGGCCCTGAGTGGCTGACCGGAACCGAATAACCAAGCCTGGAGGCGACCATGAACGCAGCATTGAAGATATGCCAGGAGCGTTACGACGCTCAGTTGCCGCCTCCAGTGAGCGAGTCGGTGGTGGAGATTGCCCGCAGGGAGTGGCTGTACAGCGCCACCGAGCAGCTGGTGCGGTTTGGCGCAGACGTGAAGGTTCAGCTGCGCATGAGATCGCCGCAGTGCGTCACGGTGGCCCAGCTGGAGCTGGCGGCGGATGAGCTGGCGAACGCCCGGCAGGCAGACTTTGAGGTAGGCACGCCAGCCCTTGGTCGCCTTCTGGTCGCCAACAACTGTGGCCGGGCCGACAAAGACGCCGCCGCCGAGCTTCTTGGCCGAAGCGATCACCCCTTCGGCAAGCTTGGCGAAATTGCAGAGGCCCTACTTCGGCCCCTCGCTGACGATGCACTGGCCGCCCAGGCCGAGGAAGACGAACTATGAACACCCCTACCGCCCTCGCCCGCCTGGGCCTGGAAATCGCCAAGATGAAGAAGTCCTGCACACCGGTACCGGACCGCACCTTCGTCATGGGCATGATCGAGATGGCCGAGTTCGCCGATCTTGTCGACTCCCCTACCGCCAACCGCTACCGCGATGCGCTGGACGCAAAGTTCGTCGAGCGCAACGAACAGCTAAAGAGGGTCGCAGCATGACCACGCCACCGGTTAAATCATTGATCGATAGTCAGCTCGAAGAGATCGAGCGCAGCCTGACCATTCTCGGCTCTGGCTTGCCGCGCGATCTTCCGGTGTCCGCGCTGCCGCCGAAGCTTGCAGCTGCTATCAAGGGCGGGCGCATTGCGGTGAGGGTTCGGCCGTGACCGCGCGCCAGCGCACTCGGCGCCTACTAATTTGGCGCGGCTCTTTCCCTGTCCTTGCCCTCTTCACCTTGCTGATGTTGCTCGGCGCCCTCGCTGATCGAATCACTCAATAACCAACACCTTCAATCGCTGCGAACATCGCGGCAAGGAATCCCCATGTCCGCAGAACAACAACTGGCGATCCTGCCAGCCAAAGAAGTAGCCCTGGCAGTATTCAGCGCCCCTAACGGCCTGGACCCGTACCTTCAGAGCGTCCGTGAAGAAATCGACAAGTTCAACGCCTCGGCACCTGACGTGAAAACCAAAAAGGGCCAAGACGCGTATCGCTCGATTGCTTACAGCCTGGCGGGATCAAAAACGAAACTCGACAGCCTGGGCAAAGAGCTCGTCGCAGAACTGAAGGATGTGCCGAAAAAGATCGACGCCGAGCGCAAGCGCGTTCGTGAGCTGCTGAGCACGTGGCAAGAAGAAGTTCGCAAGCCGCTGACTGACTGGGAAGCCGCCGAGCAGGCTCGCAAGGATCGGCACGTCGATGCCGTACAGGCAATTGCGGATTTTGCCTTGGATCTGTCGGACGTCACCGCCGCGGTACTGCTTGAGTCTATCGTCTCGGTTGAGGCGGTGAAGATGGGCGAGCACTGGGAAGAGTTCGAGGCTGATGCTGCCCGCACCAAGGATCAGGTTCTGGACAAGCTGCGCGCCACCCTCGCCGCCCGCCAGAAATATGAAACCGAACAGGCAGAACTGGTCCGGTTGCGTGCCGAAGCCGAAGCTCAGGCCCAGCGAGACCGCGATGCAGAGATTGCCCGTGTTGCTGTCGAACAAGCCCGGCTCCAGGCCGAACAGCAGGCCCGGGCCGAGCGTGACGCTGCTGCACGGCGCGAGCAGGAACTGCTTGATCAGGCCGCCGCCACTCAGCGCGCCGCCGCACAGGCGGTGCTGGATGCCGAGGCCGCCGCTGAACGCCAGCGCCTGCAACTCCAGCTGCAGGCCGAACAAGCAGAGCGTCAGGCTGCTCAGGCCAAGGCCGACAAGCTGGCCGCCGAGCAGCGCGCCGAGCAAGACAGGCTCACAGCCATCCGCCGCCAGGAAGAGGCTGTAGAGCAGGCGCGATTGGCTGAGAAGGCCCGAGCGGATGCGGCCGCAGACGAAATCCTGCGCCAGGAAAAGCTCCGCGCAGCCGACAAGGCCCACAAGGGCAAGATCTACAAATCCGCCAAAGAAGCATTCATTGAGCATGGCATGACCGAAGACTGCGCCCGCCTGGCTGTGAAGCTGGTTGCAAGCGGACTCATTCCTGCCATGTCCATCCAATACTGAGGTACCCAGAATGTCCCAAGAAATCATCATGCCCCTGGAGCGCGATCGCCAAATTTCCGCCCAGCCAGCGCAAGAAATCAGCATGTTGTCGACTATCAGCCGGCTTGCCCTTGATCCTCGCTGCGACATGGACAAGCTGGAGCGCCTGATCAAGCTCCAGGATCGGATGGAGGCGAAGAGCGCGCTGGAGGCATTCAACGCTGCGTTCGCCGAAATGCAGTGCGAAATGTCTTCCGTGGAAAAGCGCACCGAGAACACGCACACCAAGAAGATGTACGCCGACCTGGACGACATCAACTACGCGGTGCGACCGGTCATGGCCAAGTTTGGCTTTGGTGTGTCGTTCAAGATCGTCAACCAGGCCGCAGGCGTCAGCATCACCGGCATTCTGATGCACAAGGCCGGGCATCGCGAAGAAACGACCATGATCCTGCCGCTTGATACCGGCGCCGGGCGCAGCGCCGTGCAGTCGGTTGGCTCGACCACAACCTACGGGAAGCGGTATGTGATGTGCGCCCTACTCAACATCACCAGCGGCGACGACAACGACAATGACGGCTATGTCGAGCCATCTGATCAGTTGGTCACCCAGGCACAGGCAAAACAACTACAGGCCCTTCTGGAAAAATGCAGCGAGACGGCGAAAGGCAAGTTCGCAGAGCTGTATGGCAAGCCAGCAAGCATCACGAAGGAAAATTTTGACGCCGTGCTTGCCGCTCTCACCAAATCGGCAAACACCAATAAGCAGGTGTAGATCATGCAAATAATCACTGAAGTTGAGCAGGGCTCGCCGGAATGGCTGGCCCTGCGCCTGGGTATCGTCACCTGCTCCGAACTGGAATGCCTGCTGGTCAACGGCAAGGGTGAGTCAGGTTTCGGCGCCGGCGCCTTCACCTACATGAACACGCTGATCGGGGAGCGCATCACCGGTGAAGCAGCGGACCCATTTATGGGAAACCGCCACACTGAGCGCGGCCACGAACTGGAAGGTGTCGCCCGCAAACTCTACGAGCAGCGCGAAGAAGTCGAAACCAAACAGGTGGCGATCATCCTCAATCACGGTGCCGGGTACTCGCCCGACTCTCTGGTTGGGCCTACTGGCCTGACGGAAATCAAAACCAAACTTCCGAAATTCCAGGTCGAAGTGATTCTTTCGGGCGAGATTCCAAAAGAACACGTTGCCCAGTGCCAGGGCGGCCTATGGGTCTCGGAGCGCGAGTGGATCGACTTCGTTTGCTACTGGCCCGGTATGCCGCTGTTCATCAAGCGCGCGTACCGGGATGAGGCGATGATCCGCAAGCTGTCGGAGCGGGTCAGCACCTTCTACGAAATCTTGGACGACCGGATGAATCGGGTCTTGGGGATCGCAGCATGATCAGCATCCTACAGAACGAAGTAGAACGCCTTCGAGGCGCATCGAACGAGCTTGCTGCCCAGGTCGAGCAGTTCCTGGAGGCTGGCGGGCAGATCGAAGAAGGCCCGGCCTGCGGCTACATACCCAAGCCGATCACCTACAGCAACCAGATGCCGCCGGCGCCGAAGCCGTTTGTTCGGCGAAGGGCCGAGCCTCTTCCACCTACGCCTCCGACCAAGCGTGAAGATCAGATCGAAGCGCGCCGCCAGCGAGCCGTCAGGGTCATGGAATTGGCGCCGCTCCACAGCCAAAGCGAAGTCGCCAACATGACCGGAATAAGCCGGCGCATGCTGCTGAATATGTCTCGCGAATTCAACTTCAGGTTCAAGGCTGTTCCGCCTGGGCGGCATGGCAATCCCGAACGGATCAAGGCGATGGCGGAGCGAGACGCTAGGTTCGCCGAGCGCATCAAGGCGTTCATGGAATTAGGGGTCAGCCGTCGCAAGGTCTGTGGAAAGCTTGGTATCAGCGCCAAAACGTTCGCGCGCATCCTCAAGAATCACTCGATTGACTACCCATTGTCGACGCCGGGCGGCACACGATGCGCCGCATAGCCCGCATCCAGCAACGCAAACGTCAAACCTGGCTCGCACTGCCGGCCAGCGGAATAGAAGAGGTAGGCCATGCCTGTGACCCAGGAAGAACGAACGGCCAGGCTTGCCGAGAAACGGCAGGAGCTGGGCGAGCAGGAATTGCGGCACACGGTCCCTTACGGCACTCGCCAGATGCTCGACGAGTTGATGCGCTGGCATGAGATCGAGGAAGTCAGCGAGGCGGTACAGCTGCTGGTGCTGAATGGTCGGGCTGAGGATCTGCCGCCGGCGCCTCCTACGGTCAAAGGGCAGTCCGGCATCATCCGCCACTACTTCCGTCAGGGAATGCGTGACCGGCTGGCAGCGCTCACCGCCGATCTGGGTGAGACAAAGAACCGCACCACCATCTGGCGCTTGATCGCTCATGCCCATTCGCTGGGCGCTGAAAGGTCCGCCTACCTGTTCTCAGTTCCGCGCCACGATATGACCGTATCTGAAAACGTGGCGCGCAAATTACGGCAAGCAGGATTCGCCGAATCGCTCCAAATGAACGCCGAAGACGACGGCGACGAATAACCCACCCTACTCGCTGCATCCGGTAACGGAGGGCGCCGCCGGGACTGGAAAGGCCGTAAATTTGATATAGCGGCATGATCAGGTCAGTGGCTCGATCGATAAATGAGCGCCGGCCATCCACTAGCTTTAATTACTGAGCGCTAACACTTGGAACCCATAAAGTGCATGCAGTAGCGGCCTGAGCAATGAGCCAATCATGCTCACGCTTTGCGAAGGGACGAGGCATCTCATAAGAGATCCGAAGCGCAAAGTTATAGGCACCAACGACTTCGTTTCCAGTCGGCGTCGTTTCTTTCAATTTTGTGTTGGTTTTGAGTCCTTCTACCGCACCATGCAGAGCTATCGCCTGCTTGGAGGTGTCTGCGCTTTCTTCCAAGATATTTACCACGATAAAAGCTGCGTTAGAGCAGCGATCCATCTTTTCCCACTGCTTCAGCTGTGCCTCATCACCGAGCGCTACAGCAGAGGTGAGCAACATCAGTGAGCCAATCCAAATACGCATAGTTTTGATCCTTCAAAAATTTCGGCATTAATACTCCACCCCAAACCAAATTGCCACCACCGGTCACCGGAGTGCGGCGCCTGACTGGAGATAATCCATGGACAAGAACACGAAGATCCTGATCACGGAGATTCCGGGTGAGTGGACCCAGCGCCAACGCAACGGCAGCCTCAACGTGTGGAACGGGGCGGATCATCACAGATTTCACCGTACCACTACTGACCTGCCTGAAGTCAGCCTGCGGCCCCCGGAAAACGGCCTGTACGCTGAGCGAATCGATGGCGCCTGGTATTGGGTTTCTGGTTGTGCGAAGTGCAACGGAACCGGTGAGAAGTACAGCTACTCAGTGTGCGATAAGCACAACGTTTGCCGACTGTGCAGCACCCACCGCTCGAAGCTTACGGAAACACCTTGGGGCCATCCTGACGGATTCACCTGCAAACCTTGTCAGGACGCAGAAGACGCCGTTGCGAAAGCTGAAGCGCTGGCCAAGGTCGCCGAGACCGACTATGACAAGTGGGATTACCGCAGCCAGGACGAATGCAAATGCCCGCATTGCGCCACAGTGATCCACATTGAGTCGGAAGATTACGGCGACAAGAACATGACCTGTGATACCTGCGGCGGCGAATTTGAGCTGGTCACCGAGTTCACCGTTCAGTTCACCACCACGGTGATTGGCGATCGCATCACAGCCTGAACAGTGCTCACCTATTGCGCTAAATCCATCTCAGGCATTAAGAAAGTGAAGCTCCCAGTTAGCCCTTTGCGCAAAGCTTCAGGCATCTGGTATCCGAAATAGATGAGCCATCTACCGTCGGATCTCAGATCGGAATTGACACGATAGGTGCCAACCTCGTTCTCAGTTATGCCGATCAGCTTCGCCACTTCTCTGTCTGAAGGCTTATCGCTCACGAAACGCTCCTTGATCCGGCTCCATACCGGTCATCCGTAATACTCCATATCAACGAATCACGCCAGCCGGCTAGGCCTATCCGACCACACGGCTGACTTTTGATAAGCGTTCCTGGAGGCGCTACGGTGTGCTCAGGGTTGAACGCCAAGCATTGCAACCGACTGGTCGATGAAATCACCAAGCAGCCAAGGCTTTGGGAGAAATCTTGCATTTGGCGGAAGCTCGTCTGCCCGAACACGCTGATGGCCAGATGTTACGAGGACAGGAATCTCTGGCCATTGCTCAGAAATCAGCCAAGCCAATTCAAATCCATTGATTTTCCCTGGCATTTTTATATCGGTAATCACTAGCCCAACGTTGGATGTGGATTCCAAAATCAGCCGAGCCTTATCCGCGTTTGGAGCACCAATGGTCTGAAGCCCCTCCAAATCCAGAACCTCCTGGGCCAGCTCCAGAAGCAAGGGCTCATCCTCTACAACAAGAACAACTCTCTCCATGATCGCTTCCTGATTTTTTATATGGGATACCCATATGAAACGGCGGCGAGCAGCGGGTTCCCTCATTTTCACCAAGTAATCACGCTACGCCTGTCGGTCAGTACCAGCAGCTCGCAGCCAGTTCTGAAACTGCGCTGGGTCGGCGAAGAGGTCCAGCGCCAAGACATCGCCCAGGAGTTCAAGGCAGTACTTCAACGCAATATTGGCGAAGCTGCCGTGTTGTCGCTGGGCGCGTTTGATCCGAAGTATCACCAAGGCCGGGAGACCGGCCTTCCTACTCGCCGAGTCCAGTCACGGAGGGCGGCACTGAGTTAAATATCAGTCCAAACGTAAGCGGCCGGCAGAGTCGCGATAACTGTATTTTCGCACTCACCACAAAGAATCAGTGCTGGCTGATCCTTTAAGCCGGAACTGTGTCGATCGAGGTACGCGACAAGCTTCTCAGAGCCGCAGCAAGATGACTTGACCGACGCTGCCTTCGTTTCTATGACAGGTTCCTGGTATGCATTACCGGGAAACGCGCCGACAACGTGACCGCAATCCACGCAGGAAAGAATAGTGACCGGTTTATCTGCGCGATCGACCATCACCTGAGTCGCACCGAAATTCGATACATCAGGCTTGCAGCCTGGGCATTTTGGCTCGAATTCGTCATTGAGTTTCATTGCATCTCCTTAATCCGGCTCCATGCCGGTCACCCGTAGTACCCCATATCAATCTCGGACGCAGATATTTTTAGATTCTAGCTTGAGCGAACTATGAAAACTGCCGCTATCGCAATCACAGCGACGACTCCAAACACCATCCGTGCGAGCCAAGGAGCTGTTAGCCAGACGCCGGTAACCCCGGCAATCTGCCCAATGTTTTTTTCGCTGAAATAGCGGCCAGATGGCGGCTCGCGAAAAGGATTTCCGCAGTGGGGGCAGGAGTAGGCTTTATCAGAGATTTTTGCAGAGCATTCAGGGCAGTCAATTAGGCTCATGATTTTTTGTCCGTTTTAATTAATGGCTGCAAACCAATATGAAGACTTCATTTTCTGATTTTGGTTCTGCGGGAAATCATATGCGCCCACTCATTAACGAATCACGCCAGCCGGCTCAGTAGCAGGCAGGCCGGCGAGGTCACGCCACTTCGCCAGGTCAGCGATCAGCTTAAGGCCTGGGCGCACCTCAGCTTCGAGCGCTTCATCAGGAAGGCTCAGCAGGCGGACAACCTCAGCGCCGATCAGGCGTATCGCTTCCACATCGGTTTTCGTGCTCATCGCAGTCACCGTCAGGTATTTGCTGAGTGCAAATCATCAACCCAATTTACGAA
Source organism: Pseudomonas sp. Leaf59 (assembly GCF_920984685.1). Taxonomy (NCBI): domain Bacteria; kingdom Pseudomonadati; phylum Pseudomonadota; class Gammaproteobacteria; order Pseudomonadales; family Pseudomonadaceae; genus Pseudomonas; species Pseudomonas sp. Leaf59. The sequence goes on along the minus strand of NZ_CAKLBR010000003.1, from coordinate 50,640 downwards.
TCACGCCAGCCGGCGAGGATCCCCTATGTCCGCACAACAGATCGAAGAAAAGAAGCTCGAGCGCGCGATCCGCAAGATCAAGCACTGCTTGGCACTTGCCCAAAGCGCCAACGAGAACGAAGCCGCAACCGCACTCCGGCAGGCACAGGCATTGATGCGCGAGTACCGGCTGACCGAGATGGATTTGAAGTTGAGCGACGTAGGTGAGGTTGAGTCGGCCTTGTTCCGCACCAAGCGTCGACCAGCGTGGGATCAGCAGCTGAGCATCGCTGTAGCAGAAGCATTCAGCTGCACGACCCTGCGGCACCGGACGTGGTGTTCCGCAAAAGGCCAAGTCATTGAGCGCGCGACTTTCGTCGGTGTTTCTCCCGCACAGAACATAGCCCTGTACGCGTATGAGGCACTGCACGCCAAGCTTACTCAGGCGCGCAAGGAGTACTGCTCGTGCGTCAGATCTGGCGTCCATCGCAGTCAGTATTCAGCAGAAACTGCCGGCGATCACTTTGCACTGGCATGGGTGTGGGAGGTTCAGTCGAAGCTGAAAGCGCTTGTGCCTCAAGGCGAAGATGATCCGCTCGGGAGCCGCGCCACCGGCAAAGACCTCGTCGCGATTCAGGAGCAGGACAAGGCGCTGATCAGCGAATATCTCGCCACCCAGGAAATCGGGAAGCCCAGGAAAGGCAAGGCGTTAGAGATGGATCTGAACGCCCAGATCGCCGGGATGCTTGCTGGCAGCAAGGTGGAACTGCACGCCGGCATCGCGCGCGGCGGCGAAGACATCCTTGCGCTATCCCAAATCGCCTGACTCTCCCCACTCCACCGCCCGGGCATGGCCCGGCAAGGACTCACCATGCCTACAGAAAACCGAAACCACCCCGCCGATCATGATGCCATCGAGCGCCTGCACCAGCAGTACGTGGGCAAGGTAGAGCGATTCTCAGATGACCTGATGGTGTTCCAGGACGCGGCCTACGCCATGGGCCTGGAGCGCGGCAAGACGCTCGCCAGCAAGCCAGGCGTAACCCTTCAGGCCGCCCGCGCCAACCGCGTCTACGTGGCCGGCCCCATGACGGGTATCGCCGACTTCAACTACCCAGCCTTCAATGCCGTGGCCAACCATCTGCGCGCCCTGGGCTACGAAGTCGAGAACCCAGCAGATCACGGTGTGGTCGAGGGTGCGCAGTGGGCCGACTACATGGCCTACGACCTGACTCGCCTAGGCCTGTGCGGAATGATCGCCCTGCTGCCGGACTGGGAGAAGTCGCAAGGCGCCCGACTGGAAGTGCTGATCGCCGAACGCCTCGGCATGACGGTTGTGAATGCCCATGATCTGTTATTGCCGAGAAAGAATTAAAAGGCTCGGGACTTTGATATGGCATCCCTAGTCCGACCAAGTAAATCTTGCAACCCTGCAAAAAGATCAACCAAACTATGGGTTTCCCCACGAAATGTGAAATTTCCATTGTCCGGATCATACTGCCTCATCATATCGCTTTCCTCCATCCCTTGAATTCCTCCCTTGGCACCAATGTAATCTTGAACATAATTTCTTCGCTCACTCGTTTGCATCCAATGATCGATACGTTCGTCGAAGTGTTCTAAATGATCCCTCAAGGTTCGGTTTTTTAGCACATGCTCTGGATCTATAATATTTAGAGCGGACAAGATCTCCGCAGAGCGCATCCGAGCTACGCAGGTATTACACTTAAGCCCCATAGCACGGGGCTTATCACAAAAGCAGTTCTGCTTCGGGGATAGTGCTGGAGGCCAAATTAATCGTGAAATATTACTAAGGTGCGTTAAGAAGCTGTGAACTGAACGAAAGCATTCTTTGTTAATTTCTATTCGCTGCTCAGAACCCATATCAATCATTTGTTCATGATCTATCGCGGTAACTTTATCAAGGACATTAATAGCGTTTAAGGCCATCAGCGATTGTGACTCTAGTTCGCTTAAGTAAACTCCGAGTACGTGCTTATCCATAACGGTCTCATCCGTAGCCATTCATTGTAGCTTAACAATAGCTCAAATCCCCCTCCCCCTTCAAAGTCAGCCGCTATAGCGGCAAGGACGAGCTCGACCATGGAAAAGATAAAACTCGGCCCGGACCATTATCGCTACGTCGACGAGCTCGACCCGAAAGGCCTGGAAGTCACCTGCAAAAAATTCGTGGTTATCGGCGAAACCGAGCAGTGCTGGTACATCGTGGATGAATTCCACGACAACCTCTTCGGTGGCTCGCAGCGTGAATCCCTGCTGAAGCAGTACCGCAAGCGCGTGCTGAAGGATGGCGGCGAGCACGGCCGAAGGTTCGCGTATACCGATAAATCCTTGGCGCTGCGCTCTTACAAGCAGCGCAAGTCCTGGCAGATGCGCCATGCCCAGTTGGCGCTCGAGCGCGCCCAGGCTGCGATTGCGTATTTCGGCGATACCCGTACCGCGAGCACCGTGCCGCCCGACAGGCTGATGGTCCCGTGCGAATACATCCAGGCCATGAACTGGAGCGAGTGCTGATGAGCGGGCGTGCGGTTCACCTATACCCGTGGGATGGCGGCACCGAGGCAGATCAGGATCCGCCGGAGCACGTCTATTGCGGCACAGACGGCGACATGGCCGACGAACAGCTCACCAATGACTGGCGGTACGTCACCTGCAAGCGCTGCCTCAATATCCACGAAAAAGAGCTGGCAGCGCGAGCAGCGGACGACCGAGACCAGAAGGTCAAGCTCTTCGACGAGGCCCAGGCCATCACCATCACCCTCGGCCACCGGAACATCTCAACGGCAATCAAGGCTTTGCTAAGGGAGCGCGACGAACTCAGGCATGAGCGCGACAACCTGCGCTTAGACCGAGACGGCCTACTGGAAGCAGGAGCGCACCTACTATGATCGCCACCCTCTGGTTCGCCTACATCTTCAACAACGAGGGGCCCAGGCCATGAAACAGCATCGCGTTTTGATCGGCGACTGCATTGAGTCGATGCGGACGCTGCCAGACCAATCAGTGAGCACCTGTGTCACGTCGCCGCCCTACTACGGGCTTCGGGACTACGGTATGGCAGGGCAGATCGGCCTGGAGCAAACGCCCCCTGAATTTATCGCGCGCCTGGTAGAAGTGTTCCGCGAAGTGCGGCGGGTTCTGCGCAATGATGGGACGATGTGGGTGAACATGGGCGACACCTACGCATCTGGAGGGCGGGGCGGCGGCGGGTCGTATATGGCGGAACGTGGTGATGGAGCGTGGGCCGGCAAGGGCTCAGCCACTGGATGGCGCTCCGCTCCCGCCGGCCTGAAACACAAGGACCTGATGGGCATCCCCTGGCGACTGGCTTTTGCCCTGCAGGACGATGGCTGGTATCTGCGACAGGACATTATCTGGAGCAAGCCAAATCCCATGCCTGAATCCACCAGGGACCGGTGCACAAAGTCACACGAATACGTATTCCTGCTCAGCAAGTCACCCCGTTATTACTATGACCAGGATGCAATCAAGGAGCCTGTAGCGCTCAGCTCAATCACGCGAATGGCTCAGGATATCGATCAACAATGCGGCAGTGATCGTGTTCCAGGAAGGTCAAACGGCCCAATGAAAGCTGTGCGCAGCAAGCGGGATAGTTTCAAGCGCGATGAATCAAAGCGAGGGCAGCCCATCCCTGGGCAGTCGCTGGGAACGCACCGACCAGGCCGAGAGGAAAGTGACTGGCCTTTGGATACTCGAAACAAGCGCAGTGTGTGGAACGTTCCAACGCAAGGATTCAAGGGCGCCCACTTCGCCACCTTCCCTCCTGACCTGATCAGACCATGCATCCTGGCCGGCGCGCCACTCGGCGGCGTCGTGCTTGACCCTTTCGGCGGTGCCGGCACTACGGCGGTGGTCGCCATGCAAGAAGGTCGCAAATCGATCCTATGCGAGTTGAACCCCGAATACGCCGCAATGGCTGAACGCCGGATCGCGGCCGCCTGGCTCGACGGCGCGGCGCAGATGGATGTCTTTCGCGACACCGTGCAACACCCAGCAGCCTAACCCCAATCCCCCGACATGCCTGCCGCTGAACGGCGGGCGAGGTATTTCTATGCCTGCAAATTGTGAATACAGCATGGACCGGAGCGATGCCCAGGACCTGGCGGGCATTGCCCAGCTCGATCTCCCAATGCGCCGCCAAGCGCTGACGAAGTATCTCCAGTTGAACGGCTCCCAGCGCCTGGTTGAGTTCATGGCTCAATTTATCGGGATGGCCAACTCGGTTGCCAGCAACTGCGCCGAAATGAGCGATCAGGTGCTGATCATCGAGTGCGGTGTGCATCCCGACAAATTTACCGGGGTAAACCTACCCACCATCATCGGCGCGTGTCAGGGAGTGATGATCGCAAACAAATGCGACCCCGCCGGCGCCTGCCACGGCTGCGCCTATCGCCTCGGTTCAATCGCAAACCAGTCGCCCATCACCACCTGCGACGCAGAATTCATGGCGCACGACCCGAAAGGTTTCCTGTGCCACGCGCACCTGGACGGCGACGGAGAACCCACCAAAGTCTGCGTAGGCCACGCCAAAGCGGCAAAATCCTAACCCACCTTCTGCCGCCCAGCGCGGCAAGGACACCCCATGTTCGCTATGAAACTCACCCTGATTGTACTGGGCGCTTTGCTGTACCTGATCGGAACACTCTGCTGGTTCTTCTGGGTCGGGCCCGACCTGCTGACCGCCGGCACCACCGAAGCAGTGATCTACGCCTTCGCCGGCACCTGCGCCTGGATGCTGATCACCTTCGGCCTGGTCGTTCACATCATCAAGACAGCGCGGCCCACGGCGGGCGCAAGGAGAGAGCCATGAACAGAGCAGAAAATATTGATCGCTTCCTGCGCCTGGATGAGGTGCTTCACACGACCGGCCTGGGGCGTAATACCGTTTATCGTCGGATCAGAGAGGGCACCTTCCCAAAACAGGTTAGAATAGGGCCAAACTCAGTCGCCTGGCGCCAGTCGGCAATCGCCGAATGGATGACCTCAATTACGCCCAGCAACGACCAATCAGTACATTGATCAGTACACCAAAAGCTGACAATCGCACAGAGCCCTTTAAAACCCTGCCTTACAGGTTATACCGTGGAAATCTTCAAAGAGTTTACGTTCGAATCCGCCCATCGCCTGCCCCATGTACCGGAAGGCCACAAGTGCGGGCGCCTGCATGGGCATTCGTTTAAAGTGGCGATCCATCTCAGCGGCGACCTGGATCCCCATACCGGCTGGATTCGCGACTTTTCGGAGATCAAGGCAATTTTCAAGCCGCTCTACGAACGCCTCGACCACAACTACCTCAACGACATCCCCGGCCTGGAAAACCCGACCAGCGAAGTGCTGGCCAAGTGGATCTGGACCGAACTCAAACCTCTGCTGCCGGAACTCAGCGCGATCCGCATCCATGAGACCTGCACCAGCGGTTGCATCTATCGCGGCGAGTGAGCGGTTGATGAATGGAAAGCCACCTGCGGGTGGCTTTTTTGTGCACGGTCACATACCAGTCATTTTTCGACGGAGCCCGCAACAATGATACGCCCCGCTACCGCCCACGATGTCACTGCCATTGAATTCATTGTCCAGGCCGCCTACGCGCCGTACATAGAGCGCATCGGTCGTAAACCCGGCCCGATGCTGGAGGACTATCACCAACGGGTTGCCTGCGGCGGGGTGCATGTGCTGGACGATGGCGGGCGGGTTCAGGGTTTTATCATCCTGGCCGTTGCCAGTAATGCGCTCTTGCTGGAGAACCTGGCCGTTGACCCGAATGCCCAGGGCCTCGGGTTCGGGCGGCAGTTGATGGACTTTGCCGAGCAACAGGCTGTTCAGTCGGGCGCTACGAGCATCGTCCTCTACACCAATGAAGCCATGACCGAGAATATCGCGCTCTACACTCGCAGAGGCTATGTAAAAACCCATCATTGCGTCGAGAACGGCCTGCGCAGGGTGTATATGAGCAAACAACTCTGACTCAGCTAACGATCCAATGTGTCTCACTGCTGCACCGCTTTCGCGCTGGGTGAGCACCGGTCTTTCAGATGGCTAAAAGTACGGTGCAGTGATTATTGACCGCCTGCCGGTTTGGCACGCGCGGTGCAACACACCTGCGTCAACCATCAGGGAGCAAGGCACATGACGCAGTACGAACCGGGCAACGATTACCCTCTCAGCGAGGTCCCGCTGCATGCGCGCAAGGGCTTGGCGTCCACCGCGATGGTGCTGTTGGGGTTCACCTTTTTTACCGCGACCATGTTTGCCGGCGGCAAGCTGGGTGTGGCGTTCAGCTTCGTCGATATGCTCGGTGTCGTGGCGTTGGGTAACCTGCTGTTGGGCATCTACGCTGCAGGACTGGGATACATCGCGTTCAAAAGCGGCTTGAACTCCGTGCTGATGGGCCGCTTCTGTTTCGGCGAGGTGGGCAGCAAGCTCAGCGACCTGATTCTCGGTTTTACCCAGATCGGCTGGTATGCCTGGGGTACCGCCACGGCAGCCGTGGTACTGGGCAAATATTTCGCATTGAGCCAGGGCAGCGTGCTGGGTTTGATGGTGCTGTTTGGGCTGGTGTTCTGCGCGACGGCATACGTGGGGTATCGCGGCCTTGAGATCCTGTCGTATATCGCGGTGCCGGCGATGGGCATTCTGCTGTGCCTGTCGATGTGGGTGGCAACGGTACAGGTCGGCGGGCTGGATGGCCTGCTGGCGGTGGTGCCGACGGGTGAGTTGAACCTGTCCACGGCGATCACACTGGTGTTTGGTACCTTTGTCAGCGGGGCGACCCAGGCCACCAACTGGACGCGATTTTCCCGCTCGGCCAGAGTCGCGGTGCTGGCCAGTCTGATCGGATTCTTTGTCGGCAATGGCTTGATGGTGTTGATCGGCGCTTATGGCGCCATCGTCTATCAGCAACCTGACGTGGTTGAAGTGTTGCTGCTGCAAGGCTTTGCCATGGCGGCGATGGCCATGTTGCTGCTCAACATCTGGAGCACTCAGGACAACACCATTTACAACTTCGCCGTGGCCGGTTGCAACCTGTTACGCACTCGCCGCCGCAAGACCGTGACCCTGGCCGGCGCAGTGATCGGCACCTTGCTGGCCTTGCTGGGCATGTATGACATGCTGGTCCCGTACCTGATTCTGCTGGGCACCGTGATCCCCCCGATAGGAGGAGTGATCATGGCAGACTTCTTCTACCGCTATCGTGGCCGTTACCCGCGCCTGGCCGTCGCCCGCCTGCCCGCCTTCAACTGGCCGGGACTGGCGGCATATGCCGTCGGCACCGTGCTGGCGTTCAGCTCGCCCTGGGTGGCGCCACTGGTGGGGATAGTCGCCGCGTCCCTGACCTACATGCTGCTCACCGCCGTACTGCACGTACGCGAACCACTGGCTGACGCGCAGGCATGAGCCTTACCCTTGCCGATGGTAATCTGTCGGCCGCCTGATTGTTTTTAGCCAAGAGGAACTTGCCCATGCACATCATCAATGCCCGCCTGCGCAACCGTGAAGGCCTGCATGATCTGCACCTGGAAAATGGCCGGATTGCCAGCATCACGGCACAGACCGCTGTGCCTGCGTTAACAGCCCACGACCTGGACGCCGCCGGCAATCTGGTGATACCGCCCTTTGTCGAACCGCATATCCATCTCGATGCCACCCTCACGGCCGGCGAACCACGCTGGAACATGAGCGGTACGTTGTTCGAAGGCATCGAGTGCTGGGGCGAACGCAAGGCCACCATCACTGAGGAAGACACCCGCACCCGTGCCCGCAAGACCATTCAGGCCCTGGCCGCCCACGGTATCCAGCATGTGCGCACCCACGTCGATGTCACCGACCCGGACCTCACCGCGCTCAAGGCCATGCTGCAGGTGCGCGAGGAAAGCGCGCACCTGATCGACCTGCAAATCGTCGCCTTTCCCCAGGAAGGCATCGAGTCCTACCGCAACGGCCGTGAGCTGATGGAAGAAGCCATTCGCCTGGGGGCCGATGTGGTCGGCGGCATTCCGCACTTCGAGTACACCCGTGACCAGGGCGTAAGCTCGGTGAAATTTCTGATGGACCTGGCCGAGCGCACCGGCTGCCTGGTGGACGTGCATTGCGACGAAACCGACGACCCCCACTCGCGCTTCCTCGAAGTGCTTGCCGAAGAAGCGCGCAGCCGCGACATGGGTGCCCGTGTCACCGCCAGCCACACCACGGCCATGGGCTCCTACGACAATGCCTACTGCGCCAAACTGTTCCGCCTGCTGGGGCATTCGGGCATCAGCTTCGTGTCCTGCCCCACCGAAAGCATTCACCTGCAAGGGCGCTTCGACAGTTTCCCGAAACGCCGTGGCGTTACGCGCGTCAACGAACTGCTGGAGGCCGGCATGAACGTGTGCTTCGGCCAGGACTCCATCGTCGATCCGTGGTACCCGCTGGGCAACGGCAACATCCTGCGCGTATTGGAAGCGGGCTTGCACATCTGCCATATGCTCGGCTACCGCAACCTGCAAAGCGCCCTCGATCTGGTCACCGACAACAGCGCCAAGGCCATGGCCCTGGGTGACCGGTACGGCCTGGCGCCCGGGCGGGCGGCCAACCTGCTGATTCTCTCGGCAGACAGCGACTATGAGGTAATTCGCAGCCAGGGCCTGCCGCTGTACTCGATCCGCAATGGCAAGGTGCTAATGAAACGCCAGCCCGCGCAGGTGGAATTTTTGCACGCTGCGGGCTAGACGATCGAGTCGATATCCAGCGTATGCACCCTCCCTCGATCATCGAGGGTGGGCGGAGGAATGCTGGCAACCTGGGACAATGCGCGGTTCTCGCGATGGCTGAACCAACGTTTAAGGCAGGGTTGCAGGTGCGGCGCGTCGGCATGACTGCCATAGACGTCGCGGGCATCAAGGCGGCGCCAGCGCAAGCTCTGCAGGCGCTCGCGGCTGGTGCGCAAGCGGTCGATTTCGGCACTCAAGGCCTGGCTGAGTGGGTGCGCGTGACTGCGCTGGTTAGTCGGCCGACGACGATCAAGTTCGCGGTTCCTGTTGCGCAGTTGCTGGCCCATATGCTCAAGCGCTCGGTCGATCCATTCGAACTCCCTCGGCGTGACCAGCGTACCCTGGCTTTCCAGGGTCTGCTGCCAACGACGCAAGGTGGCCCAGGCGGCCGGTATGTAACTGGCAGTCATGAAATGCTGGCTGGCCTGAAATAGCTGTTTCAGCAGGTTGTCACGCGCGGGCATGTCACCGTACAGCTGCAGCGCGCGATTGCAGGCCGCTTCCTGGATGGACTCACAACCGGGTTTCCACAACACCGAAGACTGCGTGCCATCCGGCAGCTTGATCGGCATGAAATGCTGCTGTTCGCCATGATGCTGATAGGGGTCGCCACCCACGCGCACCAGCCCGGCGGCGAACAACAAGCCGCCGGGTCCGGGGGCACTGAACAATGCGACAGCACCGGGAATCCACAGCTTGGCAGTGGTGTTCATCCATGTGGCCGGGACACTGGGCACGGGGTCGTTGTGGTTGACGATGCGATGGTGCACCAAGCTGGACGCGCCGGCGACGAACTCGGAGTCGGCTGCGCGGGGGGCGCCGTAAGTGTAGAGGAGTGGGTTGTAATCTCGGTCAGGGACGCGACGCAGTCCTTCAGCCAATAGCAAGGCAATTGCGCCGCCAAGACTGTGACCGCAAATGATGATGCGTTGCCCCCTATGAAACAGGCTGAGATATCGCAACACAAAATCGCGCATGGCACCGTATGCCTGGTAAAAGCCCTGATGAACTTTGCCGACACCCTCGGAAAAGGACACCTTGTGAGCATTTGCGTCCCTTAATCCATCAGATGTACTGGCGGTACCGCGTACAGCAATCAAGACAATCTCATCGTGATGGCAGATAAAGGCTTGGGTATCAGTGCCAAACGCCTCATCGTCAAAAAAATGCAATTTGGCGGGATGCTCCTGGGCCGTCCCCAAGTCTGGAGCGTTTTGCGGATACAACTCAGGGTCGAAGGGCAATATTTCAAAACGTTTGGAGTACGGTACATCTTCATACAAGGGATAAAAGCGCTGCACCTGCCCGCCGTCAAATTTCCATGCCTGCTGATACCCTGAAAGCTTTTGTGCGAAGACATTTCCCACACTGGGCTCCAGCGAGAAATGCACCTCATCCACTGGTTTATCCGCAGGTTCCTGACCAAAACCGCAGTAACTCAAAGTAGACATCAGCGCCAATTGGTAAAGGTTCAAGGCACAGAACTGATCATCACTGGAAAGAATTGGCCGAAGCGCACGTAATGGCCGAACCTCAAGAACCGTATGCCGGTTGGGAAACAACACGACGCCTGACAGTGCCTGTTCAGGAGGACCAAAACCCAGCTCGGCCACCATCTTTAACGCGTGTCGTTGGGTTCCATGAATGCCGGGTGTCAACGTTGGTAAATGGGCCCCGTGTCGAACCAGATCACGCACCTCAACCTGATAGTAATGATCTCCCTTCTGCCAGGCCGGGTTCTTCTCATTACGCTCAGCTACAGGATCAAGAAATCGCGTTTTTTCAGCTCTGACCTGGAGGTCGGTAATAAGTAATGGATAGCTACTGCGCTTCTGCAAGTGCTGATACACGCTCTCTCCCACCTCATAGAGTGCATTGAAAATCAGCACGACAGGACCTTTGCATTGATCCTCCAGCCGCACAAAACCATTTCCGTCCAGCTGCCCTTTGTGTCTCTGTCCGGCACTGTCAATAACCTCGTAGGCAAGCCCGCCATAGGCTTTTCCTTCCCCTGATGCCTCCACAAGACGGAAGCTCAGCCAATCACCACGTAATGCACAAGCAGGCATTCTTTCGTTAAAAAAAGGCTGCTTCCATTGCTCAATTGCCATGCTGGATATCCTTATTCAGTGCAGGTTGGATAAATAGTGCATCTACGTCCATCGGGCATTTTGAAAGACTTGAAGTCCACCGTGTTTGCGGCGCAAAAAGCGTTTTGGTCCTCCAGGCTGCTTCCCCGACAACGCTTCCAGCCCTGTGGAAACTGGACCCAGTTGTCGCCCATGTAAGGTCGCTCTTCGTTGATGACGCCTATGACAACCCTGAGGGTTTTCTTCGCAAGCTGGTCCCGTTCAACCGCCACAGATTTTTTGCGCTCGTCTTCCTCATCGGTTACCGAATTGCATTTAAGAACTTTGATGATTGTGTGCTGGGGCCCTGCGGTTCGAAACAACCACTGACATTGCCGGCGTAACACCTGAACACCCGAACCCATTTCGGGTGAGGCAACCGCCGCTGCTCCATCACCGATAAAGATGCTCGTGATCTCTCCAGCAACATCCGAGTACCGCGCTCCCCACTTTGCATAAATATCAAACTCCAGGTCGCGTAATACCAGGGGACATCCGTCCGTCGTTTCGGTCAGAGGAAGCTCATAACTCACTCGACTCGCTACCGATGCGTACTCAGAAGAAAACACCTTCCGTTCAGGTCTTTTGCCTCGACGTCGGGGCAGCGTGCAGGTCTCCCCCGTTGCAGGTCGATAATTGGCAGCCGTTTTAATTTTAAATCCGGCCGGCAAATCCAACTCCAACGTAAAGCGCTCCGCCGTCCTCCCCGCACACCCATAAAGCCCCGCCATCACAAAAACAAATAACGTCGCTCCCACCCACCTATTCATCCTCGCACCCCGCCCTGCGCCATTGCCCAGCGACCCGTTCAAAATGCTCTCCCGGCGTCTCGCCGGTTCTCGGTGGCCAATGAACAATGCTGCCTCGCGTCGCTTCCTCCAGCCTGCGCACCACCAGGAATTCCAGTTGCTCCACCCCACTCCATTGCCAGGCACGTGCCTGTTCCAGTACTTGCGTCAACCAGATTCGGGGGTCCTGAAATTCAAACAGCGCAGCAAGGTTTTCGCTGTGTTCGGCCAACAGGTAGCGCAGGATATTGCCGTGCAGGATCGCTTCGGACTGTGGGTTTGGGACGGTCAGCCATGGGGCCGGATCAGGCACCGGGTAGTCTCCGGGGGCAGGGTTCTCGGCTTGTTGCCAGGCGCCTTCATGCCAGTAGCACACGCTGATCATAGGGCCGAGAAAGGTCGGCCAGTGTGCTTTCGGTAAATGGGCCAGGGCACGGGCGAAGGTGCGACTGTCGTGGAAACGGTAGAGCGCCTGACTACCAGCCGGCCCCATGATCAACCGCTCGCGCCAGTGTCGCGCCAGGCTGGTCAGGTCTTCATCGGGCAGGCTCCCCAGCCAACCCCAATGGCCCTCGGGATGTTGCAGCAGCTCAACCAGAGCGGGTTCATTCAGATGCTCCAACAGCAGCATCACGGGACCTGAGTCTGCCAGCTGCGCTGCAACGGTCTCGCTGTACAGGCTGCGGTAGTAAGGCGGCTCACGCACGGCCAGCAGTGGCTGACGCGCACGGTTGCTTCCCTCGAGTATCAGACACAGACGCCGTCCCGCCTGTTGTTGCCGGACCATCCATTCGCTGGGCAGGTTCTCCATCATGCAGCCCTCCCGAGCCTGTCGCACAGGCCTTCGCGGCAGCGTTCACAGAGTGGGCAAAAATCCGCGTCCAGTTTTCGAGCCAAACGCATGATGGCGCCCTGTGCCGTGGAGATACTCGCAGCCGCCGCCGGCATGGCGCTGATCGAGCGCGTGAGGGACGGCGCACCGCCCGGGATGATTGGCCGGCTGCTGAAGATACCGCCGGCCTGGATCACCAGGTGTTCGCCTCCGGCCTTCAGACTCAGTTGCGCCCCCGCATCAATCACCAGGCTGGCACCGGCCTTGAGGTGCAGTTGCTGCCCGGCCTCGATCACCAGGGTCTGGCCGACACGGGTCAGGCTGTCACCCTGTACATCGAGGTGATCGTGCGCCTCGAGCACCACCTTGCGATCACCCACGACATGGCAATGATCCTCGCTTTCCAGGCGCACCGAATTCACTCCGCGAATGACTTCACGCCGCTCGCCGGCCACCTCAAGGCGACTGTCATGCCCGACCTGTTGTTCCAGGTCACGCTGGGCGCGCAGGAAGATGAGTTCCTCGCCGCGCCGGTCTTCGAGGTGCAACTCGTTGGCGCCATCGCCGCCGGGTGAGCTGCAACTGCGCAACACGCTGCGCGTCTTGTGTTGTGGCAACGGGTAGCTGGGCAGGTGTGATGCATTGGGCAGGCAGCCGTTGACAAGCGGCCGGTCCGGATCGCCTTCCAGGAACGTCACCAGCACTTCCATCCCCACCCGTGGAATCATCATCGCGCCGAAGCCATCACCTGCCCATCCCGACGCCACCCTCACCCAGCAACTGCTCTTGTCGTCGGTCTTGTCCAGGCGATCCCAATGAAAGCGGACCTTCACCCGGCCATAGGCATCGCAATGCACATCCTCCCCGGCAGGCCCGGTCACTGTCGCGGTCTGGCTGCCGTTGATGGTTGGCCTGGGGTGTTTGAGGGGCGGTCGGTGTACGGCGCGCCAGGGTGTCGCGGTGAAGCGGTTGCGATAACCACGGAACTTGCCAGCCTCGACGACTGCTTCCTCCAGCACCTGCGGTTGATAACCTTCATGGCGCACCGACGTGAGCAGCCACAGGTCATTGCAGTCCGGGTCCGGGTGGTCCTGCAACGGCAGGAAGTGACCACTGCGCAGCGCAGGTTGATCACTCCTGCCCAGCACCCGATGCCGATCGCTTTGATGGCGCTCCAGGCCCCGTCGCGCCAATTGCACACCCCGTGCATGGCCGGTAAAGCCTGCGGGGTACCGATAGTCCTGATGGGGTAGCGCGCCGGTATCCCCGGCGGTGTCCTGCAGGGACAGCGAAGGGTGCTCGAAATCATGATCACGGCGCACGGTTTGCTGGCTGCGTGTCGCCAGCCGCCGGTCGAAACGCTGGACCACCGGAGCGCCCTGATGCATCGGGTCGGCTGAGGCGCTGTAACGCTGCGCGGGCAGGCGCTGAAACACCGTCTGGTCATCGCCGAATACCAGTAGATGATTGTCCGCAGTGTGGCGAAAGTGGAAATGGATGCCCTCCTCCTCGCACAGCCGCTGGATGAAATGCAGGTCGGTTTCTGCGTATTGCACGCAGAACTCGCGCGGCGGATACACCACCGGGCCAAGCTCAAAGGCATAGGCGTCGGCGAGGATGCCGTGGTGTTCGAGCACCGCCGCAATGATCTGCGGCACACTGCGCAGCTGGAAAATCCTCTGGTCGCGGCGGTGGGCCAGGCACGCCAGCCGCGGTGCCAGGGTGAGGCGGTAGCGCGTGAGCCGTGCACCCGGGTCATCGCGACCGACGCTGTAGACCTGCCCATGCAGGCCTTCATCGACTTCGCCCAGGCACAGGAAGACTGGTTGATGAAGCAAGGCCTCCAGGTCAATAGAGGCGTTTTCGCTGACTAACTGAACCTGAATAAAGTATGGCTGATCAATGGCCTCAGTGCCCTTGAATGCCAATACCTGAAAGTCTGTATCCAGCCCTGGAAAGATTAATTTACACCGTGAAGAAACAAACGCATCAGCCATCTTGGGTAACCGCCAATCAACTTCCTGATTGAAATGCTTTTCCTCGTCAGTCCCCGCTGGGTGGCGAAAAAAAGTGCCTGAACGCCCTGAAGCTTAGCGATTCCAGAGGAAATTCGGCCTTTCAAAAATAAAAAAGAAGTTTCGTACGACGAGGATGGAAGTGTCTTTTACAAGATAATAAAAAAGACCAACAGACTGATTACTATCAACAAGAAATTTCGTACGTTAGTTCGTAGGCAGATAACTAACAAGCTGTAGTCACATGCCAAGCAAGTGTCGGTTTATCACAAAAAACCGATCCTGTGGGAGGTGCACTGATAAGAGTAATCCCTGCGGGAAATCCGGGGTTCAGCCTTTCCCCCGGGGACTACCCCCCTTCAAGACCACCTCCCATAGGCTCGATAGCCTTTCTGTGGTCAGTAACGTGCTGAGCGTTCCCGCATTTGTAAAATAATATTCGCGACCGGCGCTTTTAGCCTCGAATGGCGACGCAAGCACGCTCGCTCGGGACGGCCTGATGTGCAAGGATGTCGCGCAGGACATCGTTAGTTGAACGTCAAACCAAGGACTCTGCATGACTGCCATCCCCACCCCAGCGCCCGTGGTTCCCGGCCGGCTGGAACAAATGTCGACACGCATCGCCTTTTTTATCGCCGGCTTCGGCATCGCGGCCTGGGCCCCTCTGGTGCCCTATGCCAAGGCGCGCGCGAACCTCAACGAAGGCACGCTGGGCCTGCTGCTGTTATGCCTGGGCGTGGGGTCGATCCTCGCCATGCCAATGGCGGGCGTGCTCGCATCACGCTATGGCTGCCGCCGCGTACTGACGGCGGGTACGATCATGATCTGCCTGGCCTTGCCGATGCTGGCCACGGTCAGTTCGATACCGCTACTGATTGCCGGGTTATTCCTGTTCGGCGCGGGCCTCGGCGCGGTGGACTCTACGGTCAACCTGCAAGCGGTGATCGTCGAGCGCGCCAGTGGCAAGACCATGATGTCAGGCTTCCATGGGTTGTTCAGCCTGGGAGGCATTGTCGGCGCGGCGGGTGTCGCGGGCCTGCTGGGGCTCGGCTGCTCGCCATTGCAGGCGACGCTGGTGGTGATCGTGATCATGGTCCTGGCGCTGCTCAAGGCCGGGCCGCATCTGTTGCCTTACGGCAGTGAAAGCTCCGGACCTGCGTTTGCCATTCCCCATGGCGTGGTGCTGTTTATCGGCTGTCTGTGTTTTATCGTGTTCCTGGCCGAAGGCGCGGTACTGGATTGGAGCGCAGTGTTCCTCAGTGCCGAACGCGGCCTGGATGAAGCCTATGCGGGCCTGGGCTACGCAGCCTTTGCCTTGACCATGACCGCCGGACGCCTGACCGGTGATGTGATCGTGCGTCGTCTGGGCGCAACGCGTGTGATCGTGGTCGGCGGCGCGCTGGCGGCGGCCGGCATATTCCTCGCGACACTCTCCCCTGCCTGGGAAATGGCATTGCTCGGTTATGCGCTGGTGGGCGCCGGCTGTTCAAACATCGTCCCGGTGCTCTATACCGCAGTCGGCAAGCAGACCGTAATGCCGGAACACATTGCCGTGCCGGCCATCACCACGCTGGGCTATGCAGGGATTCTGGCGGGCCCTGCCGTGATCGGGTTCATTGCTCACGGCAGCAGTCTGGCCACCGCCTTCATGCTGATCGGGATTCTGCTGGCAGGGGTAGCGGTCAGCGGGAAAATACTGCGGGCATGATCACGTGCGACGGGAAAACAGGTTCCGTAAGCTGGCGAGCAGTGAACTCGACAAACCGGATTCAGACTTCTCCGTGAGCGCTCTCGAACCTTTATGAAAGTCCTCGGTAGTAGGCGCCTTGAAGCTGAATTTAGGCGTGGACGTGAGGTTGAGGCCCTGCGTCAGAGACTTGTCCTGGTTTTTGGCCTCACATGCAGCAGTCAGGGGTACGGTGTACTGGGCGTGACGAGATTCAACGGATGTCGAGTTCATGATCCAGACCTGATCCAGTAGTTGAAGACACCCATCGGCACACTCCTACCGATGGGGTGTCTTATTCGTGGCAAACCGCCGCAAATGGTTCCCTCCTGACCGCTCCAAACGTTTGTAAAGGGGCTCCGCCAACTGCCATCAACGCGCCTTGCGCTCTGCGTCCTGCTCAAGCCAATGATCAAGGCTCGTATTGCTGAGATAGCCCTGCGGACACATCGGACCAAACAGCAGCGCGGCGTTGGTGCGCTCCAGAGAGGGCATCAATTCCGGTCGAGTGAACAGATTCTTCGCCATGTACACGCAGCGCTCGCTGTATTTGGGTCTGGGCATGCCTGTGAACGGATCGACTACAGGCACTGCGTGCCGATCGACCTCGTAAGGGTCCAGCATCACCTCCTTGAGCGCCGCGATTGCCACATACTGGCGAGCGCCAAAGAAAAACTTTCGATCCTTCGCCGGCTCGCGCAATTGCTCGAACAATTCCTTAAGAGCCAGCACCACCTCGTGATTGCCCTTGCCATGAAACGGATCCTGGCTGAATACCTGCGGTGAACTGCTGCCCTGCATCGCCGAAGCGGCGATCTTGAGGCTGTCGCGAGTGATGTCGCCATCGCGGGTCAAGATCGCATCGGTCAGTCGCGGGCGCTTGAGGATTTCCCCCACTGTCGGGCTCAGGCGGCTGCGCTCGTCGCAATCGTCATGGGGCTCTGCCGCGAACTGGTGCAGTGATGACAGGGTCAGGCGGCCCTCCTTCAGGAAGGGGCACAACAGGTAATAGTCTTTTTCCAGTGCCGAGGCCAACTGGCTGTCCGTCGTTGCGCAGCCGATGGGAGAAGTCCGCGCCCGCACATTGGGGAGATTCTGCAAACCTCGGTGATGCAGCACGGATAATGATCCGCGCAACCGTGAAGACTGACGAGGCGTTTCGGCCGTTAAAGGCGTCCGGCTTTCACCCCAGGCCTCGGGGGGCGATGCCGGTGTTGCCACGGCTGACCGCATAGCCGTTGTATCCAGCGCTGAAGGCCGTGCGTAAGGTAATGCGCCCTCGATACTCATTAGCTATCTCCAACTTTTTCAAATATAGGCCTGCCTGGTGAGCATCAACTTGATGAGCCCGGTCATCGAGTAAACTCAGGTCAGGCAAACACCTGATATGTGGCTGGATGAGAGGGACAGTTCCGAACGTTCGAAAAACACCAATGACAGCATGTAAAAAACGTTGCGCCCTGGCGGGCAGCCAACCCGTTACCCAGGCGCCACGTACGGTGGGTGGCGCCGGGGCAACAGTCAGCGAGACAAGTGGTAGAGCGCTGACAGCATGAGAGTGTCGCCGCCGGACCCGAGTTGAAAGGCATTGATGTTTTCCAACAACTGAGAACGCTTGAGGATTTCACGGGCCATCTGAATCAGGTCATCCTGATGACCTTTACCCATCAGAGGTTCGGCAGCCCACCTTGCCAGATCGCTGATACGGAGGTCCTGCGCACCCGGCGATTTCAATTCGTTGAAGTGCTGGAATATCGATCCGACCAGCTCTTTATCGCCTTTGTACTTGAAGTAAGTATCGCCCCGGCTGGCGGCGGCCAGGTCTTGCAACCTGATCAGGCCATCCTGCGCACCCGTGAATTTATCCTGATCGAGACCTCTCATGAGCGCCGGGCGCTTGAGCATTTCTCTGGCCAGAAGGATGTTCTGGTTCATGACCGGATCGCTGGTCCAGGCTTTTTTCGCCATCGTTCGAATACTGTCGAAGCTGACATAACTCGGCTTCTTCGGGTCTCTGAAGGCGTCGAAATTATTGAACAGCATTTGCGCCAGCTGTTCGTTATTCTGCGTCGACAAGCCCGCAAGCAGGGGTGGCCGGGCGAACCCTAACAGGCTCATCAAGTTACTGACCATTGCCAGCAAACCCCACATCGAAGGCGCAGGGCGCTGAGGCTCGGCGGGCTGATGCTGAATGTGCGCTGTCGTTTGCGCTTGACCGAAAACCGGTCCGGCCTGGTTTTGATGGAAGTGAAAGCTCACATTGGCCATTTTCTGCCCATTGACGGACGGCGCAGCAGGCGAAGAGCGTTTGGCCGCTTCCTCAGGCCTGGCGTTAGCCTGGGAGTGGCTATGGAAGGATGAAGTGGATACGGATGGATCAGTCGTCGATACCGACATGGGTTTCTCCAGTGAACGGGGGCGGTCTGCAGCCGAGAGATCCGACCTGCGGTCGAAACGCATCAACTGACCTCCTGTGTGGCGCATCGGTCGGAATCGGTTCCTGGCGGGCAATCATGCATGGCCCTGAACTTCCAGCGCCGCCCGCCAGTCAGCACAAGGGACTCTCAACAATCAGTGGGTGGGCCGATGCAGATCACATTGCAGCAACAAGTAGCGCTGGTCACCGGTGCCAGCTCCGGCATCGGCGCAGGCGCCGCCAAGGCCCTGGCCGAAGCGGGCGCGGCCGTAGTGCTCAATTACAATTCCCAGGCGGCACCGGCCGAAGCCCTGGCCGCGCAGATCAATGCCGGCGGCGGACGCGCCATTGCCATCGGCGGCGATGTGTCAAAAGAGGCTGACGTGGAGCGTCTGTTTGCCCAGACCCTCGACGCATTCGGTCACCTGGATATTCTGGTCGCCAACTCCGGCCTGCAAAAAGACGCCAAGCTGGTCGATATGACCCTCGACGACTGGAACACCGTGATCGGCGTCAACCTCACCGGCCAGTTCCTTTGCGCCCGTGCAGCGGTGCGCATTTTCAATCGCCAGGGTGTGCGCGAAGGTGTTTCCCGCGCGGCCGGCAAGATCATCCACATGAGTTCGGTGCACCAGCTGATTCCCTGGGCCGGCCATGTGAATTACGCAGCGTCCAAAGGCGGTGTGGAGATGTTGATGCGCACCCTGGCCCAGGAGGTCAGCGAGCAACGCATTCGCATCAATGGCATCGCGCCGGGGGCGATTCGCACGGCGATCAACCGCGCAGCCACCGAAGGCGCGGCAGAAAAAGAGCTGCTCAAGCTGATCCCCTACGGCCGCGTTGGCGACGTGGAAGACGTGGCCAACGCGGTGGTATGGCTGGCCAGTGACGCATCTGATTATGTGGTCGGCAGCACCCTTTTCATTGACGGCGGCATGAGCCTTTATCCGGAGTTTCGTGGCAATGGTTGATTTCAGGAACGAACCCCAGAGCGCGATCGATGCCCACGGCATCATTGGCGACATGCGCAGCGCAGCATTGGTGAACGACAAGGGCAGCATCGACTTTTTCTGCTGGCCGGAATTCGACAGCCCGTCGATCTTCTGCGCGTTGCTCGACACCCCTGACGCCGGCACTTTCCAGCTCACCCCCGACCTGCCCGACGCCCGTCGCGAGCAGATCTACCTGCCCGACACCAATGTGCTGCAAACCCGTTGGTTGAGTGACGAAGCCGTGGTGGAGATCACCGATCTGCTCACCGTCAGTGAGGATGTCGATGACCTGCCGCTGTTGATTCGTCGCGTACGCGTGGTCAGCGGCAAGGCGACCATTCACCTGCGCTGCGCCGTGCGCCATGACTATGCGCGGGCCACCACCCGCGCCGAGATGGCCAATGCAGGCGTGGTGTTCAGCGCCGCCGACCAGCCTGGCCTGCGCCTGAGCGGCAGCCATGCGCTGACCCTCGAAGACGATGCCGCCGTCGCCAGCTTCAGTCTGGCCCAGGGCGAAGGCGCCGAATTCGTGCTCGGCGGTGAGGATGATCCGCGCGTCACCAACGCATGCACCGACCTCTATCTGGAACGCACCTTGAAGTTCTGGCGCGGCTGGATCAGCCAATCCAATTACCGTGGGCGCTGGCGCGAAATGGTCAACCGCTCGGCCCTGGCACTGAAACTGCTGACCTCGCGCAAACACGGCGCAATCATTGCCGCCGCCACCTTCGGCCTGCCTGAAACTGCCGGCGGCGAGCGCAACTGGGATTATCGCTACACCTGGATCCGCGACGCTTCTTTCACTGTCTACGCGTTCATGCGCCTGGGATTTATCGAAGAAGCCAACAGCTACATGCGCTGGCTCAAAGGCCGGGTCAGCGACTGCTGCGGCCAGTCGATCAAGATCAACATCCTCTACGGTATCGACGGTCGCCAGCAGTTGCCGGAAGCCACCCTCGACCACTTCAGCGGCCATGGCGGCGCTACGCCGGTGCGCATCGGCAACGAAGCGTTCGATCAGGTTCAGCTGGATATCTACGGCGAGCTGATGGACGCGGTTTACCTGGTGAACAAATACGGTGAAGC
Source organism: Pseudomonas sp. Leaf59 (assembly GCF_920984685.1). Taxonomy (NCBI): domain Bacteria; kingdom Pseudomonadati; phylum Pseudomonadota; class Gammaproteobacteria; order Pseudomonadales; family Pseudomonadaceae; genus Pseudomonas; species Pseudomonas sp. Leaf59. The sequence goes on along the minus strand of NZ_CAKLBR010000003.1, from coordinate 29,885 downwards.
CATCTCCCATGAGGGCTGGAAACACACGGTGGACGTGGCGAACCAGGTTTGCGAAATCTGGAACACCAAGGATGTGGGCATCTGGGAGATGCGCGGCGAACAGCATCACTTCCTGCATTCGCGGCTAATGTGCTGGGTGGCCCTGGACCGCGCAATCCGCCTGGCCTCCAAACGTTCGCTGCCGGCCCCCTTCGCCCGCTGGGACCAGACGCGCCAGGCGATCTACGCCGACATCTGGGAAAACTTCTGGAACGAGGAGCGCGGCCATTTCGTGCAGCACATCGGCAGCACCGCCCTCGACGGCTCAATGCTGCTGATGCCGCTGGTACGCTTCGTCGCCGCCACCGACCCGCGCTGGCTATCGACCCTGGCCGCGATCCAGAAAAGCCTGGTACGCGACGGCATGGTCTACCGCTACCGCAACGACGACAGCCAGATCGACGGCCTGCAGGGCACCGAAGGCGCTTTCGCGGCCTGCTCGTTCTGGTACGTCGAATGCCTGGCCCGCGCCGGCCAGGTGGAAAAGGCCCATCTGGAATTCGAGCAACTGCTGCGCTACGCCAACCCGCTGGGCCTGTACGCCGAGGAATTCGACACCCAGGCACGGCACCTGGGCAACACGCCTCAGGCGTTGAGCCATCTGGCGCTGATCAGCGCGGCGACGTTTCTGGACAGGAAGTTGAGTGGGGAGAAGACGGTGTGGCAGCCGTGAAGGATGGATCGGGATAAGTAACTAACAGTGCCCATGTTTGAAACAAGGCTATGGCAGGCCATATCATTCCTCTCTCAAGTGCGGGTAATGCCAAGGTGTTTGGCAATCAGTGGAGAAGGCTGGTATATCGATACCACTGATCTGCGACCTTATGAGTATTCAAGGAGAGAATATGCCCGCACGCATTCATCAAACCATCCGTACGGAGCTTCGGCCAGCGTTGAGCTGGAGTGAGACCTGGGAGGGCGAGGACAAAGGTCTAATAAAGTGCTGGGAGGTTGGCCGCGAGCTGGCAGCGAAGCATCCTGACCTTGTGGAAGCCTGTCTGGCGAACGAATTGCCCACGCTTGGCTGGAAAGGCGGCGTGAGCCGCAGCCTGAAAAAGCGTGAAAAATTCGGTTCGCTCAACTATCTCGCCCAGTGGCAGGGGATTCGCGGAGAGGACCTGGATATTGATCCGACTGTAGATATCGTTAAAACCTGTTCGCGCACTCACATGATCGTGACGTTTACGCCGGAAAAAGCGAAGTACATCAATCAAACGGCAGAAACGGAAGAGTGAGGAGCAGCGCGCATGGTTGACCTTTATCAGGAATTCGAGCGAAGCCGCTTCTTTCACAAAGCACGTATTGATCGGCGCTCTGCCGATGCGTTGGTGGGTATCACGGCAGGGTTGACGGCTGACGGAAAAATTAACCAACTTGAAGCCGAGTTCCTCAAAAGCTGGATAGAAACTCATCTGATCCACCTGGAGGATCCAGTAGTAAATATTCTTTACCAACGACTCGACGACATGCTCAGCGATGGTGTGCTGGATGAGGATGAGTCGATAGAACTGCTGGAAACACTGCATCAGTTCGCCGGCCTTTCCGTAGGAGCGCCTCAGCGCACTACGAACGTTAGTAGCCTTCCGCTGAATGATCCGGTTCCTGACCTTGCTTGGCCTGACCGGGTATTTCTTTTTACCGGTGTCATGGCTTACGGCCCCCGTAAAGACTGTGAATCGCTTGTGCTCGAGCGCGGCGGGCTGATCGGTAACTCGGTAAACAAAAAACTGCATTTTCTGGTGGTAGGCAGTATCGGTAATGAGCAGTGGCTGCATAGTTCCTATGGCACCAAAATCAAGAAAGCCGTCGAGCTGCGAAACAACGGCGTTCCCATTGCAATCATCAGTGAAAACCACTGGACACAAGTGTTGTTTGGCTGAGGCCTATCGATTCTATTCCCAATTTTTTCCCTATCTACAGGCACCCACGATGAACTGCCCTGCCCCGCTGCTTTACGTGCGTACCTCCATGCTGGACATGGCCTATGAGGCCCATGGTCCGGCCGACGGTGAACCGGTGATTCTGTTGCACGGTTTCCCCTATGACCCGCGCAGCTATGATGGGATTGCGCCGGCCCTGGGCGAGCAGGGCTATCGCGTGCTGGTGCCCTACCTGCGCGGCTACGGGCCGACGCGGTTCATCAACACACAGGTGATGCGCTCGGGGCAGCAAGCCGCGCTGGCCAGGGACTTGCTGGACTTCATGGATGCACTGTCGATTGCGCAAGCCACGCTGGCCGGTTACGACTGGGGCGGGCGCGCAGCCTGTATTGTCGCGGCGCTGTGGCCGGAGCGGGTGCGCGGGCTGGTCACCGGCGATGGCTATAACATTCAGGACATCGCCCACTCGCACGAGCCTCAGGCGCCTGCGACGGAGCATCGTTTGTGGTACCAGTACTATTTTCATACCCCACGCGGCGTGGCGGGCTTGACGGCCAATCGCCGCGAGCTCTGCCAATTGCTGTGGACGCTTTGGTCGCCGTCCTGGGCAGAAGGACCGAGCCAGTATGCGCAGACCGCGCCTTCATTCGATAACCCCGATTTTGTCGCGGTGGTGATTCACTCCTATCGCCATCGATTCATGTACGCGCCGGGTGATCCTGCGCTGGAATCCATTGAACAGGCGCTGGTGCAACAGCCACCGATTTCAGTGCCGAGTATTTCGTTGTGCGGGGCCGACGACGGCGTCGGGCCTGCGCCGGAAGAAGATGAAGACCTCGCGCATTTCAGCGGGTTTTATCGACGCCAGGTATTGCCTGGCGTGGGCCACAATATTCCTCAGGAAGCACCGCGAGCGACCCTGGCGGCGTTGCTGGAATTGCTGCACCGATAAAAGCACCCTCCCCGCCGGATAAGGCTTGTGATGCAGGCAGTGCGGTCTGGCAGGCACACCGCAGCGATCGCATCGCAGCCTCGCTGAAGCTCGATAGTTTCCAGAGGGGTTGGCGCTCGCCACAGGAGCTACTTGTTGGGTAGGGCCGTTTCCATTGGCACCGTGGCTACGCCGGTGAAAAACGCTCCCGGTATGCCTGAGGTGTCACCGACACTGCGCGCAGGAAGCTGCGGCGCAGGGTTTCTTCGCAACCAAACCCGCACTGAACGGCGATGCGCTTGATCGACGCTGCGCTGTCCGCCAGTTGCCGGCGGGCGGTTTCGACGCGGATCAGGTCGACGGCGCGAGCGGGAGTCTGGCCGGTTTCGGCGCGGTAGTGGCGCACGAAGCTGCGCTCGCTCATGCCGGCCTGTGCAGCCAGGGTGGCGATGCTCAGATCCAGCGTCAGGTTTTCCGCGATCCAGGCGTGCAATTCGGCGAAGCGGCTGCCGCCGTTCTGCAACGACAGCGTGACGCTGAATTGCGACTGCCCGCCCGGGCGCTTGAGGAACACCACCAGGTGCCGCGCCACTTCCAGGGCCACGGCGCGGCCAAGATCTTCTTCGACAAGCGCCAGGCACAGGTCGATACCGGCGGTGACACCGGCCGACGTCCACACCGCACCCTGCTGGATGAAGATCGGGTTGGGCTCCACCGTCAAGGCGGGAAACTTGCGCGCCAGTTCCTCGCAACGTGTCCAGTGGGTGGCGACGCGACAACCGTCGAGCAGGCCACTGGCTGCCAGCAGAAAAGCACCGGTGCACACCGAGGCCATGCGCCGGGTGTGCCGGGCTTTTGCGCGCACCCATTGCACCAGCGCCGGGTCTTCGGCGGCACCGTAGACGCCCCAGCCGCCAGCGATCACCAGGGTGTCGCACGGCGTGTCGACTGCCGGCAAAGGCTCGGCCAGCAGCGCCAGGCCCGCAGACGTCATGACCGGTTCGGCCTGGGCCGCGATCACCGAGACGCGGTACGGCAACGGCTGGCCACGCTGACGGGCCAGGTCGTTGGCCGATGCGAACACCTGCAAGGGCCCGGTCACATCGAGCACCTGGGCGTTATCAAAAGCGAGTACGTGAATGATTCTGGGCATGATTGGCGCGATTTGTGGGCTCAATGGCGTATACGCCAGAGCCTAGGCCTCTACAGTGCAAGCGTCTACTTCTTCTCAACGGAGTTTCATTCATGACCTTGCAGATCGGCTTCCTGCTGTTCCCCGGCATTCAGCAACTGGACCTCACTGGCCCTTACGACGTGCTGGGCTCGCTGCCGGAGGTGAAATTACATTTGGTATGGAAGGACCTCGCACCGGTCACCTCCAGCACCGGCCTGGTGTTCACGCCGACCATGACCTATACCGACTGCCCCAACCTGGATGTGCTCTGCGTACCCGGCGGTGCCGGCGTCGGTGCGTTGATGGAAGATGCCGACACCCTCGATTTCCTCAAGGCCCAGTCGCTCACTGCACGCTACGTGACCTCGGTGTGCACCGGCTCGCTGGTACTCGGTGCGGCGGGTTTGCTGCGCGGTCGCAAGGCCACCACTCATTGGGCCTACCACGACATGCTCGCCCCGCTCGGCGCAATCCCGGTGCAGGAACGCGTGGTGCGCGACGGCAACCTGTTCACCGGCGGCGGCATTACGGCAGGGATCGACTTTGCGCTGGTGCTGGCGGCGGAGTTGTACAGCGAAGCGGCGGCGCAGTTGGTGCAGTTGCAGATCGAATACGCCCCCGCGCCACCGTTCGACGCCGGACGTCCGGACACTGCGCCACAGCATGTGTTGGACGAAGCCCACAAGCGCACCGCCGAGTCGCGCAGGGTGCGAGGTGAAATTACCGCACGCGCGGCCGCGCGATTAGGCTGACGACGCAGTATCGCTGTGGGAGCGGGCTTGCTCGCGAAGGGGGTGTGTCATTCGCTGAATCCGGCACTGACATACCGCCTTCGCGAGCAAGCCCGCTCCCACATTTTGAATAAGTGATGACGTCCCCCTTTCGTTAGCAGGCATTCCCATTAAAAACGGTCGCTATCGGTCCTTCGATTAACTTTTTTTCATTTATTTTTGAAGTTAAAAAGACAACTTCAAATCCCACTAAAACCCCGCAGCCACGGCACTTAGTCGTAACTTCCCTCTCCTCTCTGTCCCCCTTTCCCACCGCGTTTTGAAAAACCTTCGCTGTTAAGCAGGAAAATTTTCAAATTTGTTCCTACACTCAAAAACACACCCCTCTTACCACCTGCACGGACAAGGAATGTCAATAAAATGCCTCATAACACACTGATTAACATCTTTAAAACGTTGCATCCGCACCACCGTCAATTCGTTGACTAAGCAACCATGAGGAACACTTCCTTTAGCCACTGTTCCGCAAGATCCCTTCAAATGGATGTGTCGCATTTGGATTGATTAGTTGCGATTTCACCAGCGTAGCCGAGTTTAATGCACTACTAACGCATACCGGTTAAAGCGCATGGAGTGCAATGAGGGATGTTTTATGCGAGAAAAGTCATCAGTCGATAGCTTGTTTTTAACGCGTGCCGGTTTTGTTGAGTTCTTTGTTGTTTTTGTCAAATTTATTCATGGTTTAAGTGCGATATTACCCCCGCTGGTACTGGTTTTTTTCATCGATCCGATGAACCCAGAGATGCGTTCGCACTTCCTCGGCCTGCTCGTATTTTTTGCGTTTCTGACCATCATTTTGTTCCAGGCGTTGGGCATTTATTCGGAGGAATTGTTCAGCAACCGTCTGCGCCTGAAAACCAAGATCAAGGCCTGGTCAGCCGCCTTCTGCATCCTGCTGTTCATGTATCAGATATTGCAGTTTTTTCCACAATTGACGCCACGTAACCTGTTGACCTGGTACTTCGCCAGCCTTGGGCTGTTTTGTCTCGAACGTTTGTTGATGCTGCGCCTTTACAGCAGTTTGATGCGCAAGGGTAAGTACCTGCAGCGCACGGTGATCCTTGGGTTTACCGACACCGCCGTGCACGTTGCCGACCACCTGCAACGCAACGGCGATATCCGCTCCGGTCTGATCGGTTTTATCGATGATCGCACCGAGCGCATTCCCAAGGAGTTAAGCAATCTGCCATTGCTGGGTAACACCCGCGACCTGGAAAAGCTGATCCGCGCCGAGCAGGTCAACCAGGTGATGATCTGTCTGCCCTGGGCTGCGGAGCAGCGCATCCATGGGCTGGTCAATCGTCTACGGCAGTTGTCGGTGAACGTGATGCTGGTGCCGGACATGGCCGCGCTGCGCTACGGCCATAGCAAGATCACCGACGTGGGCGGCATCCTGATGTTCAACACCTCGCAATTGCCATTGCGTGGCTGGTCGCCGGTGATCAAGCGCCTTGAAGATTGTTTGCTGGCGAGCCTGGCGCTGGTGGCGCTGTCGCCTGTGATGATCATCACGGCCATTGCGATCAAGCTCGACTCCAGGGGCCCGGTGTTGTTTCGCCAGAACCGCTTTGGCTATAACGACAATGAAATACGCGTGTTCAAGTTTCGCTCTATGTACACCGACCAGAGCGATTTCACCGCGCAACAACAAACCACCCGGCACGACCCGCGCATCACCCGCGTCGGGCGCATCATCCGCAAGACCAGCATCGACGAGCTGCCGCAGCTGTTCAATGTGCTGCTGGGCAACATGTCGATGGTCGGCCCGCGCCCGCACGCCACTGCTACCAAGGCCGCCGGCGTGCCCTTCGAAGTGGCGGTGAGCGAGTACAGCTCCAGGCACCGGGTCAAACCGGGCATCACCGGCTGGGCGCAGATCAATGGTTACCGGGGTGAAACCGACACCCTGTTCAAGATCCAGAAACGTGTCGAGTACGACCTGGAATACATCTCCAAGTGGTCGGTGTGGTTTGACTTGTACATCGTCTTCATGACGGTTCCCGCCGTTCTATCCACCAAGGAAGTCTATTGATGAATACCCTCAACGGATTAATTCCCTGCATTATTTCCGGTGGGTCGGGCACGCGGCTGTGGCCGGTGTCACGCCAGAACATGCCCAAGCCGTTCATGCGCATGCGCGATGGCCAGAGCCTGTTGCAGAAGACCTTCCAACGCGCCGCACGCCTGCCCGGTGTGGAGAGCGTGCTGACGGTGACCAACCGCGAGATGCTGTTTCGTACACTCGATGACTACCGGTTGGTCAACCCGTCCCGCCTGCCCCTGGACCTGCTGCTGGAGCCGTTCGGGCGCAACACGGCTGCGGCCATCGCCGTGGCGGCGCTGCATGTGCAGGAACATTTTGGCGATGACGCACAACTGCTGGTGATGCCCGCCGACCATTTGATCCACAACGAGACTGCGTTCGCCGCCGCCGTGACCCAGGCCCGTGACCTGGCCGAGGCAGGCTTTCTGGTGACCTTCGGCATCCAGCCCGACCACCCCGAAACCGGCTTTGGCTATATCGAGAAAGGTGAGGCGCTGAGTACCGGCAACCGCGTGCAGCGCTTTGTCGAGAAACCGGACCTGGCCACCGCACAAGCCTACCTCGACGGCGGCAAGCACCTGTGGAACGCCGGGATGTTCTGCTTCAAGGCCAAAACCCTGGTGGACGAACTGACCACTTACGCGCCTGAGGTATTGCAGGCGGCCCGCGCGGCTCTGGAGCACAGCCAGCACCTGCAGAACAAAACCTCGCGCCAGCGTGAGCTGGACGCAGAGGCCTTCGGCAGCGCGCCGGACGTTTCCATCGACGTGGCGCTGATGGAGAAATCCACGCAAGTGGCCGTGGTGCCCTGCGATATCGGCTGGAGCGACATCGGCTCGTGGGAAGCCCTGCGCCAGCTCACGCCGAGCGATGCCCATGGCAACCAGATCAACGGCGAAGCGATTTTGCATGATGTGCACAACTGCTACATCGACTCGCCCAAGCGCGTGCTCGGTGCCGTGGGCGTGCGCGATCTGATCATTGTCGACACCCCCGATGCCCTGCTGATTGCCGACGCCCACCGCAGCCAGGATGTGCGCTATATCGTCGCCGAACTCAAGCGCCAGAACCATCCGGCGTACAGCCTGCACCGCACCGTCACCCGGCCCTGGGGCACCTACACCGTGCTGGAGGAAAGCAGCCGGTTCAAGATCAAGCGCATCGTCGTCAAACCGCAGGCGTCGTTGTCGTTGCAGATGCACCATCACCGCAGTGAACACTGGGTGGTGGTCAGCGGCGCTGCGCAGATCACCAATGGCGAGCGCGAGTTTCTGATCAACGCCAATGAGTCCACCTATATTCCCGCCGGGCACAAGCATCGCTTGACCAACCCCGGCATCATCGACCTGGTGATGATCGAGGTGCAGAGCGGCGAGTACCTGGGCGAGGACGATATCGTGCGCTTTGACGATATCTACGGGCGCGCGCCTGCCGACGTGAAGAAGTGACATGCGCACCTCGCTGATCATCCCGACCCGCAACGCCGCCGGCCACCTGGCGCGGCTGTTGCCTGCGCTGCAGATGCAAACCAGGCAACCGGACGAGATGCTGGTGGTGGACAGCGCCTCCAGCGACGACACGGTGGCCCGCTTTCGCGAGTTCGGCGCCCAGGTCGAGGTGATCGACGCCCGCGATTTCAACCACGGCGGCACGCGGCGCTGGGCCAGCGAACAGGTGAGCGGCGATGCGCTGATCGTGATGACCCAGGACGCGATTCCTGCCGACCCCGAGACGTTCGCCAACCTGCTCGATGAACTGCAGCAGGACCTGCTCAACGGCGTGGCCTACGGGCGCCAATTGCCGCATCCGGACGCCGGCGTGCTCGGCGCGCAGTCGCGGCATTTCAACTACCCGGCCCAGAGCCGCAGCAAAAGCCTGGCCGACGCCCCGCAACTGGGGATCAAGACCTGCTTCAGTTCCGATTCGTTTTCGGTGTACCGGCGCAGCGCACTGCAAGCCGTGGGTGGCTTCCCCGCCGATGTGATCGGCAGCGAAGACGCCTACGTGGCCGCGCGGATGCTGCTCGACGGCTACAAGGTGCGCTACGCCGCCTCGGCGCGGGTGTACCACTCCCACGATTACCGTGTCATGGATGAATTTCACCGCTACTTCGACATTGGCGTGTTTTACGGTCGCGAACCGTGGATCCGCCAGGCCTTTGGCGATGCCGGCGGTGAAGGTAAACGCTACGTGCTGGCGGAGCTGGCGGCACTGCGCAAGGCCGGTGCACTGCACCGCGTCCCCGAAGTGCTGGTGCGCAGTGCCTTCAAGTTGCTCGGCTATCGCCTGGGCCATCTGGAGCGCCGCCTCCCCGTCGCGCTCAAGCGCCGTATCAGCATGTTCCCCGGCTATTGGAAGTGAGCATCATGAACTACAGGAAGTCACCTATGATGAAACGAATCTTGCTTGTTGTAGCGTTGCTCGCCCTGGCCGGGTGCAACACGCCGGCCCGCATTGTCGCGCCGGATGACCAGGCGGTGGAGGAAGGCAAGCGCGCCCTCGACCAGTTGGCCCAATTGCCACCGGCGGTGGAACGCATCCGCGTCGGCGACCAGTTGCGTATCGTGCGCGATGCCGGGGAGATGCCGACATTGTCGGCGTTCAACGTCAGCACCATCTACGAGCTGACGCTGTACACGGTGCAAACCGACGGCAAGATCAACTACCCGTTCCTGGGGCCACTGCAGGTCGCCGGGCGCCAGCCCTCGGAGCTGGCGGCCGAGTTGAGCAACAAACTGGCACCGGTGTACCGCGAACCGCGGGTGACGGTGAATATCAACCAGGCACCGAGCAACTCGGTGATCGTCGGCGGCGCGGTGAATAACCCGACGTCGGTGCAGATCGGTATCGCCAACACGCTGGAGCAGGCGATTGTCGGCGCCGGCGGCGTGAACCCGGCGGGCAACGCAAGCATGGTTGCGTTGCTGCGCGAAGATGCCGAGGGCACCTACCGCGCCTACTTTCTGGACTTCAGCCAATACCTCAAGACCGGCCCCGTCGGCCGCAAACCGGTGCGACTGCAACGCGGCGACGTGGTGTTCGTGCCCAAATCCAACGTAGGCGAGCGTATCCAGGGAGTGGACACCTACTTGAACCAGCTGATTCCGTTCACCAAGTCCATCGGGGTTGGCTACAACTATTCCCGAACCAGCGGCGGCACCAACTAAAGGAGCGACATCCCATGATCGAGATCCGTTCTTTTCGTGATCTTCTGCGCCTGTTTTTCATCTTCCGCCACGAGTTCAAGCTGGCGGCCATCGCTGCGCTGGTCATTATCCTGCTGGGGGCGTTCCTGCTGCCGGCCAAGTACGAATCCACCGCGCGCCTGCTGGTGAAACCGGGGCGTGATTCGACGCTGCCCATCGAGATCAGCAACCGTCAGGCGCTGGTGATGCCCAGCACCCAGCGCGACCCGATTGTCGACGAAGAGCGCCTGCTGACCGGACGCCCGATTGTGCGCGCGGTTGCCGAGCGTTACCTGGAAGTGCTGGCCAACCAGCCGCCGCCGGAAGGCGTCTGGAAGCTGGGCAAATACCATGTCAAAAATGCGACCGGGGCGATCTCCGATGGCGTGCGCGTGGTGCTGGAATCCCTGGGTGTCATTGAAAAAACCACCCCGGTCGAACGCCTGGCCGCAGGGCTGGAACAAAGCTTCGAAGTCAGCCACGCCGCCGGCTCCACGGTGATGGACATCAGCTTCAAGTGGGGCGACCCGCAGATCGCCCAGGCCGTGGTCAAAAGCTGGGTCGAGATCTACATCAACGAGCGCACCCAGGCGCTGGGGCGCAAAAGCCTCTACGCGTTCTATGAGGGCCAGGTGTCCAACAGCGCCACCGAGATCAAGAGCTACAAGGAGCAGATCCTCACGCACCTGAACGAAATCGGCGCGGCCAGCATCACCGATCGCCTGGAAGATCTGTCCGAGCGCATCAACGTGCTGCGCGGCGAAACCTTCAACACCACCCGCCTGATCGCGTCCTCCGACAGCGCCATCGAGAGCACCCGCACCCAGCTCAAGAGCCAGCCCAAGGAAGTGACCACGGTGCGCCAGATTGCGCTGAATCCGCAGCAACAGGATCTGCGCCGCCTGCTCAACCAGAAGCTGCTGGAACGCGCCGACATGATGCGCACCTACACCGATAACGCGCCGCCGGTCAAAGCCCTGGATGCGTCGATCCGTGCCATGCAGGTGCAGGTGGCAGCTGAAAGCAACACCGTGCAAAGCTCGGAAAACCGCGCGCCGAACACCCTGGAAATCCACCTGCAACGGGTGCTGCTGGACGAGTCCAGCAACAACCTGGCGCTGCGCACCCAACTGGTTCAGCAGCAGAAACAACTGGTCAACCTGGAAGCCCAGCGCAAGCAGGCGCTGGAGATCGAACCGGAGTTGACGCGCCTGTCCCGCGAGCTGAGCGCCACCGAGCGCAACTACGCGCTGTATGTGGACAACCTGGAAAAATCGCGCATCGACCGTGAACTGGACAACAGCCAGATCAGCAACATCGCGGTGATCGAAGAAGCCACCCTGAACCCGGGGCGCATCTTTCCGAAAACCCTGGTGATGCTGACGCTGGCGATCCCGTTCGCCATCGTCGTCGGCCTGCTGGTGGTGTACCTGTGCTACCTGCTCGATCAGCGCATCCATGACGGCGGTCTGGTGGAACGCAAGTTCGGCCTGCCACTGTGGACCACCCTGCCGGAGCTGGACACCAGCACCGCGCAGAGCACCAACGCGTTCAATGCCAGCATCTATCGACTCTACGGTTTGCTCGAACCTGAACGAATAACCGAACAAGGCATGACCCTCGGCCTGACCTCGGCGCGCCACGGCGAAGGGGTAAGTTTTGTGGTGGGGCAACTACGACAACTACTTCAGGAAAATGGCATCAAGGTCCGCGTCGGAGGTGCGCGGACGGCCTCGCCGGGAGAAGTGGTGCTGCTCGATGCCTCAGCGCTTTTGGATAACCGCGACGCCTTTGTCAGCCTCAGGCGGGCCGATCTGATTGCGTTGGTGGTGGAGGCCCAGAAAAGCACGGTACCGGTGGTGGAACATGCGCTGTCGATCCTCAATACGGCCTTCGGCAAGGTGGACGGCATCATTATCAACCGACGAAGGTTCGAGGTACCGGCCAAAGTGCTCAAGACCATTGCCAAGTACCGGGGGGTGTTCTGATGCGCATTGCCCTGCTGGCTCCCTTGCCACCCGAGAAAAACGGCATCGCCGATTACGCGAACCATTTCAAGCTGGCGCTGGAACAGTTGGGTGTGACGGTGCTGACACCGTTGAGCGGCGTCGAGGGATCGAGCGCGGCGATCAAGCGGGCAATCGGCACGTTCGACTGGCACAGCGTGGACCTGGTCCACGGCGAGCTGGGCGGCGGACGACTGGGGGAATTTCTGGCCCTGCGCGAGCTGCACAAGGCCTACCCTGCCCTGCCGCTGACCGCCACCGTGCACGACCCGGAGCGTATGGTGTGGCGCCGCGAACGCCTGCCGTTTCCCCTGCAACTGATGGAGCGATTGCCCAGCCCGTTGCCGCAGGCGGCGGTGGTGTTGGCCGACCCGCTGACGTTGCGCGAAGAGCGCGAGGTCGCCGCCGGTTTGACCCGGTTGATCACCCTGACGCGCCTGGGAGCCGAATGCCTGAGCCAGCGCATGCGCCTGGCGGCCGGCAAAGTCGCGGTGATCAACCACGCCAACCTGGCGATCGCACCGACGCCGTTGCCATCGCTGGACACGCTACGCCTGCTGTATTTCGGGTTTATCTACCGAGGCAAAGGCATCGAGGACCTGTTGCAGGCCCTGGCCGACGTGTTCAGGCAAGCGCCCGAGTTGCGTGGCCGCGTACGGCTGACATTGGCCGGTGGCACGGCTGCGGAAATGGCGTTCGGCGCGGGGGGCAATTACCTCGACCAGTTGCACAGCCAGATCGCCGACCTCGACCTGGCCGACGCCATCGACTGGCGGCTGAACCTGCCGGCGGATGAGATTGCCGCGACGATCCAGGCCCATCATGTGATGGTGCTGCCCTACCGCGAGTCGAAAAAACTCGGCCTGCTGGGGCGCCAGCGTGGCACCAGCGGTGCGTTGTCATGGGCGGCGGCGTGCGGGCGTGGGGCGATCACTTCGGATGCGCGGGCGTTCGCCGAAGAAGTCGCCAGCGGCAATGGCGCGATCTATCCTCAGGGCGATGTGGCCGCCCTGAGTGCGCAACTGCTGCGTCTGGCCCGTACACCGACGCTGGCTCGGGACTGGGCCGAGCGCGCCGGGGAAATCGGGCGCGAACGTTTGTGGCCGTTGACCGCGCAGCAGTTCAGGCAACTTTTCAAGCAGGCAATTGTGGGAGGTCCCCATGGTGCGTAAGGGCACGTACTTTTTGACGCTTGTGCTGGTCGCGGCGCTGGGCCTGGGCGCTGTGCTCTGGGGGCGCCAGGCCGACGCCGAGAGCCATGTGCTCAAGGGCAGCAAGGTGCTGGTGTGGAAGGACTTTCTGGGCGTTAACGCGCAGTTCCTGTGGTTCAGCCCCGAGCGCTACCAGAAGCAGATCGACCGTCTCAAGGCGCTGGGCCTGGAGTGGGTGCGCCTGGATCTGCATTGGGATCAGCTGGAGCCGGTGCAGGGCCAATACCAGGTCGCAACCCTCGACCAATTGGTGAAGAAGCTGCAGGACAACCAGCTCAAGTCGTTGTTCTACCTGGTCGGTTCGGCGCCCTTCGCCACCACCGCGCCGGTGGGCGCGCCTTATCAGGACCAATACCCGCCCAAAGACCCGCACGTGTTTGCCAACCGCATGGCGCTGCTGGCCGAGCGTTACCCCAGCGTGGACGCCTGGCAGGTGTGGAACGAGCCGAACCTGCTCGGCTTCTGGCGCCCGGTGGCCGACCCGGCGGGTTACGCCACGCTACTGACCACCACCGCCGCCGCGCTGCGCGCCATGCGCCCGGACAAACCGGTGGTGGCCGCCGGCATGGCGTTCTTCAGTGAGATGCCCAACGGCCAGACCATGTTCGACGCGCTGGGCGCGTTGGGTATCGCCAGCCTCAACACGGTGATTGCCTACCACCCCTACACCCAACTGCCGGAGGGCAACGACCCGGCCAACCTGGATTTCATCGCCAAAACCACAGCGCTCAACCAGGCCTTGCGCGCAGGCGGCGTGCAAACGCTGTGGACCACCGAGTGGGGCTGGTCCACCTACACCGGCCCCAAGGACGCCCAGGACATCATCTCGCTGCAAGGCCAGGCCGATTACGTGGTGCGGCGCCTGGCGCTGATGAGCGCGCTGGATTACGACCGCACGTTCCTGTTCACCTTGAGCGACCTCGACCAGCGCGCCAGCGTGCGCGACCAGTCCTACGGCCTGCTTGATATCGACGCCAACCCCAAACCTGTCTACACCGCCTTGAAGTACTTTCTCGACGTAAGCGGGCCGAGCCTCACCCCCGGCGACCCACCCAGCGCCGACCAATTGCCCGACGGCCTGTTCAGTATCGGCTGGACCCGCGCCGATGGGCGCAAGTTGTGGTTTTTCTGGGCGGCCCAAGGCGGTAATGCGCATTTGCCGGGCCTTGCCAGCGCGACGCTGTACGACCCGCTGCGCGGCACGCAAACCCCGGTCAGCGGCACCGGCGGCTTGACCGTGCCGGTCAAATCGAACCTGCAAATTCTGCTATGGGATTGAAGCCAGCCATGCGCATTTTATGGATCCTGCCCTACTCGCCCTGGCCGGCCACCAGCGGCGGCAAGACGCGCCAGTTCCACCTGCTGCGCAGCCTCGCGGCGCGCGGGCACCGGATCACCCTGTTGCTGCATGACAAGCACCCGGTGTCGCTCGCCGACCGTCAGGTGCTGGAGACCTTTCTCGACCACCTGATCGTGCTGCCGCGCCGTCCCCTGCGCAGCCTGAAGACCCTGGTGGCCGGGCTGTTTGCGCCCTACCCGCTGCTGGCCAGCGTGAATGGCCTGTCCGCGCCCTTGCAGGCGCGCTTCAACCAACTGCTCAACGAGCACTGGGACGTGGTGCAGATCGAGCACACCTACAGCTTCCAACCTTACGAAGACGCACTGGCGCGCACCGCCCAGCCTTTCGTGCTGACCGAACACAACGTCGAATCGGCCCTCGGCGCCGCCACTTACGATCGCCTGCCGAACTGGGCGCTGCCGTTTATTCGCTACGACCAGTGGCGCTACGGCCGCTGGGAACACCGGGTGATGCGCCAGGCGACGCAGGTGGTGGCGGTCACCGACAGCGATGCGCAAACGTTGGCAAAGATCGCCGGCAAGCCGGTGCCGGTGGTGGTCAACGGGGTGGACTGCGACCACTTCGCCGGCGCCCGCCCGGACCCGACCAGCCGCCGCGTGCTGTTTTTGGGCAACTACGAATACGCGCCGAATGTGGACGCCATCGAGTGGGCGCTGGATGAGATCCTGCCCAAGGTCTGGGAGCGCTGCCCGCAGGCGCGCATGAGTGTGTGCGGCTTCGGCATGCCCGACAGTTGGCGCACGCGCTGGCCGGATCCGCGTATCGAGTGGCAGGGGTTCGTGCCCGATCTGCTGAGCCTGCAATCGAGCTGCTCGGTGTTTCTGGCGCCGTTGCGCCACGGGGGCGGCTCCAAGCTCAAGGTGCTCGAAGCGCTGGCGGCCGGCCTGCCGCTGGCGAGCACCGAACAGGGCGTGTCCGGCCTGGACCTGGTGGAAGGCCTGGACTACCTCGGCGCCCAGAGCGCCACCGGCCTGGCCGACGCCGTGGTGCGCCTGCTGCAGTTTCCCGACGCCGCCACGCCCATGGGCGAAGCCGGCCGCGCCTACGTGCGCCGCGCCCATGACTGGAGTGTCGCCGCCAGCCAGCTGGAGCGCGTGTACGCCAGCCTTTCGCCGCTCACCGAAAAGGAACCCGCATGCGTGTAGGCCTTGATTACCGCACCGTCGGCACCTCGCCGCAATCGGGCATCAGCCGCCAGGTGTATGCGCTGGAAAGCGCCTTGCACACCTTGCCGGGCGTTGCGCTCGAGCGCTTTACCGTGGCGCCGCTGGGGGACGAAACGCGGCTGCAGGCGCACTGCCCGGCCTGGGGCTGCGCGAAAACCGCGATGCACCAGCCGCACAATCGCCTGCGCTTCGAAGCCGGTTTTTTGCCACGGGCGTTGCGCGAGCAGCATATCGATTTGTACATCAGCACCTTCAACATGGGCCTGCCGTTGCCACCCAAACCCAAGGGATTGCGCACGGTGGTGCTGCTGCATGACCTGTTCCAGATCACTCTGGACAATTACCACGCCAACCGCCTGAAGGCGTTGATCTACAAGACCAGCGATCGCCTGTCGATTGCCTACGCGGTGCACAGCGCCGACCGCGTGTGGACGCCGTCGCAGTACAGCGCCGATGAAACCGTGCGCCTGTTTCCCAAAGCGGCGGGCAAGGTTCGCGTACTGCCCAACCAGGTGGACAGCTTTGTCGAACTGGCGGCGGACCTCACTGCGCGGCAAATGCCCGAGCGCTACTGGCTGCTGGTGGGCACTCGCGAATTGCGAAAGAACGTGCCGTTTCTGGTGCAGGCCTGGCAGGAGGCCCGTCGGCTGTCCCCTGCCGTGCCAGAACTGGTGCTGGTGGGCAGCCTCGATCATCTGCCGCAAGCCCAGCGTAGCGTGGCGGGGATTCGCGCCTTGAGCGGCGTGTCGGATGCCGAGCTGCATGCGCTGTACCGCCGCGCCGCGCGCCTGTGGCAGCCGTCGTATGCCGAAGGCTTCGGTTTGCCGGTGATCGAGGCGCTGAGCGTCGGCACGCCGGTGGCCGTGGCCAGCGGTACGTCGCTGGATGAAATCACCCCACCCTCGGCGCCGCGTTTTTCGCCCACCGACGGGCCGGCGCTGGTGCAACTGATGGTGAACCTGGGCGAGCAGCCTGACGAAGAGTCGCCCGAGCAACGCCGGCAGTGGGCGCAGCGCTTCAACCATCAGGCCTATCGCCTGCGCCTGGCGCAACTGATCGAGGAACTGCAATGAGAGACTCCCTGGGCGCCCCTGTCGCGATCCTCTTCGGCCTGCTGTTCGGCGTAATGGCACTGGCGCTGTCACCGGCCAAGGCGTTGCTGGGCGTGGTTGGGCTGGCGGCGGCGGTGACTATCCTGCGCTTTCCGCTGTGGGGCTTGTTGCTGTTCGCCATGCTCGCGACGTTTATGCCGTATTCCACCATCAACCTGGGGATTCGCAGCACGGTCAGCGAGGCGATCCTCGCGCTGACCTGGGGCGCGGTGCTGTGGCAGACGTTTCTCTCACGCCTGCCGGCGGCGCCCAGCCTGTGGCGCCGGCCCACCGACCAGATGCTGCTGTGGCTGATGCTGTTCAGCGTGTTCCCGTTCATTGTCGGCCAGGTGATCGTCGTCAATGTCGAAACCAGCGGCGTGGCCAACTGGCTGCGCTGGTTGCTGAGCCTGTCGGCGGTGTTTCTGTGCGCCAAACTGCTGGTGGAACCCAAACAGCGCGAGTCGCTGGTGGTCGCCCTGCTGCTGGGCACGCTGGCAATGCTGGTGATGTCGATTGCAGTGTTCGTGCGCACGCGTTCCGGGGCGGGCATTGCGCCGATCCTGGCGCTGCTCAATTACGGCAACTTCGACATGCTCAAATTCGGCCTGGAAGCGATGTCTTCGCGCATGGGCTCGCCGTGGATGCACCCGAACGCCATCGGCGGGATCATGGCGCTGCTGCTGCCCCTGGCGTTCTGCTTCGGCATGACCGAGCGCGGCTGGAAACGCGCACTGGGTCTGGGCGTGGCGTGCCTCGGCGCGGCGGCGCTGCTGCTGGCCAGCAGCCGTGGTGCGATGGTCAGCCTGGCGCTGGTGCTGCTGTGGATGGCCACGCGCCGCGTGCCGTACACCGGGCGCCTGCTGATGATCGGCGCGGCGCTGACCGTGGCGCTGGTGCTGGCGTATCCACCATTGCAGGAGCGGCTGGCGACGATATTTTCGTCGGACAACGCCAGTACCGAAATCCGTTTCGACGAGTACCGCATGTTTCCCCAGGCGGTGGCGGCCTATCCGTTCGGCATCGGCTTCAAAGTCGACCCGCCGGTACCGGGCACGCCGTTTCTGGGGATCTCCAACCTGTGGCTGAACTTCATCTACAAGACCGGCATTGTCGGCATGCTGCTGTTCGTCGCCGTGACTGTGCGCTGGTGGCGCGAGGCGCGCCCGGAACGCGGCCCGATTCGCCTGACCAAGGACAATGCGCTGTGGCTCGGCAGCACCGCCGGGATCCTCGCGGCGTTGGTGAGCGGGTTGTTCGACCACTACTTCAGTTTTGCGGTGGTGATGGTGGCGCTGTTCTGGCTGATGGTGGGGCTCAATGTGCTGGAAGCACGCCGCCTGTTTGCGGCGCGCGTGCCGCAGGTCAAGCGCGTGGCCCATCGCAAACCGCTAACTGATGGCGCACGTCCCTGATGCTTGGCTCCGCCGCCTGGCTGACACTGGCGACCCTGTTGGGCCTGTGCCTGGGGTTTGCGCGTGAATGGCTGCTGGTGGCGGCCTGGGGCGCGGGCGAGCGCAGTGACGCCTTCCTGATCGCGCTGTTTTTGCCCGAGGCGCTGCGCATGTCGTTGGCCGGCGGTGTGCTGAGTGCCGCGGCATTGCCACTGTATCTGCAGCGCAAGGATGCCGACCGACTGGGCTGGCTGACCGTGCTGTTCCCGGCCCTGATGGCGATTGCATTGGTCACCAGCCTGCTGCTGACGCTGTTGGCGCCGTGGCTGGTGCAACTGCTGGGGCCGGGGTTGGCGGACAGCGCCACGGCACTCGCCGCCGGCAATCTGCAGGTGGTCGCCTGGTGCGTGCCGGGCCTGATGCTGCACGCACTGTTCAGCATTCCGTTGCAGGCCGGTGAGCGGTTTGTGTTGGCGGGGCTGGGCTCGTTACTGTTCAACCTGCCGCCGGTGACCTACCTTGCCCTGGCCGGAACCGCGACCGCGCCGCACACGCTGGCCCTGGCGTGCCTGGCCGGCAGCCTGCTGATGCCGCTGGCGCTGTTGCCGTCGATCTGGCGCCAGGGTTGGCGACCGTGGCGCTGGCAGTGGTCGGCGGCGCCGTTGCGGGAGCTGGGCCAACGCATCGGCCCCTTGTTGCTGAGCAACGGTGCGAGCCAGGGCCTGGCGTTGATCGAACGGCTGGTGGCGTCGCTGCTGGGCGAAGGCGCGGTGACCTGGGTCAACCTCGCGCGCAAGCTGATGAACCTGCCGCTGATTGCGCTGATGAGCCTCAATCAGGTGCTGCTGGGCATGATGAGCCGCCGCCAGGGCGATGCGCGCCTGGCCCTGCTCAAACGCGGTCTGGACACCGCGAGCATGCTGACCCTGCCCGCCGGGGTCGGCTTGGTGGCGGCGGCACCGAGCCTGGTGGCGCTGCTGTTGCCCAGGCAGTCGGCGGACTCGCCGTTACCGCTGCTGCTGGCATGGTTCGCAGTGCCACTGGTGTTCGGCGCGTGGAACGCACTGCTGGCGCGTTATGCCTATGCGGCCGGTGACACACGCCAGCCCCTGCGCTGCGAACTGCTCGGCAGCCTGGTCAATGTGCTGCTGCTGGGCGCCCTGCCCTTCATGTTCGGCCTGGCCGGTATTCCCTTGGCCGCGCTGGCCGGGGTGATCTGCACGGCGTTGTTGTTGATGCAGCGTCAGGCGCTGCTTGGCGCCCTGCCCTGGGCCAGACACTGGCTGCTGAGCGCAGCACTGATGCTGCTGGCGGCTTTGCTGCTGTTTCGAATTGACGGCGTGTGGCTGCAACTGGGGCTCAGCACCCTGGCCGGGGCCGTGGTGTTGCTGGGCATGGGGCTGTGGCTCAAGCCGTGGCGCAAGGCATGAATGATCGATCGGGAAGACGCCCATGAAACATCGTTGGATTCAAATGGATATCGCCAAAGGCATCGGCATCCTGGTGATCGTGTTCGCTCACAGCTGGTTCGTGGCGAACTCACGGGACCTGATGTACCCGATACTGGCGTCGTTCGTCATACCGCTGTTCTTCTTTTTATCCGGGGTATTTTTCAAGCCGGAACAGCCGTTTGTGGAGATGGCCGTGCGCAAGGCCGATGGCCTGCTCAAGCCGTTTTTTTTCACCCTGCTGCTGTATGTCAGCCTGCGTGCGCTGCTGCGCGACCAACCCTTGCTGCCGGACATTGGCGGCGTGTTCTATGCCTCGGTGGACACCATTCCGTGGCAGGCCATGTGGTTTCTGCCGCACATGTGGGTGGCGATCCTGTTCAGTTGGGTGATGCTGCGCCTGATCCTGCGGCTGAAGCTTGCGCCGTGGGCCAGTGCCCTGCTGCTTGCCGTGCAATTGCTGCTCGGGATCTGGATGTTGCCGCTGTTCTGGCAATGGCCGGTGACGCTTGGCGAGCACACCTGGGTACTGCCGGGGCTGCCGTTCAGCCTGGATATCACGCTGATCAGCAGCGCCTGCTTCATCGCCGGCTACCTGCTGCGCGACTGGCTGCGCACGCACCCTGGCAGTTGGCTGACGCTGTTGATCGCGGTGGTGGTGTTCGCCGTGTTGTTCGACTTGACCTGGGACACCATGGACCTGGCGCAACGGCGTTATGACCACTGGTTGTGGACCAGCCTGCTGGCGGTGATTGGCATGTACGCGTGCTGGGCGTTGGCGAAGGTGTTGACGGTCTCGGCGCTGGTGACGCGGGCGATGACCTACATCGGTCAGTCAACGCTGATCCTGCTGATTTTTCACGGGGAGATTCAGCACAAGACCTTCGACCTGATGCAACGCCTGGGGCTGCATCCGTTCCTGGCGGCGGGTGTGGGTTTGGTGGTGGCGGTGGTGGGGCCATTGCTGATCGGGGAGGTGATCAAGCGGGTGGCGGTTCTGCGGTTTTTCTATTTCCCGTTTCCGGTGGCGAAGCAACGCTGAGGCGGCTGTGGCAGCGGGCAAGCCCGCTCCCACGGGGGTGGTGGGTTAGTCGTCGAGTTGTTGGGGGGCTTTGGCGCCGGGCTTGCCGGGTTTGCCCTTGGCGGGGGCAGGTTCGGCTGGCGCAGCTTCTGCGGCGGCGGCGGCCTCTTTCTCGGCCATGGGCATCTGGTCGATGGTGCTGAAGAACTCCTTGAGGTCGAGGGTATCCGGAGGCACGGTCTTCTCGAGCTTCTTCTCGCCGTCCTTGCCGATCAGGATCACCTTGGTGCCGCTACCGGCGCCCAGCTTGAGGGCACGGATCAGCGCATTGGTTTCAGGCGGCGTGAGCTTTTTGTTGTCCTTGGCCTCCTTGGCGAACTTTTCCCCTTCGGCGCCGATACTGCCGAACTTGACGGTGTAGAACACCATGTTGCGCTCTTCGAACGACTGCTTGTTGGCAGGCTCGTCCAGCTGCTTCTGCAGCGTGGACAATGTGGCGTTACCGGAATCGAGCTCCACCACCACCAGCGGACGGGCCTTGCCCATGTCCTGCTTGAGCGGGTTGATATCATCCGCGGCCAACAGCGGCCCCGTAAAAGCCATCAAGGTAGCCAGGGTCAGCGACCGGATGAGCATGCGCACCTCCTTTGAATTGCGTGCAGGTTCTTGAGTTTCATGTGTGCGACCGTCAATTTCAAGGATGATTCCTACGCCGGGTTCTGAAAGCGTAGGTCAGGACGCGCGCCGCGCAAGGGATCAGGCCGGTTGGGCAGTGATTGTTTCTTCTGATTGCACGAACCTCAGAGGCCATTCCAGTGTGGCCAATGCCGGGCGAATACCGGGGCCACTATCGGGTCGGCATCCACCTGCGCCAGGGTGTGGGCAAAGCCCGGGGCCAATGCGCTCAACGCTCCCCGCGCGCCGTCCCAGCGCGACACCGCCGCCGCCATGATGCCCAAAGCGTTCGGCGCATGGTTGGGCGCGAACAACTGTTCGGCAAACTGATCGGCAAACACCACCCAGGCCTGGTGCAGGTAGCGTCGTGTGCCGGTGACCAGTTGCGCCTGCAGCGCCTGATCGACGTCGCCCAGCCAGCGTTGCGGGTAGTCGATGATGCCAATGGCCGAATAGCAATTGGCAGCGATGTACAGCAGGCCACGCAGAATTTGCCCGCGATTGCCGGCCAGCAGGCCGGCGTCGGGAAACTCCAGGCCGAGGTGGATCAGGATGGCCGCGCTTTCGGTGAGGACCTGCCCATCGGGTGTGACCAGGGTAGGGATCTGTTTGAGCGGATTGATTCGCGCAAGCGCTTCACTGCCCTCGCCCTCATGCCAGGAACTGGCATCCACGCGGTGCCACGGCACGGCGCAACGTTGCAGGGCAATCTCGATCATGCACGAGCCGGATTCGTCGGTGCCGTAGAGCGTGTACATGGTGCTGCCTCCTTTAAAACAGCCCCATCTGTCCGCCGACCAGGGTGCTGAAATCGTCATCCACGAACGGCAGGATCGCCTCCGCCACCGGCTGCAATTGTCGCGTCACGTAGTGATCGTAGTCGATCGGCGCCTGCCGCACTTCCAGCGGCTCCGGGCCGTTGACGCTGATCACGTAGCTGATCCAGCCGCCACGCTGGTACTGGCGCGGGCGGCCCAGGCGGTCGTTGTAGTCATCAGCCAGGCGCGCGGCGCGTACATGGGGCGGCACGTTGCGCTCGTAGTCGTCCAGGCGCCGACGCAGACGTTTGCGATAGATCAGCAGTTCATCGAACTCGCCGCTCACGGTGCGGCGCACGTAGTCGCGAATGTAATCCTGATGCGGCTGGCGGTGGAAGATGCGCTGGTAAAGCTCCTGCTGGAACCGCCGGGCCAGGGGCGACCAGTCGCTGCGCACGGTTTCGAGGCCCTTGTAGACCATCTCTTCGCTGCCGTCGGCGCGCACCACCAGCCCGGCGTAGCGTTTCTTGCTGCCCTCCTCCGCGCCACGGATAGTCGGCATCAGAAAGCGCGTGAAGTGGGTCTCGAACTGCAGCTCCAGTGCACTGTGCAGGCCGAACGCCGTCTGCAGGTGCGCGCGCCACCACTCGTTGACGTGGGCGACCAGCGCCTGGCCGATGCGGCTGGCGTCCTCCTGAGCGTGGGCGCTGCCGAGCCAGACGAAGGTAGAGTCGGTGTCGCCGTAGATCACTTCATAGCCCTGGGCTTCAACCAGCTTGCGGGTCTGGCGCATGATTTCATGGCCACGCAGGGTGATCGACGAGGCCAGGCGTGTGTCGAAGAACCGGCAACCGCTGGAACCGAGGACGCCGTAGAAGGCGTTCATGATAATTTTCAGGGCCTGGGACAGCGGCGCGTTGCGCTCACGCTTGGCCACCTCGCGGCCTTCGGAAACCCGCGCGACGATAGCGGGCAGGCAGTGCCGGGTGCGGGAAAAACGCGCGCCGCGAAAACCTTCCACCGAGTCGCTGTCGTCGGGGTGCTTAAGACCTTCGATCAGGCCCACCGGGTCGATCAGGAAGCTGCGGATGATCGACGGGTAGAGGCTTTTGTAGTCCAGCACCAGCACCGATTCATACAGGCCCGGACGCGAGTCCATGACAAAGCCGCCGGGGCTGGCCTGGGGTGGTTTGTCGCCCAGGTTCGGCGCAACGAAGCCCTGACGGTGCATCAGCGGCAGGTACAGGTGGGTAAAGGCGGCGACGGAACCACCGTTGCGGTCGGCCGGCAACCCGGTGACGCTGGCCCGCTCCAGCAGGAACTTGAGCAGCTCGGTCCTGGCGAAGATCCGCGTGACCAGCTCGCAGTCCTTGAGGTTGTAGCGCGCCAGGGCGGGCTTGTCCTCGGCGAACATGCGGTTGATTTCGTCCATGCGCTGATACGGCGTGGAAATATCCTTGCCTTCGCCGAGCAGGGTTTGCGCGACGTTTTCCAGGCTGAAGGACTCGAAACTCCAGGTGGCCGAGCGCAGCGCTTCGATGCCGTCGATGATCAGGCGCCCGGCGGCGGCGGCGAAGTAATGATTGCGGCTGCCATGTTCGCGCCACGCCATCGGCTCGTCGCCACGGCCAAGCATCAGCGGCACGTTGAGGCGCTGGGCATGTTCGTGGAGCACGCGCAGGTCGAACTGCACCACATTCCAGCCGATGATCGCATCGGGGTCATGGGTGGCGAGCCAGAGGTTGAGGGCCTCGATCAGTTGAGCACGGGTGTCGCAGTAGTCGAGCTTGAAGTCCACCGCGCAGGCGTTGTTCGGCGGGCCGAGCATGTACACCTGACGCTCGCCGCAACCTTGCAGGCCAATGCAATAGAGATCGCCCTGGGCGGTGGTTTCAATGTCCAGGGACACCAGCTTGAGCGGCGGACGGTAGTCGGGGGCGGGTTTCATCTGCGCGTCGAGCAAGGTGCCGTCGGCATCGGGGGTGCCACCGAACCACACCGGGGCGGTGATGAAGCGCTCCATCATGTAGCGCTCGGGCGGGCGCACGTCGCCCTCGTAGACGTCAACGCCGGCGGTGCGCAGGCGCTTTTCCAGGTCCATTGCCTGGCGGTGCTGGCGCGTATACAGGCCCAGGACGGGGCGGTGATGGAAATCGCACAACTGCAACGGCCGCAGCTGGATGTCGCGCTCGTCCTTGAGCAGCCAGTCGAGCGGTTTGCGATGGGCTTCGGGGATGAACATCACCGAGGTCTGTACGGGCAGGCGGACAAACCTGGGCCCCTGGTCGGTGGCCAGCCAGAAGCTGACCTGCGTGCCCTCCGGGGTGTCGCGCCAATGCCGGGTCAGGACGAAACCCTGCTGTAAATCCACCGTGCCGCACCTCAAACATTGCGTTCAGGGCGTGATTCTACCCGGCATCCGGCCGGACGCGGCAGGTTAACGCTCGCGCGGAGCCTAATCTGACAAATTTGTTGCAAAACGCTAATAACAATTACTATCATTTGCGCCGGAGTCGTATCCGCGCAGTGAGGACGCGCAACGCTGTTGCCCTTTTCCTCACATTGACGGTTCTCCGTCAGGATCGACCATGCCCACCTGTAACCGACTCGCCGTGCCGTTTCGCCCTACCCTGCTCGCCCTTTGCTGCTCCCTGAGCCTTACCGCACAGGCTGCTACCCCGGCCGATCCGACTACGCGCCAGGACGGCAACACACTGGAATTGGGCGCCACCAACATCAGCGCCGACGCACCCGCGCCGAACGCGCTGCCACCGGCGTACAGCGGCGGACAGGTGGCACGCGGTGGCCAATTGGGTGTGCTGGGCAATCAGGACATCATGGATGTGCCGTTCAGCATGGCGGCCTATACCGAGAAGTTGATCCGCGACCAGCAGGCCGAAACGGTGGCCGATGTGCTGCTCAACGACTCGTCCGTGCGTCAGGCCTCGGGGTATGCGAACCAGGCGCAGGTCTTTGTGATTCGCGGCCTGCCACTTAATGGTGACGACATTTCCTTCAACGGCCTGTACGGCATTCTGCCACGTCAGATCATGTCCACCGACGCGCTGGAGCGCGTGGAAGTGTTCAAGGGTCCCAATGCCTTTATCAACGGCGTCACGCCGGGCGGCTCGGGCATTGGCGGCGGCGTGAACCTGCAACCCAAACGCGCCGATGATGTGCCGCTGCGCCGCTTCAGCACCGATATCAGCAGTGATGGCCGGGTGGGCGAGCATCTGGATGTGGGCCAGCGGTTTGGCGAGGGCAATCGGTTTGGCGCGCGGGTGAATATTTCCCAGCGCGAAGGGGATACCGGCATTGATGACGAGAACCAGCGGGCCAAGCTGTTCGCCGTCGGCCTGGATTATCGTGGCGATGCCCTGCGTTTATCGGGTGATTTCGTTTACCAGAAACAGCGCGTCAACGGCGGCCGTAACTCGGTGTTCCTGGGCACCGGCGTCACCCACATCCCGAGTGCACCCTCGGCCGATACCAACTACGCGCCACGCTGGAACGCGACCAACATCGAGGACACGCTGGGCATGCTGCGCGGCGAATACGACCTCAACGACACCTGGACCGCCTACCTTGCCGCCGGCGCCAAACATACCAATGAAAGCGGGCGCTATTCGTCGGTGACCCTGACCGATAACTTCGGCACGGCCAAGGTGACCGGTTCGCGCATCGCCCATCAGGAAGACAACACCAGCCTGATGACCGGTCTCAATGGCAAGTTCCAGACCGGTGCGGTCAGCCATCAGCTGAACCTCGGCCTGACAGGCACCTGGACGCAGGCCCGCAATGCCTACGAGTTCGACTTTACGCCCAATGCCAGCAACCTCTACCACCCTTCCAGCGACATTGCACAACCGGTGCGCGGCACGGTGAACGGCGGTGACCTGGGTGACCCCGGCATCACCGCCAAGACGTTCGTGCGCAGTGCGGCCATCTCTGACACTTTTGGTTTCCTGGATGACCGTCTGCTGTTCACCGCAGGGCTGCGCCATCAGGAAATGGTCATGCAGAACTATGCGTATGGTTCCGGCCCGCGCAGCTCCAACTACACGGCGTCAATCAACACGCCGGTTTACGGGATCGTGTTCAAACCCTGGGAGCATGTGTCGTTTTATGCCAACCATATCGAAGGCTTGACCCAGGGGCCGACGGCTCCCGTGTCATCCGGTGGCCTGACGGTGACCAATGGTGCACAAGCCTACGCGCCCGCCCGCTCGAAACAGACTGAAGCGGGGGTAAAACTGGACATGGGCACCTACGGCGCAACGCTGGGTGTGTACCGTATCGAGCAGCCGAGTGATGGTTACTCGATCCAGACTGGCGCGACCACCGCCGCCTATGTGCGCGAAGGCCAGCAAATCAACCAGGGGGTGGAGCTGAATGTCTTCGGTGAGCCTGTGAGTGGTTTGCGTTTGCTCGGTGGCGTAACGGTAATGAAGACCGAGCTCAAGGACACGCTCAATGGCGCCAACGACGGCAATCGCGCAATCGGTGTGCCTTCGTTCCAGCTCAATGCGGGGGTGGATTGGGATGTGCCGGGCCTGCAGGGCGCAACCCTCAGCGGTCGCATGCTGCGCACTGGCGGCCAGTATGCCGATGCGGCCAACAACCTGAGTCTGCCGGCCTGGAATCGCTTCGACCTGGGTGCGCGTTATACCTTCAAGGTGGATCAGCGCGATGTGACGCTTGGCGCCAATGTGGAGAATGTCGCCAATGAGAAATACTGGGAGTCGGCGTTGGGGGGTTACCTGAGTCAGGGTGAACCGCGTGTTGCCAAGTTGTCGGCGACGATTGATTTTTAATCGCCATCGAAACCGGGCATCGCTATCGATGCCCGCTTGGGTCACGCCTGGCGAGCGGCGCCCAGGTAGCTTTCGATATTGCCCATCTGATCGTCCCAGCCACGGGAGTTCATCTTGAACGCCTTCTGACGACGGGCTTCAGGCACCTTGTCGAAACCGGATTCGACCACCCGCAGCAGGATGCCTGGTGCACGGTCCTCGATGGTAAATTCCACCAGCGTCGGGGTTTCGTTGTCGTAGTCGACGCCCTCCAGCACCGCGAAGGGATGCCAATGGAAAGAGAACAGGGTTTGCGGCAGGATGCGTTCGATTCTGGCTTTCCAGACCACGTGTTCGTAGCCCGGATAAGTGATCGGCGCTTCGACGGTCTCCCCTTCGACAAAGCGCTTGCCCTTGAGGGCAACGCCGAACCAGGCGCCAAATTGCTCGGCATCGGTGAGTGCTTCCCACACCTTTTTACGTGAAGCGTTGAGCAGAATTTTCCGCTCGATGCGATCCAATACGTGCATAAGTCACCTCCTCCATTGACCTTAGGTGACATCGACAGATGCGCAACCCGGGTTGCGCGCGATGATGCCCCCGTCCTTGACCAAGCCAATGGTTATGACTGACCCGTTGCAGGGAAGTTGCTTTTGTAATCTGCGCGCTAACGGCTTGATCTAGACGCGCGGGTCACCTGGCGCCTTGCTCGGCGTCGCGTACTGCGGCTTCAGGTGGCCTTCCTGGTCGAGCAGCCAGGCGTCCATGATCTGCCTGACCACAGGGCCGGCCACGCGTCCGCCGGCTTCGCCGTTTTCAATCATCACCGAGATCACGATTTTAGGGTGCTCGGCCGGCGCGAAGCCGACGAACAAGGCGTTGTCACGATGGCGCTCCAGGGTCTTGTCGCGGTTGTAACGCTCGCCCTGCTTGATCGCCACCACCTGCGCCGTACCACTCTTGCCGGCGATGCGGTATTGCGCACCCTGTGCCGCAGCCCGAGCGATGCCGCGCGGGTCGTGCATCACCAGTTGCATGCCGTGATTGACCTGCTCCCAGTCACGCGGATCCTTGAGAACGACATTGGGCATCGGGTTTTCGTCCACCGGCGGCACACCGTTGATGGTCTTGGCCAGATGCGGCCGATTCCACACGCCCTTGTTGGCGATCAAGGCCGTGGCCTGGGCCAACTGCAACGGCGTGACCTGCATATAGCCCTGGCCGATACCGAGGATCACCGTTTCGCCGGGGAACCAGGGTTGACGTCTGGTCGCGCGCTTCCAGGCCTGAGATGGCATGAGGCCTGCGGACTCTTCGAACATGTCCAGCGAGACTTTCTGGCCGAGGCCGAATTCGGCCAGGTAGTCGTGCAGGCGGTCGATGCCCAGCTTGTGGGCGAGGTCGTAGAAGTAGGTGTCGTTGGAGCGCATGATCGCCGCATCCATGTCCACCCAGCCGTCGCCACTGTGGTTCCAGTTGCGGTATTTGTGATCGAAATCCGGCAGTTGATAGTAGCCCGGGTCGAACACACGGGTTTGCGGGGTGACGACGCCACTGTCCAGGCCCGCGATGGCCACTTCCGGTTTGATGGTTGAGCCTGGGGCGTACAAGCCTCTGAGGACGCGGTTGAACAGCGGTCGGTCAATGGAGTCGTGCAGTGCGGCGTACTCCTTGAAACTGATACCGGTGACGAACAGGTTCGGATCGAAACTGGGTTTGCTGACCATGGCCAGCACTTCGCCGGTTTGCGGATCGAGAGCGACCACCGAGCCACGACGGTCGCCCAGGGCCTCTTCGGCGGCTTCCTGAAGGTGAACGTCGAGGCTCAGGACAATATTTTTACCGGGGATCGGATCAGTGTGCTTCAGCACTCGTAATACACGGCCCTGTGCATTGGTCTCGACTTCTTCATAGCCGACATGACCATGCAACTCGGATTCGTAGAAACGTTCAATACCGGTTTTACCGATGGACTGGGTGCCACGGTACTCCACCGAATCCAGGGCCTTGGATTCTTTCTCGTTGATACGACCAACGTAGCCGATGGAGTGTGCGAAATGCGCACCGAGCGGGTAATGCCGAACGAACTGAGGTTCGACATCCACTCCGGGCAGACGGAATTCGTTAACCGCAAACAGAGCGATCTGTTCTTCCGTCAGTTCGTAAAACAATGTGACAGGAACGAAAGGATGACGTGCCTGCTTCAATGCCTTGTCGAATACCGCACGGTCTTCGGCAGGCAAGTGCAGCAGGCTGACGATGGCGTCCAGCTCCCCCTTGAGATCAGTGGCGCGCTCCCGGGTGATGGTGAGGTTGTAACTGGGACGGTTGTCAGCCAGCACCACGCCGTTACGGTCATAAATAAGGCCGCGGGTTGGGGTGATGGGCAGAACATGGACGCGGTTGTTTTCAGAGATCGTGGAGTGGTAATCGAACTGCACCACCTGCAGGAAATACAAGCGGCCCACCAGGGCACAGGTGATGCCAATCACCAGCAGGGCGCAGGCCAGCAGGCGCTTGTTGACCAAGCTATTTTCTTTTTCGTGATCTTTGATCGGTATGGGTCCTGGCATTTCTACAGCATCTCGTTGAAGAAGGTCGACGCCGCATCCTGCGGAAAGAGATCAATCCTTGTGAAAAGGTGGTGCACCATACCAAAAATGCAGAAACACTTTGCATCGATTTCCCGAACGGCAGGTCGGTGATGACGTCGGACGTCGATCAAAACGGTGCACGTTTAGTGAATACTTTTCCAACGCCCAAAACAAAACCCCATCTGCTTTCGCAAATGGGGTTTCGGAATTTAATCTTGACGATGACCTACTCTCACATGGGGAAACCCCACACTACCATCGGCGATGCATCGTTTCACTACTGAGTTCGGGATGGGATCAGGTGGTTCCAATGCTCTATGGTCG